>NZ_JBIWLW010000004.1:0-410396 GCF_044766385.1 Streptomyces sp. NPDC102274 | reverse complement strand
CTGCGTGAAACCGGGTGCCTCCGTGGAGCCGATCTCACGGCGCCCGGCCACCACGACCGACGTGACGGCCTGACCCAAACGCTCCACGGACTCGTGGGCGATCTCGGCCAGCGTCGCCGCGTCCGGCCGGTACTCGCCATCGATGGTGATGTTCGCGGTGAATCCGGCATCCGGTTGTGGATGCAGCGCGACGAACGCCGCGCCCGGCGCGCCGACTTTGTCCGGCGGTGCGGCGCGCCAGCCTTCCGGCAGTTCGAACTCGATCGGTACGGGCAGGGTCGTGGGCATCTCGGGCTCTCCTTACTACGGCAGTGGATCTGCGGGAGCGGGCATCAGAACAGGCTGCCGACCGCATCGCCGAACGCCCCGGCCGCGTCGCCCACGGCGCCGGCCGCATCGCTCGCCGTATCGGCGATCTTCCCCGGATCAACGGTGACTTCGAAGCCCACCTCGCCGCCGAGCCCGACGGCGACGCCCGCCTTCGCGCCGATGTGCCACTTGCCGTCTTCGCCCTTGCCGAAAGTCGCCTCGGCCTCGGCCCCGACGCCGGCCCAGCCCTCGACCGTCGCGCCCGCCCCGATGCCGCCGATGTCCGCGCCACCCGCGGCGCCGGCCTTGGCGCCGGCGAACGCTTCCGCGCCCGCCTGCAATCCCTCCAGGCCGGCCCCGGCGTTGACGCCGGCCTCAGCGCCCGCTTTGGTCTCCGCCCGACCGTACACCCCGACGGGGCCCGCGTCGGCGGTGCCCTTGGCCGAGGCTTCGGCGCCCGCGAAGGCGCCGGCCTCGCCCCTGATGCCCTCGTTGGTGATGCCGCCGGCCGCGGACGCCTTGGCGCCCACATAGGCTTCGGCCTCACCGGCGAGCTTCATCGGGCCGTTGGTGAGCGAGCCCTCCGCGCTCGCGCGGCCGAGGTCGGCATGCGCCTCGGCCTCGGCCAGCTTGCCGGACGAGGCGTCGGGCCCGGTGGCCGATGCCCCGGTGCCGGGGCCCGAGGCTTCGGAAGAGCCCTCGGAGACCCACCCGTCGGCCTTCGTTGCGACCTTGGGATCCGGTTTCCCCGCCTTCGCCAGGTCGCCCTCGGCCTGCGCGTTGAACCCGCCGATCCCGATACCGTCCGTCGAGGCGTCGCTCGTCGCGCGGGCCAGCGCCCGCTTCACGCTCTGGTCGGCGTCGTCGACGGCCTTGACCGCCTTGGCTATCTCGTCGGTCCACTGCCGCGCCTTCTCGCGGGCGCTGGACAGCAGCTGGGGGTAGTCGGGGTCGTGGTGGAGGGCGTACTTCTCCGGTTCGGAGAGTTTGTCGTACCCGACATAGGTCGCCGTGCCGGAGCTGTCGACCTTGTAGTCCTTCTGCTCGGCGTCCTGGACCAGGTCCTTGGCCGCCTTCTGCAGGCGGGTCAGCTCCGTGTGCGCGTCGGTGAGGAGACTGGCGATGGCCAGCGCCTCCGCCTTGGCCGCCCCGTACTCGAAGGCCGTGGCCGAGGCGTACTGCTGCTGCGCGCCGTAGGCGAGCCCCTGCCAGTTCCCGTTGCCGAGCACGC
Organism: Streptomyces sp. NPDC102274; assembly: GCF_044766385.1. Taxonomy (NCBI): domain Bacteria; kingdom Bacillati; phylum Actinomycetota; class Actinomycetes; order Kitasatosporales; family Streptomycetaceae; genus Streptomyces; species Streptomyces sp. NPDC102274. The sequence goes on along the minus strand of NZ_JBIWLW010000004.1, from coordinate 408,856 downwards.
CCTGCACGTTCGTCTCATAGTCGGTCTTCAGCTCACCGAAGCGCTCGCCCATCTTCTTCCACGCCTCGGACACGTCCGTGAGCGGAGACAGAACGGCAGTCATCACGTCGTGATAGTTCAGTGTCATGGCGGCTCCCCCTCACATCCCGTCGAAACTGCTGGGGAGCCGTATCGCGTCCGCCTGCGTGCCTATGGCGGTGTCCTGGTTCTGGAAGATGTTCTTCGCGCCGTGCAGCCCGTTCAACTCCTGCTGCAACCGCCCCATCAGCCGATTCGCCTGCCCCCGCCAGGCAGTCAGGGCGTCGGAGACACCCTGGTCCAAGGCCCAGCCGGAAAGCCCTTTCAGTCCGGTGTCCTGCTTCATCAGGGGACTCACGGGGGCCGCCGGGGCGAGGAAGGGCGGCCGCACCGACCCACCGCCCTCCGCGATGCGGGCGGCTGCCTGGGTGTCCGGCATCAGATCCTCTTCCATGAAATTCGTCGCGCGCTTCTTGTCGCTCGACGAACTGGCAAGTGTCTGCTCGCCACCGTTTCCGGATCCCATGGGCAACCCCCGTTGCATGCGTGCCTCAACCGTTTCGCGCCAACTGGCGCATCACGGATGCTTGTCGTGCACCTTACTGGTCGCTCCCGAGCCCGGGATCCCCACCTGCGGCCTGGACCGGCTCATGCACAAGTCATGCACAAATGAGGACGTTTGATGGGGCGACGGGGAGACATGAGGGACCGCACGGAAAGCGGTGCGTCGCGCACCGTACGGTGCGTCGCGAGGCCGACGTCCCGTTCCTGTCGTCCGTGACTCCAGCAGCGGGAGCAGGTCGGACCGGGACAAGGCCCTCGCGCATACTGGGTGACTGAACTGTTCGTTCAGCAAGGGGAGTTGCACGATAACCTTGCCGCTTGCGGAGAGCGGCCACCGGCGAAGGGGCACGCCCCGGGCAGATAACCGCGCGTTCACCCGGCCATGTTCCGCTGCACCACAAGAGCGGACGCCATCCCCCGCCACGTATGCTTCCTGCCTCTTCTCGCCAAGATCCCTCGGACCGGAGTCCACCATGACCACAACCCGGTTGTCCTCAGCAACTTCAGCCCTCTCGGTCGTAGCCGCCGGTGTGCTGCTCGTCGGCTGCTCGGCCTCGGTCGACGTCGGGACGTCCGCGCCGAAACTGTCCACGGACAAGCTGGCCGCCACGGTCGCCGAAAAGCTCGCCGCCACAACGGGCCAGCCAAAGCCGGACATCACCTGCCCCGAGGACCTCGTCGGGAAGGTCGGCACCACCACCCGGTGCGAGCTCACAGCGGGCGACGGCAGCACCTTGGGCGTAACGGTCAAGGTGACCTCTGTCGAGGGAGACGAGATCAACTTCGACATCAAGGCCGACGACACGGCTTCCCCGGCTCCGAACTGACCGCCCGGCCGGCCCCGACGGACCGCTCCCTCGGCCGGCCGCGACGGCCCGCCCCCTCAGGCGCTGCTCAGTGACAGCTTCACCGCGAAGCCCAGGAACAGCGCGCCCGCGGCCGTTGTCATCCCCGCCGAGAGGCGCTTGCGGCGGCGGAAGGCGGCGGCGAGGCGCGTGCCGCCGAAGATCAGGGCCGACAGATAGAGGGCGCTGGCCACGTTGGCGAGGAGTCCCAGCAGTACGAACGACAGCGCGGGGTACGCGTAGCCCGGGTCGACGAACTGCACGAAGAAGGAGATGAAGAACAGGATCGCCTTCGGATTGAACAGGCTGATCACCAGCGCCCTGCGATACGGCCGCTCGGCCGGCGTCGGCGAGGCGGACGCGGACGCGGACGACGACATGGACGCCGGGGCCTCCGCGCGCTCGTGCCGGGTGCGCCACAGCGACCGGGCCGCGCGCATCATCCCGATCGCGAGCCAGGTCAGATAGCCGGCGCCGGCGAATTTCACGATGCCGAACGCCAGCTCATTGGCCTGCAGCAGCGACGCGACACCGGCGGCGGAGAGCACCATCAGTACGGTGTCGCCGCACCAGACGCCCGCCGCCGCGGAATAGCCCGCGCGTATCCCGCGCCGGGCCGCGACCGAGAGCACATAGAGCGAGTTCGGTCCCGGCAGCAGAACGATCAGTACGAGGCCCACCAGATAGGTCGGCAGATCAGTCACACCCAGCATGGCCGGAGTGTCGCACATACGAACCAATACCCGCATGTGTGTTCAGAGGCAGCGAAAAGTCAGCGCGCGTCCGTCGGTACGTATGTCCCCCACACCTCCCGCAGCGCGTCACAGACCTCCCCCACCGTCGCCCGCGCCGCCAGTGCCGTCTTCATCGGGGACAGCACATTCGCCGTGCCCTCCGCCGCCGCCCGCAGTTCCGCCAGCGCGCCGTCCACGGCGGACCGGTCCCGTTCCGACCGCAGCCGCGCCAGCCGGGCCGCCTGCCGGGCCTCGATCGCCGGGTCGACGCGGAGCGGCTCGTACGGTTCCTCCTCGTCCGTGGTGAAGCGGTTGACGCCGACGACCACCCGCTCCCCGCTCTCCGTCTCCTGGGTGACGGCGTACGCGCTGCGCTCGATCGCGCTCTTCTGGAAGCCGCGCTCGATCGCGTCGACCGCGCCGCCCATCTCCTCGACCCGCGCCATCAGCGCGACCGCCGCGTCCTCCACGTCGTCCGTCATGCGCTCGACGGCGTACGAGCCGGCGAAGGGGTCGACGGTGGCGGTGATATCCGTCTCGTACGCCAGCACCTGCTGCGTACGCAGCGCGAGCCGGGCGGATGTGGCCGTCGGCAGGGCGATGGCCTCGTCGAAGGAGTTGGTGTGCAGCGACTGCGTACCGCCCAGCACCGCCGCCAGCCCCTGGACCGCCACCCGTACGAGATTGACCTCGGGCTGCTGCGCGGTCAGCTGTACGCCGGCGGTCTGGGTGTGGAAGCGGAGCATCAGGGACTTGGGGTTGCGCGCCCCGAACTCGTCGCGCATGACGCGGGCCCAGATACGGCGCGCGGCACGGAACTTGGCGACCTCTTCGAGCAGCGTCGTACGGGAGACGAAGAAGAAGGAGAGCCGGGGCGCGAAGTCGTCGACATCCATGCCGGCGGCGACGGCGGTCCGTACGTACTCGATCCCGTTGGCCAGTGTGAACGCGATCTCCTGCACGGGCGAGGCACCGGCCTCCGCCATGTGGTAGCCGGAGATCGAGATGGTGTTCCACCTGGGCATCTCCGTACGGCAGTACTGGAAGATGTCCGCCGTCAGCCGCAGCGACGGCTTCGGCGGGAAGATGTATGTGCCACGGGCGATGTACTCCTTGAGCACGTCGTTCTGGACGGTGCCGGTCAGGGCGGGGCCCGGCGCGCCCTGTTCCTCCGCCACCAGCTGGTAGAGCAGGAGCAGCAGCGCAGCGGGCGCGTTGATCGTCATCGACGTGGAGACCCGGTGGAGCGGGATCCCGTCGAACAGCACGCGCATGTCGTCGACCGAGTCGATCGCGACTCCGACCTTGCCGACCTCGCCGCTCGCGAGCGGCGCGTCGCTGTCGTACCCCATCTGGGTCGGCAGGTCGAAGGCGACGGACAGGCCCGTCGTACCGTGGGCGATCAGCTGCCGGTAGCGGGCGTTGGACTCGGTGGCGGTGCCGAAGCCCGCGTACTGACGCATCGTCCACGGCCGGCCCGTGTACATCGACGGGTAGACCCCGCGGGTGAAGGGGTACGCGCCGGGCTCGCCGAGCTTCTCCGCCGGGTCCCATCCCGCCAGGGCGCCGGGGCCGTAGACCGGTTCGATGGGCAGACCGCTCTCGGTCAGCCGTTCGCGTGCCATCTGCTCTGCTCCCTGCCTCCGCTGACGGTCCGTTATGACCCGGGCCGGTCATAACGGACTGTAGCGGCGGGCGTACGGCGGGAAGCGGGCACACGCGGGGAACGGGGCACACGCGTGGAACGGGGCGGACGCGGGAATCCGGTCCGGCGTCCCGGCACGTCGCGGTCGTACCGCCGCGCCCCGTCCCGGCCGTACCGGCCCTCAGCCCTGGAGCTGCTCCCTGCGCCGGGCCCTGCTGCGCTGCACCGCACGGGTGATCACGGGCGGCAGCACGTCGATCGCGACACGCCGCACCTTGGACCTGGTCGACCTGCGCCGGGGCGCGGCGGGGGCCGGGGCCGGGGCGGGCGCGGCGACCGGCGCGACCGGCTCCTCCGGCTCCGGCTCCGGCTCCTCGTAGTACTTGGAGAAGGGGAAGTCGGGCGCCTTCATACCGCGCGACCTCAGCCGTACGATCCGGTGCCCCGCCGCCTGCTGGATGCTCAGGTCGCAGTCCTCCCGCTCCTGGGCCATGGCGATCAGTTCGTCCTGGATCGGCTCAGGGTCGTCCCAGGTGGCGTACAGCTTCTGGGTGCTCAGACAGATCGGGCGCAGACCTCGGTTGAGCACCGCCTCCCAGGCGGCGATGGAGACGCCGGGGGTGTGCTCGGAGCGGAAGTCGTCGAGGACGACGATGCCGCCGGGCAGCAGGATGTCCCGCGCCGCGCCGATGTCCCCGTACACGTGCTCGTAGAGATGCGAGGCGTCGACATGGACGAACCGGCTCGACTTCGGCTCCACTTCGTCGCCGACCACGGAACTCGGGGCCTGGAGCACCCGCGGCAGCTCGTCGTGGAACGAGAGATAGTTCCGCTCGAACGCCTCCCGGGTCAGCGTCGCGTACGACTTCGCCGTCTCGGCACCATTGGCCTGGTCCGGCGCCTCGGACTCGAACAGGTCGCAGACGGTGAACTTCTCGCCGTCCCGGAGATGGTGGCCGAGGAAGATCGCGCTCTTGCCCATGAAGACGCCGAGCTCCAGCAGATCTCCCCGCTCCCCCCGCTCCTCCTGACGGGTGAGCAGTTTCTCGAAGAGCACCTGGTCGAGCGGGGGAAACCAGCCCCGGACATCGTTGAGTTCACGGGGGCGCGGCTTGTCTTCGTACGCGGTCGTCATGGGAGAACCTTCACGAGGAATCGAGAGAGATCACGAGGAAACACGGGGAATCATGAGAATCAAGAATTACCGAAAGCGCACGAGCGCGCCGACGCGCTTCGGCAGACACGGACACCGCCGGGCAGCCATGCGCGGGATCATGCCAGTCCGAACGGGCAGCATGGCCGGAAGTACTTTCACTTCGGGGAATCGCCCACTGGAATTCATCTCCCGGCAAGGGAAGATGAGTCCGGGACAGGATTCCTCGCCCGCTTGGGCAATCGTGCCCGGCGGAGGACTGTCTGAGGGAACACTGAGGAACGCATGCCATGGAACACGGGAGAAACCGGGGGACGCCGAAGATGCTCAGGACATCCGCCCTATGCAGAGGGCTCACCACAGCCGCCGTGCTGGCCGCGGGCGTCGGCTGTACGGTACAGCCGGCCGGTGGACGGGCGGCCGACGCCAAGCCGTCGGGCAGCGTTCCCGTAACGGCGAACGCCACCCCCAGGCCCGAACCGTCACAGCCGCCGTCGTCGACACCGCCGACGAAGCCCGCCGCCGAGACCACGACGGCCCCGACGCCGACCCCCACGCCGCCCCGGACCTCCGAGCCGGCCCCGGACCCGACGCGGAGGGCCCCGTCCCGGCCCCAGACGCTGATGGCGAGCGGTTCGGCGAGCGATCGGGTACGGGAACTCCAGGCGAGGCTCCAGCAGACCGGTCACTTCGCCCTCAACCCGACCGGCTTCTACGGCTCCATCACGGTCACCGCCGTCTCCACCTTCCAGGAGGACCGCGGGCTGCCCTCCACCGGCGCGACGGACACCGTCACCTGGCAGCGGCTGGTCGGGCTGACCAGGAAGCCGACCCGTGCCGAACTCCATCCGTCCACCAGCAGGCCGGTCGCCAAGCCCGATCCGGAGTGCATGGAGGGCCGGGCGATGTGCATCAGCAAGAGCAGCCGCACGCTCACCTGGATGATCGACGGCAAGGTCAAGTCGGCGATGGACGTGCGCTTCGGCTCGGAGTACACGCCGACCCGTGAGGGCGCGTTCACGGTGGGCTGGAAGTCACGGGACCATGTCTCGACGCTGTACGACACCCCGATGCCGTACGCGATGTTCTTCAGCGGCGGCCAAGCGGTCCACTTCTCCGAGGACTTCGCGGCCAGCGGTTACGAGGGCGCCTCGCACGGCTGCGTCAACGTCCGGGACGAGAAGAAGATCGCCTCGCTCTTCGACCAGGTCCGCACGGGCGACAAAGTAGTCATCTACTGGTAGGTCCTCAACGATCCCTTGAGCAATCCCTACGGCGGCAGGCCACGTCCGCGAGAGGGGCGCCGCTTCAGGTGCGAAGAGAGGATGGCGCGGGCGGGACCGGGGGAACGTGTCCCGCCCGCGCCGAGTGCGCTGAGCCGAAGGTACGGGGGGAACCTCGGCTCTATGCGCGGCCGATGACCAGTCGGCTCACTCTCTACTGCGTCACGGACCGAAAAAACGTCACACCTGATGTCCCGGAACCGTAAAGCTCCAGTTCAGGAGGGTGTGGGGAGCTATTCGTCAGATCCCGTGTACGTGCCCGAACGGGCCGCGGTCATGGCCGGCACCTGGTCCGGGACGGTCGTGCTCGGTGACGGCGACAGCGACGGCGACGGCGACAGCGACGGTGATGGCGACGGACCGGCCGTCCCACTCGGGGCCGGGCCCGGCGTCACGCTCGGCGTCGGGACGGGCGTCGGGGGCTCGTACGGCTCGGGCGTCCAGTGCGGGGGCGGCGGAGGCTCTTGCTCCGTGGGCACGCCCGGCGATCCCACGAACCCACCGCCGCCCCCTTCCCCGCTGTCACCCTCGCCGTCGTCGTCTCCGTCGTCCTCGCCCTTGCCCTCGTTGCCACCGTGTGCGCCCTTGTCACCGTTGCCGTTCCTGATGGTGTCGTGCAGGTCGCCCTCCAGCAGCCGGTCGCAGAAGCGCGCGGTCCCTTCCGGCCCGTCGGTCGCCGACTCCAGGGCCTTCTTGCGCTGCGGGTTGAGCACACCGTCGCGATAGGCGCGGCAGGCGTTGACGGTCTTCCTCAACCACTCCTCGGACGTGGTGTCCGAGGAGTGACCGGGTCGCTTCTCCTTGTCCTTCCCGTTCTCGCCGTCGCCGTCCTTCTCACCGCCGTGTTCGCCCTTGAGCGCACCACCGGGGGCGTGCGAGGGCGACGGAGGCGGCGAGGGCTGTCCCGTTCCGGTCCCGCTCGGTGTCTCCGAGGGGTCGGCCGGGTCCCGGCTCCCGTCGGACGAGCCGGAGACGAGCGGTTTCGGGGAGGCCACCGCCGAGACGGAGTTGGCGGGGACCGGGTCGTTTCCGTCGCCGAAGATCGGGGGCAGTACGCCGGCGCCCGCCGCGACCGCGATGCCACCGAGCGCACAGCCGGCCACCGCCGCCACGAGTCCCCTGCGCATGGGGCGGACGAACCGCGGCGCGCGTACGGCGCGCGGCGCCGGCGCGATACGTACCGTACCGAGCAGATCCCCGGCGCCCGCGCTCACGGCCCCGCGGCCCCGGACGGACTCGCGCGCGCCGGCGCCCTCGGCCATGGCCTTGCGGAAGGCGGCCAAGGCGGCGGCTTCGCCGGGAAGTTCCTCTTCATGCGCGTATGTTTCGTTCGCGTATGTGACGGCGCTCATGTTCCGCAGGGCCTCGGAGAGCTTTTCCGCGCGGGCCAGGACGTGTTCGTCCCCCGTCTCGACCGGCTCACCGCGCAGCAATCTCTCCGCCGCGTCCCTGTCGAGCCACGGGTCACGCTCGTCAGCCATCACATGTCCTTCTGCGTCCGCAGGCGCGAATCCGTCACACCCGCGGAGGCCGCGGCTCCGGGCCGCACGGTGCGCTGAGGCGGGACGCAGCCGAGTCCGCCATCCTGACCTGGGGCGTCGGGGGACGCGTCGGAAGAAGCCTCAGGAGAAGCGCCTGCGGCGTCAGAAGCGCCGGGGTGCTCGGGGCTGTCGTCGGCGTCGAGCAGTTCGGCGAGGCGTTTGAGTCCGCGGTGCGCGGCCGTCCGTACCGCGCCGGGCCGTTTGCCCAGCGTCCTGGCCACGCTCTTCGCGTCGAGTCCGACCACCACCCGCAGGACGACGGCCTCGGCCTGGTCCTGCGGCAACTGCGCGATCAGCGCCATCGTCCGGCCGGTGGCGAGTGCTTCCATCGCCTCGTCCGCCGTGTCCGAATCGGCCGCTCTCCCGGTCAGCTCGGTCTCGTCGGCACCGATCACGGGGCGTCTGCCGCGCATCCGTATGTGGTCGAGCGCGCGGTTACGGGCGATACGGGCGGCCCAGCCGCGGAAGCGGTCGGCGTCCCCGGTGAAGCGGTCGAGGTCGCGGGCGATCTGCAACCAGGCCTCGGAGGCCACGTCCTCGGCGTCCGGCTCGCCGACGAGAGTCCGTAGGTAGCCCAACAGCCGCGGGTGCACCGCGCGGTACACAGTACGGAACGCGTCCTCGTCCCCGTCCTGTGCCGCGAGCACCGCGGCGGTCAGCTCCGCGTCGTCTCCCAGCACTCCCACAACCTGTCCTGAAATCACGGCTGGTCACCGGCCGCGCCGCCTCACGCGAATCTGCACGCTACGGCCTTCCCGGGCCCGCGTCCATGTCTTGTACAACCTGCAACTACCCGCTGACATTCTGCGGTGTGACAGAAAACGCATCGGTGGCGCTGATATGAGTACGGGGCCGTAACGCGGCTCCGCCGGACGGCGACCGGGGCCTCTCCTGTGGGGGGTGGCGGCCTCGGTCGTCCTCCCATTCCCCCGCTCTGACCAGGCAATACCCAGGGCGCGGGACCTCTGCATGACCAACCCGTGACCAACGGACCGGGCGTTCACCCGATCCTTCCCAGGCCGATGCGCTGTGCCATCCTCGATGCGAGCTTCCGAGGCCCCCTCCACTCGGCGCTTACCGGTGTGCCGGTAGAGCTCCGCGTGCAGAGGGCGCATCAGATTTGGCTTGCGCTTCTGTTCGGCGCGGACCTCGCCCAGGTAAGCGGTGAACTCGTCCGGCGATCCCAGTCGGCACCGACCGTCGCGGACGCTCAGAAGAGGGCCCACAGCTGTTCGTAGACGGTGTTCCCTGGCAGACTTCCGCCACCGCTGGGTGTATAGCACCCTGAGTGACGGCTTGGGCCCTTTATTTACTGGCGTTGGTCGGCAATAGTCGCTTACGGCTGTGCTGCGGACTGTTTGCGGACTGCTCGTAACCTCGTCGTCCGGCTGGCGAACCCTGGCAGACCTTCAATAGCGAGGCATGTTCGGGACGGCCTTCTCCGCAAGCTCGATGAGCGCCTCCACCTTCGGCACGTCGGCGGCGACCTCCTCCGGAGTCACCGAAGGAGCCTCCGACGACCGGTACTCGACCTCGTTTCGCCGGGCGCGCATGCGGTTGAACGGACGAAGGATGGACCCCAGGGGCGGATCGAGTTGGGCCCGGACGGCCTCGTAGACAGCCGTGTGCCCGCCACGACTCGTCACGCGCGGGCCCTGGTTCTGCAATACGGCGGCCAATGCTCTGCGCGCGGCATCGTACGCAAGCGTGTACGCGCCCTCCGGGTCCTTCGCCAACAGTTGACGCGCGGAGTCGACATGCGTACGCGCCCGGGCGAGCTCCGCCTCGGCTGCGTGACGCGAAGCGGGAACCCGCTCGATCTCACCGCTGCCGATGAGAGCATCGATCGTCGCCCGCCCCTTGTCCCAACCCGCCATCACGCCTCCTGATCAAGGTTCAACCGGACCAGCGGACGCTCTCGGACGCTGGTGAGAAACGGGTCATCCGTGTCCGTGGTCCATGCCTCGGTCGTGACCCGGTGGACGTTGACCTCGCGGTGCAGCCGACGCGAGACGCCCTCAGCGAGGTCGAACAGGGAGTCGGGGTCCGGATCACCCACCACGAGGACATCGACATCGGCCGGCGGCGGACCCGGCTCGCAGTTGTAGCGCGCGGCCCATGAGCCGTAGATGAAAGCCTCAACGACACCGGCGAATCCGGCCAGTGCCTCGGACAACAGGGGAAGCGGTCCGTACGTCGCCGCAATCAGATCAGCCAGCGGCCCTGCCAGCGGAGTGTCAGTGCGGCTGGATACCAGCCGACTCCGCCCGACCCGGCGATCGCGAAGGATGCCCCCGCCCACCAGCCGATCCACCTCACGCAGGACGGCCGTATGCGAAGCACCCAGTGAGCTGGCGAGTTCGGTCAGCGTGAACTCCCGCTCCGGATGGAGCACCACGAGCGCCAACAGCTCACCTTGCATCTGCGAACGCAGCAGCGGCAAAAGTGTCGGAGAGATCTTCATCAGACGCAGATTATCATGCGCCCAATGAATATAACTAATCGTAGCCCATTCGACGCAGACCGCATACATCCCGACGGGGCGCCCGGTCACCTGGTGGGCGGCCGACAGCGATGGCGGCCCGACGACCTGTGGGAACGCTGGGTCCAAGCCCTGGTACACCTCCGACCGGCAGCGCCGCTTCGCAGCCGGCTGCTCTCGTCGAAAACCACAGCCACCTGACTGCGGCTACGGCACGGCCATCGGCGCCCTGATCGCCCTCGGCGGGCCCGTGACCACGATGGCGATCGGCCGCGCCACGGCGCGGCAAGAGGGACGCCTGCGAAAGGACTCCCCGCGATGAACGCCGTTTCCGACTACCTGACCGTGGTCGCACTGATCCTGGTCACGGCGACCGCCACCGTGGCCGCGCTGACCCGCGACCCGGTACGCCAGGCCCTGGTGCTGGCCATCCTCGGCATGACCCTCGCGTTGCTCTTCGCCGTACTCCAGGCGCCCGACGTCGCCCTGTCCCAGTTGGCGGTGGGCACGGCGGTGACGCCGCTGCTCATCCTCCTGACGGTGCGAAAGGCGCGACGCGAGAAGGAGAAGGGCGGCGGCGGCCGGTGAGCCGGACTGTCCGCGTCGGTCTCTTCTGGGGCGCGGCGGCGGTCGTGGCCGTCATGTTCGTCCTGGCCTGCACCGGACTGCCGCACTTCGGCACCGCGTCTCATCCGTATGGGACCCGCGCGGTCACGGCAGCCTTGCGGCAGCACACTGCGAATGCGGTCTCCTCGGTCAACTTCGACCAGCGGGCCTTCGACACCCTCGGCGAGGAGTCCATTCTGTTCGCCGCCGTGCTCGGCACGATCGTGCTGCTGCGCCGGGCCCACGACGAACCGGAAGACAGGCCACCGCCCGGCCGCGTGCTGTCGTCCACGCGGCTGCTCGGTGTGGCGCTGCTGCCGGTGACGCTGCTACGGGCGTGTACATCGTCGCCCACGGGCAGTTGTCGCCGGGGGGGCTTCCAGGGCGGCATCGTCCTCGCCACCGGGCTGCATCTGGCGTACCTTGCCGCCGACTACCGCGTACTCGAACGGATCCGGCCGCTCGCGGTGCTGGATGTCGCGGACGCCCTCGCTGCGGGGGCCTTCGTCACGCTCGGATTCGCCGGGCTGATCGCCGGGGCGGCGTACCTCCAGAACGTCCTGCCGCTCGGCACCTTCAACACGCTGTCCTCCGGCGGCCTGGTGCCGGTGATCAACGCGGCGGTCGGGCTGGAGGTCGGGTCCGGTGTCGTTGTCTTGCTCGCCCACTTCCTCGGCATCGTGACGATGGGGCCCGACTCGTCCCTGGTGGAGCGGTTTCGGCGGGCGGGAGGCCGTGGCAAATCGGTCCTCGGCAGCCTCAAGGTGTGCTGGGACACCGACCGTCAGCGGGCGGCAAACCGCCGATCCCGCCGCACGCGAGCCTCGACCAGATCGTGGCCGCGGCCTCGGCGGTGCTGCGCGGCGACAGCGACCGGGGTGGCATCCTGCGCCGATGCGCTTCCCGCCGGGCTTGATGGCGAGCTCGTCCGGAAGGAGAGGGGGACACGCTAGGGTTCGGCCGGCTCGTACGCCCGACGGCGTCAGTCGCCCGGCACGTCCCACTTCGCCAGCGGATGGACGGCCGGCCCCTGCCGCACCGAACCGTCGACGCCGAAACGAGAACCGTGGCAGGGGCACTCCCAGACAGTCTCGGCGTCGTTGAAGGCCACCAGACACCCCAGGTGCGTACACCGGGCGGATACGGCCTGGACGACACCGTCCGTGTCCCGGTAGACCGCGCGGCGTCGTCCATTGACACGTACGACCGCGCCGGTGCCCGGCGGGATCTCCGCGACCGAGTCGACGTGCGTGGTACGCAGTCGGTCTCCGACGAAATGCTGGGCGACATGGGCCTGTTGCCTCAGCAGGGCGGGCGCTTCGCGCAGGGTGCTCGCCAGCCGCCGCGGGTCGTACAGGGCGGCCCACGGCGACTCGTCGCCCTCGATCAGCTCGGTGAGGAGCCGGCCGGCCATGACGCCGCCGCTCATGCCCCAGCCTCCGAAGCCGGTGGCCACGTACGTGTGGCGGGAGCCCACGTGGAAGGGGCCGACGAGCGGCACGGTGTCGGTGGAGTCGTTGTCCTGGGCGGCCCATCGGTAGGCGGTGTCACCGACGGGGAACCGGGCGTGCATCCAGGCGTCCAGACGCCGGAACCCTTCTCGGGGGGCGCCGGTGCCAGGGGTGAAGCTTTCGCCGGTGACGATGAGCAGACGGCGGTCCTTCTCGAGCGGTGCGGTGCGCACCGACCGCTTTCCCTCCTCCTGCGTGATGTACATGCCGGTCGGCGCGAGTTCGGCGGCGACCGGGGCGGCAACCACCAGTTCCCTGCGCGGGGAGAGCCGCGAGAAGATCAGCGCCCTGTCGAAGACAGGAAAATGGGTGGCGACCACCACGTCGCGAGCCGTGACGGTGTGGCGGGACTCGACGGAGACCTGACAGGGTGACCCCTCCGACAGGCCGGTCGCACGCGAGCGTTCGAAGATCAGGCCGCCCTTGGCCCGGAGATCCGCGGCAAGGGCGAGCAGATACTTGCGAGGGTGGAACAGTGCCTGCGCGTCCACCCGGACGGCGCCGCTCACCTCGAACGGCAGCTCGGTGTGGTCCACGTATGTCGCCGAGAGCCCGGCCGCCGCGGCTGCGTCGGCCTCGGCCTTCAGTCCGGGGACGGCGGCGGGGTCCGTCGCGTAGGTGTAGGCGGGGGCGCGCTCCAGGTCACACGCGATGCCGACCGTGGCGACGATCTCGGCCACCCTTTCCACCGCGCCCTGCTGTGAACGCGCGTACAGCCGAGCGGCGTCCTGGCCCCGTGTCCGGCGCAGCCGGTCGTACACCAAGGTGTGCAGCGCGGAGACCTTGGCGGTGGTGTATCCGGTGACTCCGGCGGCGATCCGGTCGGCCTCCAGTACGGCGACCGTCCTGCCGGTGCCAGCAAGCTCCCATGCCGTGCTCAACCCGGCGATGCCGCCGCCCACCACGGCCACGTCGACGGTGATGTCCTCGTTCAGGGCGGGGTGGTCGGTGGCGCCGGTGGTCGCCATCCAAAACGATTCGTCCTGTCCGGGCAGGGACCGCTGGTCAGTCATGTCGGCCTTTCAAAGGGGTCGGTTGTGCCAAGGAACAGCCTCGATCCGGCGCCGTTACGCCTTTTCACGAGGCAGGTCAGCCCTCCTGGCACCCATCCTCCGGGCCCCGACACACCCTAGGTCTTGGCCTTCCCGTTCCCCGGGATGCCGGGTCGTGGTGTCGGCGGTTCCCGCTCGGGAGGCCCGGCACTCCCCTTACCCGCGTTACTCGTCGTTGTCGTAGTCGCCCGGCGTGTTCCGTGACGGCGTCGACGCGGGCGGCGAGGTCGGGGTGGGTGGTTCGGCAGCAGGTGCGGCCGTGTTGTAGCGGTGCGAGGGGCGCTGGTCCCGGGTACCCGACACCTGCTCACAAACGTTGAGCCAGATCGCATCCGCTCTACGAAAGGAGCCCATGATGACCACGGCACGCGAGATCATGACCGAAGGAGCGCACTGCGTAGGTGAGCAGGACAGTGTGCTGGACGCCGCCCGGAAGATGACCGAACTGCGTGTCGGGGCCCTCCCCATATGTGGCACGGACGACAAGCTCAAGGCATGCTGACGGACCGTGACATCGTCGTGAAGGTGCTCGGCCGGGGCAAGGTCCCCGCGGGCACCAAGGCCGGCGAACTGTCCCAGGGAGAAGCCGTCACCATCGGCGCCGACGACGACGCCGATGAGATCCTGCGCACCATGACCACGCACAAGGTCCGCCGCCGCCGCTGCCGTAGGCGCCCCTCGATGATGTCCGGGCCGTAGCGCGTCACGCGGCACGCACCGCACTCTCCCGGACCTGGACGCGACCTCCGCGATCGTGATGCTGATGTCATTCGGCTCGGTGCGGGCCGTGGCGGGCGACGTCCAGGCGGACACGCGAAGGCAGTTGGTCCCAGCCGGCGGACTGGCGGGCCTGTTCCACGGCGGTGCTCACGTCTTTGAGTACGTGCTCCGGTGTGATGCCGGGGGCGAGGGTGAGAGCGATGAGGGCCTGTGGGTGAGTGGGAGGCCCGGAGATGCGTGCCCTGGTGCGCCGCGCGCCGGGCAGCGTGTTGAGGTCTGTAGTGAGGGCGCCGTTCAGCGCATGGTCGTTGACTGACACGGCTTTCCGGGGGGTGTCCGGGACGGGCAGTTGGCGGGGGCGCCAACGTCGGTGCTGGGACAGCAGCCACGTCAGGGCGAGCAGTATGAGCAAGGCCAGGGACGCGATGACGGTTGGCCACCACCAGCCTTGATCGGCCCACCGGGCCTGGTCAGCCCGAGGGGTCAGGACGTTTTGTGGTGTGGTCAGCGGCCAGCCGGCGGGCGGTGTGAGGCCCCAGCGCCGGTAGAGGCCGGCGCCGGCGGCAATCGTCAGGAGTCCGCCGCCCAGGAGCACCAGTCCGACCAGGGCCAGAAGAACGCGGTTGGTCTTGGTGTGTTCCCTCATCGTCTTCTCCTGTGCTTGTCCGCGTACCCGGTCCTGGGACCATCAGGTCGGGCTCCGGCGTACGCGAACCGTAGGCCGCGGTGGGCGGGCCAGGGCGAGTTGTTCGCGTTCTTCGCGCCGGATGGTGTCGGTGAGCTCGTCCTTGACGTCGGCTGTGTCGCGGAACCGCACGTCGGCACGGACCGTGACCTTGCGTCGACACACCCGGACTCGAGCTGCGCTGACCCCTGGGACCCGCATGGCGGCGTCGCGCAGGAGCAGGCCCGCGCTCTTGCGGTCAAGTACCGCACACA
This sequence comes from Streptomyces sp. NPDC102274, assembly GCF_044766385.1. Classification (NCBI taxonomy): domain Bacteria; kingdom Bacillati; phylum Actinomycetota; class Actinomycetes; order Kitasatosporales; family Streptomycetaceae; genus Streptomyces; species Streptomyces sp. NPDC102274. Next base: position 393,763 of record NZ_JBIWLW010000004.1, on the reverse strand, counting down.
TCCGTCCATGACTGTCGGCAGGGACCCGCAACGGCAGTTGGCGTCGGAGGCCGGGGGTGAGGGCAAGGACAATCAGCCCTATGCCCAGAGCGGCTGCGACGACGGCGCCGGTAAGGATCCAGACGTCATCTACCGGACGGGTGGCAAGTTCGTCGGCCAGGCGGGTCCACCAGGCCGTGGCGGGATGTCCGGTGCGTACCCAGACGGCTTCGAAGAGCAGGGCACCCGCTGCGAGCAGGATCAGCGAGGCGGCCGCGGCGGCAGGGAACCTGCGTGCTGCCCAAGGGCGGCGGGTCGGTGCTTGCGCCGGCGCTTGTTGACGCGGCGGTTCAACGGGCGGCGAATTGTGTTGCGGCGAATTCTCTGCCGCTGCCGCGGTGGTGTCCGGCCGCGGTCGCGGCGGCTCGCTGCCGCGCTCCGGCGGGGGGCTCGGGTTACGGGAAGTCATGATCATCCTGTCGTCGGCGTCATGTGCCGCCAGGTCATTGGACCCTTCGTCGCCGCAGGCTCTCGCCGGGGACAAGTCGCTGGACGGACACAGTGATGTCGTCGATACGCATGCCGGTCAGGTGAGCCACCCGTTCGGCGATGTAGAGGCGAATCTCGCCGCAGGCGCGGGCGATATCGATGGGATAGGGCAGGTCCAGGGAAATTCCGAGACGGGCCGAGCCGTCGTGGACGGCGGCTGTGGAGCGGGGGGTACCCAGGCCCAAGCGGGCGGGAGGCTCGCCGCCTCCCTGGTGGCTCAGGGCTTCACGCGCCGCTTGGACCGCGATACGGGCCACCACGGTGCCGGGGATCAGAGTCGCACCGCGCAGGGCGGGAGCCTGGAGGGATGGAGTCTCCCGGCTGGTGCCTCCCGGACCGCCCAGGAGGGGACGCGACGGGGGCCGGTAGCTCACCGCACCCGCGTCCTGTACTCGGTCCGGGGGGCGGTTCCGTATGTGGTCCGACGATGCTCGAAAGTCTCACGGCGTCCATCACCTCTTGTCTCCCGACGTCCATCACCGCTTCGGGTGGGTACGTAGTCGGCGACATGCACGTCGCCTCGCGCCAGGTAGCCGACGATCAGGCCCACCAGGCCCAGGACCGCCACCACGATGAAAGCCCCGAAGCCGCCGAAGTAGCCGGCGAAACCCAGTGCCAGACCGGTCATGAGTCCCGCCAAAGTCGTGTTCATCGTATGCACCCTTCTCACGTCGTGGCCTCTTCCCGCGCACGGCTCCCGGCCGCACGACAGGGGAGAGGGGAGTTCTGTGGATCACTCCAACCGGTCGTCTCGTTCGTCCTCGCCCCCCGGCAGATCAATGTCGTCGACGGCGATGTTCACCTCGACGACCTCCAGACCGGTCATGCGTTCCATCGCCGAGATGACATTGAGGCGGACGTCCGCGGCGACGTCGACGATGGGGAAGCCGTAGTCGACGACCACGTCAACGTCCACAGCCGCCTGGCGCTCGCCCACCTCGACGTGCACACCGCGGGTAACGCTGGGCTGTGCGCCGGGCACCCGCTCACGGACGCCCCCGATGGTCCGCGCCATTCCGGAACCGAGGTTGTGGATGCCCGGGACCTCGCGGGTCGCCACTCCGACGATCTTCTCCGCGACGCTGTCCGCGATCGTGGTCCGCCCGCGGCTCTCCGGGGGGCGGAGGCTGTCCTTCGGGCCTTGCTCTGTCGATGTCTCGTCGGCAACCCGGCGCCCTTCAGCGGCCGGGCGGTGTGTCGTGTCCGTCATGGCATTCTCCTGGGGGATACGGACACCGGATCAGTGCCCGTCACAAGGTTGGACACAAAAAAACCGAAATCATCACACTTGTCCGTGCCGCGCATCGCGTAGGCTCAGAACATGGGTGCCTGGCCCGACCGCGTTATCAGGCACACCGAGGGCGGGAGCGGTCACGCGGCCCACGAGAGCAATCGCTTGGGAAGCGAACAGTGGATGCGAAGCAGGGAAAACTCTCACTACCCCGGCGTGCAGCCCCGAGCACGGCCACCAGGCCGGATGCGCCTGCGGCCGAGCGGACCGGTGATCCCGGCGACGACCTCGGCGGCCTGGACAACGGGCTATTGGTCGCCCGGGCCGCTGAAGGCGACGACGACGCGTTCGCCGTACTGGTCCACCGCCACAGCGCACCGCTGCTGGCACTCGCATACCACATGCTGGGTAACCTCTCGGACGCCGAGGAGGCCGTGCAGGACGCCTTCATCAGCGCATGGCGGCGCCTCCCGGAGTTCCGCGGGGACGCCACGTTCCGCACGTGGATGTATCGCATCGTCACCAACCGATGCCTCAACGTCCTGCGCGGGCAAGCGCCTGCGGTGTCCTTGGACACCGTTCCCGAACCGACGGCCCACGACGCCGGTGGCGAACCCGCCCGTGCCGCCGAAAACGCGGCTGCCACGGCCGCGTTGGCTCAGGCGCTCCATGACCTCCAGCCCGGCCAGCGCGCCTGCTGGATCCTGCGGGAGCTGCACGGACTGTCGTACGAGGAGGTCGCACAAGTCCTGGGCGAGAGCGAACAGACCGTACGCGGCAGGCTCTTCCGGGCACGGCGCACCCTGATGAAGGAGATGTCCTCATGGCGCTAGACAACCCCCGTGCCTCGCGCGCGTGCGACGAGTCGGCCGCCTCGCGCCAGGACGTCGACGCCGCAAAGCTCGTCGGGGACGAGCGGCTGCCCTGCGGGCGACTGGTCAGCCACGTCTGGCAGCAGGCCCGCGCCTTCATCGACCAGAACGACCCCCACGCGGCCGACTGCGTGTTCTGCCGACAGGCGGTCGAGGGGCTGACAGCCCTGGACAACACCACCCGCACACTCCGCGCGGAACACCTCAGCGCTCACACCGTCGCGCGGCGGGTCATGCGCGCGGTACGCGCCGAGGTGCGGCTCGGTCGACTGCTGCCCTTGGACGATCCCGCGCAAGAACTGCGGATCGCGGAGACCGCGGTGGCGAAGGTCCTGCGTGGGGCCGCCGACCGCGTCCCCGGAGTGCGCGCCGCGAGCTGCCGCCTCAGCCCCGACGACGGCAGCACCAAGGTGACCATCACCATGACCCTCGCCATGACCCTCGACCAGCCCCTCCCCGGTCGGGCCACCGCGGTGCGCCGGGCCGTCGCGTACGCCGCCGCACAAGGGCTCGGTCTCGCCATCAGCGACATCGACCTGAGAATCGTGTCCGTACTGGAGCCCCTGACGCCCACAGCCTCTGCCGAACCCGCGGAACGGAAGAGGAGCTGACTGTGACCGCCGGAAACACAACACGCATCGAGCGCACCGCCGCCCGGGCGGCGCTGGCGGTCCCCGGGGTGGCCGGACTGCAGCCCAGCCTCCGCCAGGCCCTGGCCGGCGCCGCCACCCGAGTCCGGGAGGCCATCGGCTCCCCGGCACTGTCCCCCGAGGCCGGCATCCACGTCGAACACACCCCCGGAACCGGTGCCTGGCACGTCGAAGTCCGTTGCGTACTCACCGACGACCGCCGCGCTCTGGACACCGCACGCGATGTCCGCGACAACGTCCGATCGGCGGTCGGTTCACACGTAACCCGCCACGGCATACCGGAACCCGTCACCATCGTCGTTACCGTCACACGTATCACCGGACATCGCCCGTCACTCCACCCCCGAAACCACCGGGCCGTAACACCGACGGGGTCTCCCACCAGTCCCGTGTAAACAGCCGTGTCCCAAGGACGGCGGTCCGGTGCCGGTCCCACGGGTAGGGGCGTCGGTTGCACCCCTGCAAGCCGTTCAGCGCAGCGTCGCGTCCACTGCGGCGGCCAGCTCGGACAGCCGTTCCTGTCCCGTTGCGATCACCAGGTAGCGCCACGCGCCTCCGTCTGCCGGGCGGTCGGTGTGCAGGACCGCGCCGTCGCCCCGCTCAGCTTCGTATGCCAGGGACGCGTGGCGCAGCCGGGCCAGAGCCTGGGGGAAGGTGAGCGGCACCGCGGGCATGGTGGTGGCCATCAGCCAGGCGGGATTGGGGCCGGTGCGGCCGTTGCCGGACGTCAGGCGGCCAACCAGGGCGTGCGGCGTGGTCGTCGCGGTGCGCCGGACGTTGCTCTCTGTCGCGTACAGTCGGCCGTCCTCGCCCAGCAGAGCGTCGATTCCGTACGGTCCGACGTAGCCTTGCGCCAAGCAGATCACCCAGGGCCAGACCCCAGCGGTTCAGCTCATCACGCACCCCGGTTCGCTCGTCGCCAGGGAGCGGCGACCGATACCCGGTGAAGGTACCGCCGAGGGTGTCCATGCGACCGTCGAAGACCAGGCGTGGCCCCTCGAACGTGGCCAGGAACTGGGCGCTGACCGCTGCCGAGTGTGGCACGTGTTCTTCTACGATCCAGCAGCCTCGGGGGTCCTCGGCCCCGGCCGCAGGGTCGTCGCGGGTCACGAACCGCAGCCCGTAGCCACCGGCGGAGCGGTCCGGCTTGACGACGACGCGGGGGTATCGGGCCAGCATTCGGCCGACCGTGCCGGGCAGATCGCCGCCGCTGCAGACGCGGCCAGACGGTAGCCGCATGCCGACGTCGGCGGCGGCCGCCCGAAAGCCCGCTTTCGTGTTGTAGTCGGAAACCGCTGCCAGGGCTTCGGCGCCGATCGCCGGACCGGCCCGGCCCAGGGGAGAGACGGCCGCCCCGATCGCGTCGGCCAGCGCTAGCGTCGGAGCGTCCAGCGCGATCGGCAGCAGCCGCGCGCCCGAATACCGCATGACATGGCTCCGCAGCCGTTCGGCGAGCGGGCTGCGGTGGACCGTATCGGCGGTCGACCAACCTGGTTCATCACGGACCGTGATGATATCCACGGAGCCGTGTGGCAGGCCGAGGAGGGTGTGCACGTATGCGGTGAAGGGTTCGGACAGCACAACCGGCGACACCAGGGCGTCCCCCGGCCGGGCCAGAAACAGCTCGCGGGGAGCCTGCTCGGCCCATCGCGACAGCGTCGTGTGTTCTCGCAGGTCGAGAGCTACTGGGGACATGAAGTTGGCCAGGATGATCAGGGGCGCGTCTGCGCCGGGGGGCACGGCCATACGGCATCTGTTCCCGTCCGGCGGACCGGGAAGCGCCGTTGCGGAGAACGAACCCAACGGGCGGGGACCGGCGGCGCGCGGCCATACGCCGGACAGGGAGCATCGGACCCGACGAGATCCCCGGTGCAGCGGTACGCACGTTCCGTGACCGCCCCGAGTGGCCCCGCGTCCTCGTCACGCCGACCCTGGAAGACAGGTCGGGCGCGATTTCATCCGACGACGACGTGATGGTGGTTCCATGGCCGTACTACGAACCGACAGACCGCAGCGCATGCTGGCGATCCCCGGTGTCTACGCTCCGCAGCAGGACTCTCACCTGCTGATGCGGGCCATTCGCAGAGAGGGCGTCGGGCCAGGCATGGACGTTCTCGACCTCGGCACCGGGACCGGAGTCCTGGCCCTGGGCGCGGCCCGGCTCGGCGCCCGGGTGACAGCCATCGATGTCTCGCGGCGGGCGGTGCTGTGTGCCCGCGTAAACGCCGCACTGTCCCGCCGCCGAGTTGTGGTTTGCCGCCGTGACTTGTCCGCGATCGCGTCGTCGTTCGGCGGGCGGTACGACGTGGTAATCAGCAACCCGCCCTACGTCCCCACGCCCCCGGCCGGACTGCTGCGAAGCGGAGCGGCCCGTGCCTGGAACGGCGGACACGACGGGCGGGCCCTCGTGGACCAGGTCTGCGCCTGCGCCGCGAACGCGCTTCGGCCCCGGGGCGTGCTGCTTATGGTCCACTCCGGGCTGTGCGGGACCGAGACCACGATTGACCGGCTGACGGAGGCCGGCCTGCGCGCGCAGGTCAGTGACCGCATGCTGATCCCCTTCGGGCCGGTCATGCGTTCCCGACTGGCATGGCTGGGTGGACGGGGCCTGATGGACGAAGGACAAGACAAAGAGGAACTGGTGGTCATACGTGCCGAACAACCCTGAACGCCCCCGCCGGATACGCCTCGAACGCAACGGTCCGATGCTGGTGGAAGGGCCGGTCACCGTCACGGGCGATGACGGCGTGACCGTCACCTCGCAACGCTTCATGGTGGCGGTGTGCACGTGCCGCCGTAGCCGCACCTACCCGTGGTGCGACACCAGCCACCGCCGCAGAGCGTCCGAGCCGCCCAGACCCGCCGTCGGCACTGACACTGCCCCTTGGGCCGGCGACTCCCACCCCACCCGCGACGACAAGGGCGGAGACCCGGAATGACCGCGACGGCGTACATCGAGTCCCGACTCATCCGCCCGGGGCTGCCGACACCGCGCGGCGACCTGTCTGCGGCGATACTGGCGTCCCTGCGCGACGGGCAGCGCCCGCCACCCGGGCCGGAGGCAGTGGTGTCCGCGACCGATCCCTACGGCGGGGATGTCCAACTCGCGCTGTACGTAATGTATGAGCTGCACTATCAAGGGTTCGACGGCGTCGGCGACGACCGAGAGTGGGACCCGGACCTGCTGCGGCTACGCGCCGAGCTGGAGCGACGCTACCTGGACGCCCTGCGAGCGGACACGCCGGGCGCCGCGAGCGCCGAGGCGGCCCTGGCGCAGATCCTGTTAGAGCCCACCGACGACGGCACAGGCGTCAGCCACTATCTGCAGCATGAGGGCCGACTGGAACAACTACGCGAGTACGCGGCGCTGCGTTCCCTCTACCACCTCAAGGAGGCGGACCCGCATGCCTGGGTAATCCCGCGACTCCACGGGCGACCCAAGGCGGCCATGGTGGCGGTGGAGTTCGACGAGTTCGGTGCCGGGCGCGCCGAGCACATGCACGCGCGCCTCTTCGCCGACTTGATGGATGACCTCGGCCTGGAGCGCGGCTACGGCCGCTACGTCGACGAGGCACCCGCCGAGGCGCTGGCTCCGGTGACCATGATGTCCCTGCTCGGGCTGCACCGAACCCTGCGAGGCGCTCTGATCGGCCACTTCGCGGCCATCGAGGTGACCTCTTCACCGGGCTCGCAACGGCTGGCCGAGGCGATGCGCCGCAAGGATGCCGGACCGGCCGCGCAACGCTTCTACGACGAACACGTGGAGGCTGATGCCGTCCACGAACAAGTCGTCCGGCACGAGATCATCACCCCTCTGCTGGCGGACGAACCTCATCTGGAACCGGACGTGGTTTTCGGCGTCGAGGCCACCGGCCTGCTGGAGGGCCGGCTCGGCACGCACCTGCTGCACGAGTGGCGGCAGGGCCGGTCGGCACTGTGCCTCCCGCTGCAGCCGGCCGAGGACGGCGCAGGGTAGGCCCCGGGCGGACAGCTATTGGGCAGGCTGGGGCCGTGCCGTAACGCGCCGCCCGCTGGGGCATTCGACTTCACGGCCATAACCGGGAGGCAGGTGCGAGGTCGGGAAGCGCCCTGCTGATGGCGGACGCCGTAGGGGCGCGGCTGACGTGCACGAGAGCGGCCGCCGGGTGCGAGGACCACAAAGACCGCGACCGGCCTGGTTCACGGCGGGGGCAGCAGGGTGCCCAGCGGGCCCAGGTCCAAATTGAGGTCTTCCATGGTGAGGTCGTAGCGTTCACACAGTTCCGTCATGCGGTCATGGAGCAGCATGAGGGTCATCCCGATACGCTCTTCCTGAGCCTCGGTCAGATCACCTTGGTCGACCCGGTGAAGGGCTTGCCGTTCCATCAACTGCCGTAGCAGCTCGACGATGGTGAGCACCAGTTTCAACAGGCCGCGTTCGACGGTGTCCTTGTCGGTATGCAGTCGCCGGGAGAGCCGTTGGGCCCGGTTCTCGGAGGCCGGGAGATCGTCCGGGCCCGCGGGCAGCAGTCGGAAGACGTCAGAGGCTGCCTGGGTGACCTCATCCAGGTCGTGAATCGGCGATTCGTGTCCCCGATCGCGGCGGTTCATGGCGCTCTCCCCGACACCTGTCCGGGACGACGGCCCGCGACGGACGTCTCCGGCGATCGCTGTTCCGCGCGAATGGAGACAATGAGGGCCCGCAGAGAGATCCGTACGAGATCGACGTCCGCGATGGAGAGCGTCAGGTCGCCGGTCAGCACCACACCTCCGGTGAGCAGCCGGTCGAGGAGATCGATCAGCGCGATCTGCCGACCGGCAAGGGGGTGTGCGTCGTCGTCGGCCCATGGCCGGCGGTCGACGGGCTGTGCTGCGGGGCGAGCGCTGTGGGTCACTGGGTTCCCGCCTTCCGTTCCGTCGTTTCGGCTTCGGCGCCGCCTTCGCGGTGGGTCTCCTGGGCGTCGTCGGTGTCGTCCGAGGCGGTGAACGAGTACGGGGCCCACGGCCCGGTGATGTCCACACGGATGTCGTCGAAACTCTCGGCGGCGCCAAGGAGCCGTGTCTGGAACTCCTCGCCGCGTTCCCGGGGCACGAGATAGGCGTCGTTGGAGACGTTGTAGCCCGGACCCGTGGCGAGCTCCCCCTCCTGGAGGCGGTGCTGAACCCGGTCGACGGCAAGGCCGCGGGCGGCGGCGTCGATGCTCAGGACCGCGTCATGGGCCGCCCGCCAGGCATCCTCGCCAGACCTGCGCTGGCGCTGACGGCTGCGCAGGTAGTCGCGGCCCGGACTCGTGTCCGCCGCGGCCCGGACTCGTGTCCGCCGCGGCCCGGACTCGTGTCCGCCGCGGCCGACACGGCGGCCGGGGCCTGTGATCCGGGGCCGGGGAGGCAGCCCGTAGACCTTGACACCCCACTCCACATGGCCGGCCAGCCGATCGAGCAACCAGGCGAACTCGTCCGCACGCCGGTCCAGCATGTCGCGTACGCGGTTGTCGCGCAGTGCTCGTCGAGCGCTGTTCAGCCATGTCTACGGCCGAGCGAAGGCGGCCTCGCAGCTCATCCCAACTGACCTTACTAGTACTGTGCGATGTGCGGCGTCACGGGCCGTCGGTCTCGCCTCCGCGGCCTCGGCGGGCGAGTGCGCGCTGCGCCGTGGTGAGCAGTCGGCCGACGCCATGGGCGCGGAGTGCGGCGCGGGCCGCGTTGGCACCGGGCGCGCCGTGGACCGCGCCGCCGGGGTGGGCGGACGCGGAGGCCAGATAGAGGCCATGCACCGGCGTCTCGGGGCGGCCGGTCCCAGGGAGCGGCCGGAACACCGCCTGCTGGTGGAGAGCGGTTGTGCCGCCGTTGACCGCTCCGTCGCGCAGATTGCTGTCGGCGGCCTGGAGCGTGGGCGGCGCGAGGACGCGGCGGGCCAGGATGCGTTGGCGGAACCCGGGGGCGTACCGCTCGACCTGTTTCTCGATCCGGTCGGCCATGGCTTCCTGTTCGCCGCCGTCCCACCGTCCCTTCAGACCGTCGGGACCGGCATCTCCCCTGACGCGGTGCGGGACATGGGTGTACGCCCACGCCGACTCCGTGCCGGCGGGCGAGCGCGTCGCGTCGGACGTCGTCATCTGGCCGAGGAGTGCGAACGGCCGGTCGGGGATCCGGCCCATGGCGATCTGTGCCGCGAACCGCGTGAGGTCGTCCACCCCGTCGGCGAGATGCACGGTGCCGGCCGAGGCCGCCTCCGGAGCCGTCCAGGGCACGGGCCCGTCAAGGGCCCAGTCGACCTTGAAGGTGGCCCAGTCCCACTGGAAGCGGCGCAGATCCTCCCAGATCCGGGACGGCAGATGGTCGGCGCCGACGAGTTCGCGGTACAGATCCGGCGCCGATACGTCCGCCAGGACGGCTCTGCGTACGGGGACGGCCTCGCCCGTGGCGGTGCGGACCCCCACCGCCCGGCCACCCCGTACGACGACCCTCGTCACCCGCTCCCCACAGCGGACGACGACACCGCGCCGGCGCAACCGGCTCACCAGCGCCGCCGTCAGCTCGCCCGATCCACCGACCGGCACCGGAAAGCCGTACGTCTGGCCGAGCATGGACATCAGCCAGCCGAACCCGCCGCTGACCGCGGACTCCGGCCCCAGATCGGCGTGCAGTGCGTTGCCCGCGAGCAGCAGTCGGCCGCCCTCTCCGGCGAACTCCTCCTCACCGAGGCGTCGTACCGGCAGGAGCATGCTGCGTGCGAGCCGCAGTCCGCCCGCTCCGCGCAGCCGGGCCGCGAGCCCGGCTGTCGCCCGTACGGGTGGAAAGGGGGTGAAGAGCGCGCGCAGGAGGTCCTCGCGCAGCCGGTCCCAGATCCGGCAGAGGTCGGTCCAGGCCCGGCCGTCGCCGGGCGCGAAGGTGTCCAGTCCGGCCGCGGTCAAGCGGCGGTCGCGGTTGAGTACGGCGCAGCGTCCGTTCCGCAGGGGGTGCGCGACCACGTGAGGGGCATGGCTCCAGCGCAGTCCTTCCGCGTGCAGGTCGAGCCCGGCCAGTACGGGTGAGGCCGCGGCCATCGGGTAAAAGGCGCTGAACACGTCGCTCACGTAGTCGGGGTGGACTCCGCGGTCGCTGCGTACGGCACCGCCGGGCTCGTTCTGTTCCTCCAGCACCTCCACACTCCAGCCGGCGTCGGCGAGCAGGTTGGCCGCCACGAGTCCGTTGGGTCCGGCTCCGATCACCACGGCGTCGGTCATCGCTCCGTCCCTCCTCCGGTCGCCGTGCTTTCCCCGGGCGGGGCGGACGTAGCGGCCTCGGAAGAGCCGGGCGAGGCGGGGCTGTCGTGTTCCACCGCGTTCGCGAGCCGCGCGAGCATGCCGCGGTGCCGGATCTGCAGGAACGCGTCCATGACGAGGTTGTGGGCCGTACCGGCGAAGCCGCGCAGCGGGTGCTCGTCGACGATCACGAGCGTCTCGTCGCCCCAGGACCGGATGTCGAAGGCGATGCGCGCGGTGCCGAGACGCCCGCTGTGCGCCTCCACCTCAAGCCACTGCGGAGGCTCGTGACGCCGGACGACGGTATGTCCCCGCAACTCCTTGGAGCCCAGCCGCACCGTGTACGTGAGGGAGGAACCAACCTCTGGCCAGCGCCCCGCCCTGGGGAAGGAGCGTGCCGTGCCGACCACCCAGTCGGCGTATCGCGCCGGGTCCGAGAGGACCCTCCAGACAGCGGCCGGTTCGCGAGCGATGAGCTGGTGCCGTACGGCCATGTGCCCTCCCTGACGCATCGCTGTGAGCTGCGGTGAGTGCGGGTCCGAGTCCCGGAAGGCGCATGGCCTTCGGGGGGTGCGGATGCCGCCGTACGTCGATGAAAGCACCATATGAGCGATTTGGCGGCCCGGCTCGCGCCGTATGCCGTGCGCGCGTGTCCGGTCCGCGTTGTCCCGAGCATGCCGTCCGGCCGACAGGTGTTCGAGGCGGCTGAAGTCAAGTGGTGCCTGGCCGTCGGAACTTCGCGGGGACATTCTCGCAATGGTCGGAACACGTGAGATTCTGCCTCTGCGCCGGAGTGGACCGTTTCCATGCCGGTCGATCGGCTACCAGTAATGGCGGTGATGGCGCCGGACGAAAACGCCCACAAGCGGGATGTTTCCTCGTCGTTCGTCCCGCGACATGCATAGCCGGCGGAGGCAACGGGGGCTTCGCCGCCATTCGAGTTTCTTGGTGAGCGCCCGCAGCATGGTCAGGGTGCGAACGCGACGTGTTCGACGGGGCAGATCTGCGCGTTCATGTTGCGCTGCATCATACGCAGAGCGGCGTCCGCGAGATCGGCGTGGATATGGGCGACCGCATCGTCGGCGACGGTCACTTCAAAGCGTCTGACGTGCGCGTCAAGGGCCGAGTACAGGACACATTGCTCGGTTACCTGTCCGCACAGGATTACACGTCCGATGCCCAGCTGACCGAGCAGGTACGCCAGTGGCGTTTCGTAGAAGATCGAGTGCCGGGCCTTGACGACGAACAGTGACTCGCCGTCCGGCCGAATGGGATCGACGAGTTCCGCGTGCGGCCCGGACTGGACCCTCTCCAGGATCTCGCCGTGATGCGACCGCCATTCGCCGAAGTTGTCGTTCACGTAGATGACAGGAACTTTCGCTGCTCGTGCGCGTTCAAGGAGCTTCACGATGGAGGGCAGCGCATTCCTGACCGTGGGAAGGAGCCTTTCTGCATCGGGGTGGTCATAGGCGTTGATCATATCGATGACGATTACTGCGCATTTCATGCCTCCCACCATGGCATTAAGCGTTCGGTATTCCCAACGTGGCTTAGCCGGTCAGGGTGGCTCCCCAGCTGTGTTGCCTGGGCCCGCCCGGCGCTCCTGTGTCGCGGGCGGCGGCTTCGCGGGGTGAAGTGGGGATGCGACGTGTGAATGCCGTGCCGCTTCGAGGGCAGGCGCCGGGCACGTCATCCGAGGGTGCCGAGAAGCGCGGCACCTCCGAAGAGCGTGCCAAGGAGATCGCCTCGCGCTCCGTCAACAAGGAGCGAGCTCGGGCGGGACAGGCGAAGACGTCCAGCAGGGTCTCCACCCGCGACCCGAAGTCCGCCTCTCAGCGTGGCGGTGAGCGCTCACACAGAGGCCCTCAAGGACCGACGAGGGACCAGTTGTACGAGGAAGCGAAGAAGAACGTCGAGGGCCGCTCGTCGATGAGCGAGCAGCAACTCCGCGAGGCCCTCGGTCGCTGACCCGGGCAGCCCAGCGCGTGAAGGCGCGATACTACGCGGTGCACGCCCTGGTGGCCCCCGTCGGCCGTCGCTCGCCGTTCCCTGCCGGTCGGCCAACCATCGGGCGTTGGGCGGCTGTGCCGGAGCCTGGCGTGCCGCAGGTCGCGTTGACGATCACGTGATCAGCCTGGCTGGCACCGGGGGCACCACACCGTTCCACGCCCCGCGACGCGCCCCCGGCGCAGGGACTCGCCGCAACGCGGGCACGACGCGTCGGTACGGTCCCGGTGCCCCGTGAGCCAGGAATCGCGCGCCGGTACGCGGCCGGCGCGCACCGCGGACCGGAGAGTGCGCCGCATGTCCGTGTAGAGGCGGCCACGCTGCTCTTCCGTGAGTGTGTCGGCACGGTGAGCCGGGTTCAGCCGGGCCCGCCACAGAATTTCGTCGGCCAGCAGATTGCCGAGCCCCGCCAGCCGGGACTGGTCGATGAGGAGCGGCTTGACGCTTCCGCGCCGTCCGCCGAGGAGTTTGTCGAAGTCACCGCGGGCGATCTGCGTCGCGTCCGGCCCCTGACCGTCCAGAATCCGGGCGACGCCGGACTCCTCCGCCAGCCAGAGGCCCTTGAGCTTGCGCTGGTCGCGATAGCGCAGCTGCCGGTCATGTCCCACCGTGAACGCGACGCGGTCATGCGTGTGGAGTTCTTCGGCCGGGCGGCAGCACACGAGCAGTCCGGTCATGCCGAAGTGCAGGAGCACGGTGGGCCCGTCGGTACGGGCGAGTAGCCACTTCCCGCGCCGCTCGGGCTCGGCGAAGCTCCGCCCTTCCAGTTCGTGGCGGAGCCGCCGCGCGCTCACACCGTGCAGTACACCGGCGTCGTACACTTCGACGCGCTCGATCGTCCGCCCCTGGGCGCAGGACGCGAGACGGGAGCGAAACGCTTCGACATCAGGTAACTCCCGCACACCCTCTCGCAGGGGTACAGCCCGCGATTCAGCATGGGGACCTCACCGGCATCCCAGCACGTTAGGGATGGGGAGGGGTGATGACGGGTGACGAGGGAACAGTTTCCCCAGCACCATCCCAGCACGGAAAAACTAGGGGCCCGACTCCCACGAGTCGGACCCTGCTGACCTGGACGTTTGCCACATCGGCGACGTGGCGGTACGTCGCCTGCTAGACGTTGAATCGAAACTCGATCGCACGTCCCCGTCCTGCATGACGTACTCCTTGGCCTCCATGCGGGCCGCCCCACCGGCGAGTTATCAACCTCTGGCGCGGCAGCCCACAGGGGCCGACCCGACGGGTTGGACGCGTGGCCAACGCGTGACCAACAGCGGCCAGGAACAGTCAGAAACACCTAGATGAGGGCCGATCCAGGCGGTAAGCGAGAACCTGCACCAGAACCACAAAACTCCTGGTCAGAAGCCCTTTATGGCTCAGTCAGGCCAGGGGTGGCGGCCCCGGTCGTCCTCCCCTTGTCGCATGCGGAATCCACGCACATGCGGGCGAACGGATCCGGTCACCCCGATGGCCGAGCCCTGAAGATCCAGGTCCTCCGACCCCATCCGCCCCCGGCCCCACCGGCTCCGCACCGGCCTCACCGGCTCTTCCCGTTCGCTCAGCTCTCCGCCCGCGACCGGCGCGAGACCACCGCGCGCAGCACCCGCTGCCCCTCGGTCGACAGGTCCAGGGCCCGGCGCACCCCGGCGGCCCCGGCCGTCTCGGCGAGGACCTCCAGGATCGCGATCTGGCGCCGCAGTTCACCGGCGGCCAGCGGCCCGATCCCGTCCGTGCTCTCCGCGCCGTCCGCCGCGTCCGTCACCGCGCCGGTGTCCTCGCGGCACCGCGCGAGCCGTTCCGCCGCGGCGGCGGGGCCGCCCTCTCCCACCGGGTCGAACTGCTGATGGATCTCCAGCGCGACGACCGAGCAGGTGTCCGCCCAGGACCGCAGCGGACCGGCCGCCCACTCCGAGGGCGCGGCGCCGAGCATGGTCCGTACGAGCGCGGTGGTGACGTCGGGGGCCGGGCCGCACACGGCGTCCAGGGCCTCCCTTGACACCGACAGCCGCTCCGGCCAGCCCCGTTCGCCGCTGACGACGCCCGCCCACAGCGGTCGCAGGACCTCGGTCTCCTCGGCGAGCAGCGGCAGGCACCGGTCGAGGCAGGCGAGCCCGCTCGCGGCAAGGCCGCGCTCATCCGCTTCCGCGATCAGCTTCACCAGGCTCATTCACGTCTCCCGTCACGGACGCAGTACTGCCCCCTTGCCCCCTACTGCGTCGCACGGCTGGAATACGTCACTCGTAGATCGTCCGGAGCCATGCCCTCGGCTCGCTCCGTAGAGCTATACGCCGGGTTTTTCCGGTACGCCTGGGATTCCGAGCCCGTCGAGAAGGCGGAAGAACAACTCCTCGGCGAATGATTCCGGCCGCTGCAGGCGCAGCACTTCGAGGAGCGTCCAGGGCTCCACGGCGGCGCTCACCGCGCTGCCCGCCTCCGTGGCCCAGGCGACGGCCCGTCGCGTCGCGTCCTCCGCCGACAGGAAGAGCTCTTCGAGAACCATGTCGTTCACGGCGAGATGACGGGCCATCGGCTCCCGTGCCAGACAGGCGTACCAGGACCCGCTCTCAGGAGCCGCGGCCTCCACCGCCACGCATTCGCTGCCCATGACGAAGCCGAAGAGCACCGGCGATCCCATGGACCTGGCCAGCGCGCCCATGTCACCGATATCGGGCTCGCTCGGGTGCCGCCACACCTGCCAGCCGTCCGCCCTCTGTTGATGGAGCGTCAGATCGTGGCGCACGGCCGCCAGCGCCGGCTGCTCGGCGAGGGGACGCTCGCTCCCGCCCACGACGAAATAGCCCCAGAAACCCATATCCCGCTCCCCCGTACCCACGCATATGAGGGCTACAGCCTCACCCGGCCCGTATGACCCCGGCCTCGGCGGCACGGATCCGCCACAAGGCCGCCACTTCTCGTCCACAACGCACGGCGCGGCAGGCGCCGCCACTCTCGCGCCTGCCGCGCCCGCCGCCCCACCTCTCAGCCGGTCATCCGGCGCTGGTCACCTTCGCCGCCAGCGACTGGAACCCGCTCCAGCTCAGGGTCGGTTCGGCCGGGTTCCACAGCTTCTGGGAAATCGCCGCCAGCGGCAGCCTGATCCCGATCGCCACCTGGTCCTGGGTCTGCGCGTTCGGGAAGTCGCCCCAGACCGCGAACAGCCCGCCCTGGATCTGCTTCGAGTACCGCTCGGGCACCGGCGTCGTCCCGCGCAGGACCAGCGGGGTCCACTGCTCGTAGATCCGCTTCCCGGTCGGGTAGACGAAGTTGTTCGGCTGGCCGAGCACGTAGTACAGGTACTCGTCGTTGAAGTTCACGACCTTGCGCCCCTCGTTCAGATACTCCACGGGGGGCCGGGCCCCGATCTCCCGGCCGGTCCAGTACTGGACCTCCAGGGCCGGATCGGCCTTCACGACACCGCCCCGGAAGACGCCGTCGTTCCAGACCTTGACCGTCTTCTTGTACGGAGCCAGCGCCGCGGCCCGGTCGTTCGTCCAGGCGGTCGTCAGATCCTGGAGCGTGGCATTCGGCCCGTACTTCTGGACCGCGAGTTTCGCCAGCTTCGGGTACGACGCCTCGGGGTCGGACACGACCAGCGCCTGGTACTCGTCGGCGCCGAGGTTCCAGTACGGCCCGTTGAACAGCTGGGCGAACTCCCGGTCCAGTTCGTCGATGAGCTTCGCCGCCGCGGGCTGCGAGATGTCGATCGCACCCTTCGTGGGCACCCCGTTCACGTTGCGCAGCTGGAGCGAGGGGTAGGCGCGCAGGACCGCTCCCAGGTGTCCCGGTGAGTCGATCTCCGGCACGACGGTGATGTGCAGCTGTTCGCCGAGCTCCAGGATCTTCTTGACGTCGGCCCTGGAGAGATGCTGCGCGGAGACGATCTCCGGGTGGGTCCTGGACTCTATGCGGAAGCCCTGGTCGTCGGAGAAGTGCAGACCCAGCTGGTTGAGCTTGAGGTCCGCCATCTCGCGCATCCGGGCCTCGATCCAGCCCGGCGTGTAGTACTTGCGGGCGATGTCGAGGTTCAGCCCGCGCTGCGGGCGGGCGGGGCTGTCCTGTACGACGCCCTCCGGCATCACGCCGTCGGCGAGGATGGACTGCTTGAGCGTGCGGGTGCCGTAGAAGACCCCGGCCTGGCCGGGTCCGGTGATCAGCACCCGGCCACCGCTCGTGGTGAGCGTGTACGACTCGGCGGAGCCACCGCCGCTCTTCAGCGCCAGCTCGACATCGCCGGCCCGCGCCGCGACCTCGCCCCGGTAGCCGATCTTCAGCTCCTTGGCGAGCAGCTGGCCCTCGTCGGCGAGGCCCTCACCGCCCTTGGCTATGACGACCCCGCTGTTCGAGGCGGGTCTCCAGCCGGGACCGCGCGCCGCCTCGTGTTTCCGTACGGAGGGTATGCCGCGCGGCGAGCTGGAGAGCGGATACGACCGTGTGGGTGACGGCGTGGGGCTCACGGCGGAACGGTCCGCCTGCCCGGAGGCGGCCGCCGACCGCGACCGCGCGTCACTCGGTGAACCGGAACCCGTGCCCGTGGAGCCACATGCCGACACCGAGACGGCGGCGGCCAGCGCGACGACCGCTCCGGCGGCTCGGGCACCCTTTGATGACGACATCACTCGTAAACCTCCTGTGTGCGGCTGTCCAGCGAAAGTGCGACGGGATTACGACGAATACCGCGAAGGTCGCACGGCGGCGTCCATCGCGCGCGTCGAAACTCTCCCATCCGGGTGAAAATCGCGCATCCGCCGGACGTCCTCCGCGGAGCGTCGATAACGTTGACGAAGCAATTACCACTCCGCGCTCAACCACATCTCATGTGATCACGTCTCTCAGTACGCCTGTCGTCTCGTCTTGCGCCAGTACGCCCGTCGTCTCGTCCGCCCATCGCGTCCCTCACGCACTGCGCATGTCGCACTACTTCTGTCACACCGCAGCCGTCCCGCCGCGTTCGAGGAGCCCACGCTGTCCCGCGCGTCCCACGCCGGCCACACGACCGGCCACCACACGACCGGCCATACGAACGACCCCGCCGATGGCCGCGCGAACGAGCTCATGAACGGCCTCCGCCGTTTCAACGCCCTCCCGCCGGGCCTCGCCCAGGCCGCGCTGCTCGCCTGCTGCGGCAGCCGTCGGTGGGCCCAGCGGATGGCCGCGCACCGTCCGTACCACGACGTCGATTCGCTGCTCGCGGGCGCCGACGAGGCGAGCTACGACCTCTCCCACGCCGACCTCGCCGAGGCACTCGCCGCCGAGGCGTCCTCGGGCCCGCCCCACAGCGCGCCCGCGGCGGCCAGGACCGCGCTGCGCGCCGCGCACGCCGCGTACGAGAGCAGCTTCGGCCACGCCTTCGTGATCAGCCTCGACGGCCACCGCCCGGAGGAGTACCTCGACCACGTACTGGCCGGTATCCGCACCCGGCTCTCCCACGACCCGGACCACGAGAGATCCGTCTCCGCCGACGAACTGCGCCGACTCGCCCGGGGCCGGCTGGCCCGGCTGCTCGCCTCCGGCCTCACGGCCGGAGCGGCAGGATCCGCCGCGGTCACGGCCGACCACATAGCCGGAGACGGGCATTCAGGCTGTCCCGGTAGCCCGTCCGTGCCTGTTTGATTGCCTGTTTGATCACACCTATGGGCCCCCGGGCGAACGAACCGACAAGTCGTCGCTACGATGGCCGGGGCCGGTGGACCGTACCCGGCCGGGCGCGACCGACACCACTGTGCTTGATTGAGTAGAAGATGGCGGCCGGCCCCGATCCCCGCTCCCGGAGGGTTTTTCCGTGCCGGCTGGAACGCTGTACCGCGGCCGGGAAGGAATGTGGTCGTGGGTGGCTCATCGAGTCACCGGCGTGCTCATCTTCTTCTTCCTGTTCGTACACGTGCTGGACACCGCTCTCGTCCGTGTCTCACCCGAGGCATACGACGACACCGTCGCGATCTACAAGACGCCGGTCGTAGCGCTGCTCGAGTACGGCCTTGTGGCCGCCATTCTCTTCCACGCGCTCAACGGCCTGCGCGTCATCGCCGTGGACTTCTGGTCCAAGGGCCCGCGCTACCAGAAGCAGATGCTGTGGACCGCCGTGGGCATCTGGTTCATCCTGATGGTCGGCGCCCTCTACCCCGTGCTCGGCCACGCCGTGCGCGAAGTCTTCGGGAGCTGAGAGTCCGCCGATGTCTTCCAACAACACAGTCACTGAGACCTCTTCCGCGATCGGTGTCGTCGAGGGCGAGAGCCTGTACGACGTCGATCACCCGGCGCCCGTCATCGAGGCGCCGCGTCAGCGGACCAACAAGACCCCGAAGGCGACCCGCGGCAACTTCGAGATGGCCGCGTGGCTCTTCATGCGGCTGTCCGGTGTCGTACTGGTCGTGCTGGTCCTCGGTCACCTGTTGATCCAGCTGGTGCTGGACGGCGGCGTGTCCAAGATCGGCTTCGCCTTCGTGGCCGGCCGCTGGGCCTCCCCGTTCTGGCAGGTCTGGGACCTGCTGATGCTGTGGCTGGCGATGCTTCACGGGGCGAATGGCCTCCGCACGATCATCAACGACTACGCGGAGCGCGCCAACACGCGCCTGTGGCTCAAGGGCCTGCTGTACACCGCCACGGTGTTCACCATCCTTCTGGGCTCGCTGGTGATCTTCACCTTCGACCCGAACATCCGCTAAAGCCGGGGCTGACGAGACAATGAAGATCCATAAGTACGACACCGTCATCGTCGGCGCCGGTGGCGCCGGTATGCGCGCGGCCATCGAGTCGACCAAGCGCAGCCGTACCGCCGTGCTGACGAAGCTGTACCCGACCCGGTCCCACACGGGCGCCGCGCAGGGCGGCATGGCCGCCGCGCTCGCCAACGTGGAGGAGGACAACTGGGAGTGGCACACCTTCGACACGATCAAGGGCG
Source organism: Streptomyces sp. NPDC102274 (assembly GCF_044766385.1). Classification (NCBI taxonomy): domain Bacteria; kingdom Bacillati; phylum Actinomycetota; class Actinomycetes; order Kitasatosporales; family Streptomycetaceae; genus Streptomyces; species Streptomyces sp. NPDC102274. The sequence goes on along the minus strand of NZ_JBIWLW010000004.1, from coordinate 374,354 downwards.
GCGACTACCTGGTCGACCAGGACGCCGCCGAGATCCTGGCGAAGGAGGCCATCGACGCGGTCCTCGACCTGGAGAAGATGGGCCTGCCGTTCAACCGGACCCCGGACGGCACCATCGACCAGCGCCGCTTCGGCGGTCACTCCCGTAACCACGGCGAGGCGCCGGTCCGCCGGTCCTGCTACGCCGCGGACCGTACGGGCCACATGATCCTCCAGACGCTGTACCAGAACTGCGTCAAGGAGGGCGTGGAGTTCTTCAACGAGTTCTACGTCCTGGACCAGCTGCTGACCGAGGTCGACGGCGTCAAGGTGTCCGCCGGGGTCGTCGCGTACGAGCTCGCCACCGGCGAGATCCATGTCTTCCAGGCGAAGGCGGTCATCTACGCGTCCGGCGGCACCGGCAAGTTCTTCAAGGTGACCTCCAACGCGCACACCCTGACCGGCGACGGCCAGGCCGCCTGCTACCGGCGCGGACTGCCGCTGGAGGACATGGAGTTCTTCCAGTTCCACCCGACGGGCATCTGGCGCATGGGCATCCTGCTCACGGAGGGCGCCCGCGGTGAGGGCGGCATCCTGCGCAACAAGGACGGCGAGCGCTTCATGGAGAAGTACGCGCCCGTCATGAAGGACCTCGCCTCGCGCGATGTCGTCTCGCGCTCCATCTATACGGAGATCCGCGAGGGCCGCGGCTGCGGTCCCGAGGGCGACCACGTCTATCTGGACCTGACGCACCTCCCGCCGGAGCAGCTGGACGCCAAGCTGCCCGACATCACCGAGTTCGCCCGTACGTACCTGGGCATCGAGCCGTACACGGACCCGATCCCGATCCAGCCGACCGCGCACTACGCCATGGGCGGCATCCCCACCAACGTCCAGGGTGAGGTCCTCACGGACAACACGACGGTCGTTCCCGGTCTGTACGCGGCCGGCGAGGTCGCGTGCGTCTCGGTGCACGGCGCCAACCGGCTGGGCACCAACTCGCTGCTGGACATCAACGTCTTCGGACGCCGTTCGGGCATCGCCGCCGCCGAGTACGCCGCGCAGCACGACTACGTCGAGCTTCCCGACGACCCGGCGTCGCTGGTCGAGGCCCAGGTCGAGCGGCTGCGGGACTCCACGGGCAAGGAGCGGGTCGCCACGCTGCGCCTGGAGCTCCAGGAGTGCATGGACGCCAATGTGATGGTGTTCCGCACCGAGCAGACGATCAAGACGGCGGTCGCGAAGATCGCCGAGCTGCGCGAGCGCTATCTGAACGTGTCCGTCCAGGACAAGGGCAAGCGGTTCAACACGGACCTGCTGGAGGCCATCGAGCTGGGCAACCTGCTCGACCTCGCCGAGGTGATGGCGATCTCGGCCCTGGCGCGCAAGGAATCGCGCGGCGGCCACTACCGCGAGGACTACCCGAACCGCGACGACGTCAACTTCATGCGCCACACCATGGCGTACCGCGAGGTGGGCGACGACGGCACCGAGTCGATCAGGCTCGACTACAAGCCGGTCGTCCAGACCCGCTACCAGCCGATGGAGCGTAAGTACTGATGGCTACCCCGACCATGGACAAGCTGGAGGCGCTGGAGGCGGACTCCACCTCCTCGCATCTCATCGCGGTCACGTTCCGGATCCGCCGCTTCAACCCGGAGGTCTCCGCCGAGGCCGAGTGGGAGGACTTCCGGATCGACATCGATCCGAAGGAGCGCGTGCTCGACGCCCTCCACAAGATCAAGTGGGACATCGACGGCACACTCACCTTCCGGCGCTCCTGCGCGCACGGCATCTGCGGCTCCGACGCGATGCGTATCAACGGCCGTAACCGGCTGGCGTGCAAGACGCTGATCAAGGACATCATCTCCACGGACAAGACCGGGGCCGTCGGCAAGCCCGTCACGATCGAGGCAATAAAGGGACTCACGGTCCTCAAGGACCTGATCGTGGACATGGACCCGTTCTTCCAGGCGTACCGCGATGTGATGCCCTTCCTCGTCACCACCGGCAACGAGCCGACGCGCGAGCGGCTCCAGTCCGCCGAGGACCGCGAGCGCTTCGACGACACCACCAAGTGCATCCTGTGTGCGGCGTGCACGTCGTCGTGCCCGGTCTTCTGGAACGACGGGCAGTACTTCGGTCCCGCCGCGATCGTGAACGCGCACCGCTTCATCTTCGACTCGCGTGACGAGGCCGGGGAGCAGCGGCTTGAGATCCTCAACGACAAGGACGGCGTGTGGCGTTGCCGCACGACGTTCAACTGCACGGACGCCTGCCCGCGCGGTATCGAGGTAACGAAGGCGATCCAGGAAGTCAAGCGCGCGCTGATCACGCGCCGCTTCTGAACACACGGGGCTGAGCACCGGGCTCCGAAGGGCTCGTTTCTGTAGGTACGTCATACAGAAACGGGCCCTTCCTGTGTCAGGATCGATCCTGTCGACAGGCCCAGGGGAACGGGGAGATGAAGAGATGACTGAGCCCAATCCGTACGCGGACGGGGAGTACACATGGGGGCCGACGCCGGGCACGCCGCCGGGCACCTCGCCGACCGGCAGGCCGGGGGTCCCGGAGTACGACTTCCCCAACCCGACGCTCGCCGACGGAGCACCGGGCGCCGCCGTCGGCTACGGCTACCCCGGCGCCAACCCCGCCCCGGGTTACGGCTATCCGCAGTCCGGCGCCCCGTACCCGGTACCGACGGGCGCCGCCGGGACGCCGCTGGTGTCGATCGGTGACATCACGGTCGTGGGCGACTCGATCATCACCCCGTCGGGCACGCTGCCCCTGAGGGGCGCGGTCTGGAACGCGACGGACATGTCCCGTACGGAGGAGAAGATCCCGACGCACGCCATCATCCTGGCCATCGTCTTCTTCATCTTCTGTCTGCTCGGGCTGCTCTTCCTCCTGATGAAGGAGAAGACGACGACGGGCTTCATCCAGGTCACGGTCACCAGCGGCGGCAGGCACCACTCGACGATGATCCCGGCCCATCACGCGGGCACGTTCCAGATGGTCATGGGCCAGATCAGCTACGCGCGCTCGCTCAGCGCGATGTGATGTAGGGGTCGAGGGGTGGCCGGGGCGGGCCGGGACCCGCACCCGACCTCACGGCGTGCGCTTCTCCTCCGGCGGTGGGTGGCCGAAGATCCTCTCGAACAAGACGGCCTCATCCGGTTCCTGGACCGCGCCGAGCAGCGCACGGTGGAGCCGCCGATACGCGAGGCGTTGCCTCCGTCGCTCCAGCAGCCGCGCGACGACGCCGAACCGACGGCGCCGGCCTCGCCTCAGGGCCCACCACCCCCGCCGACAGGCGGCGCCGACGGCGGCTCGTAGTCCGGGCACATCGGATCGCCGCACTCGCACGGCGGCCACGTGAGCGCCGACGCCGGGGCCAGGTCCGCGCCTTCCGCACCGGGGGCGCCCTTCCGTACCAAGAGGACGCCGTCTGTCCCGAACGTGGCGATCAACAGCGACAGGCGCCGGCGCGCCTCACTCCCCGTCATGCGACCAACCGCCTGAGCCCGCACTCCACATGCTCCAACAGCGCGGGCGTCGGTTCGACGAAGTCCCGTGGCACCCACGCGGGCACCAACCGCCAGAAGCCCCCCGCCTCAACCGTCGCGGCCAACTCGTCCGGGTCGTCCGACCTCGTATCGGTGGCTTGTTCGGTCATGAGAGATGTACCTTCCGTTATCGCGTGCTTGCTTTGTGTGTTCAAGCTTCGGCGCCCACAAGCGTGTTCACCAGGCATCAGCCCATGACACGGAGTTCGTCATAACGGAGGGATACTCAGATGACGGCAGAGACCGATGGCCCTGACCCCACCTCGTCACTTCTGGCCTTCTTCGGAAGCGAATTGAAGCGAATTCGCACCGCGGCGGACGTATCGCAGGATGAAGCCGCTGTACGGGCGCACACGACGCAATCCATGATCAGCAAGGTGGAGTCGGCCAAGCGGGTGCCCTCTGAGGACTTGGCTTGCGACCTGGACACAGCGTTCGGCACGGACGGCCATTTCGGACGCCTGTACCCGCTCGTCATCACCTACGCATACCCGTCGTGGTTCTTACCGTTTGTCGAGCTGGAACGGGATGCCACGGCCATGCGCGTCTTCGAGAGTCAGATCATCCCGGGACTGTTGCAGACCGAGGACTACGCCCGTGCGATGCTCAGCGCCGTACGACCGGACAACCTTGACGACTTGGTTGCCGCCCGCATGACTCGCCAAGCGGTATTCGAGCGGGACGCGCCGCCACGGATCTGGTTCATCATCGACGAGAACACGTTACGACGACAGATCGGCGGGGCTTCCGTCATGCGGCAGCAGCTTGAACGACTCCTCGAACACGGGCAGGATCCGCGCTCCGTAATCCAGGTCGTGCCAAGCACTGTTGCGGCTCACGCCGGGCTGGCCGGACCATTCACGGTCTTGAGCTTCACCGAAGGCCCTGACGTGCTCTACGTCGATGGCTTCTCGCAAGGCCGAATTGCCTTGGATTCGAACGAGGTTGCTGCCGCCTCGCATGCCTATGATCTGCTGAGGGCAGACGCCCTGTCGCCCGAGAAGTCCGCCGATCTGATCGGTACGCATCTGAAAGGACTGAAGTAATGGCCAGTGCGAACACGCTGTCCGTCGAGTGGCGGAGCAGCAGTTACAGCACCAACGGTGGAAACTGCGTGGAAATAGGCGACGGCATCGCCCACACCGTTCCCGTCCGGGACTCCAAGAATCCCACCGGCCCCATCCTCATCGCCTCCGACGCGTCCTGGACCGCCTTCGTCGCCTTCGCCAAGACCGCCACCGTCTAACCCGTCCGCCAGGACCGCCAGATGTCTCAACCGTCCACGCCGTCCATCGCGTCGACCGAGGGGGCGGGCATCCGTGCCGGAAGGACCACAGCCGCATGCCCGCACCCGCCCCAGAACTGCCCTTCGCCGTGCAGAACACGACACCCCGCATCGAATACCGCCAGTTTCGCCTCGTCAACGAAGAGGCGGTCTGGAGGTACCGGACGACTGGGCTCAGTTGTCCCGGATCGTGATCGCGGCCGGTTGCGGCGCGCTGCTCCGTACGCGGCTCTTGCAGGTGGGGGCCACTCCCCCGAGCGAATCCCCCCTGATCTGACGAAGCCTTGGCTCACGCGTACGGCGGCGGCAGCGGTACGCCGAAGCGGCGGTGCAGCGCCAGGACGTCGCGGACGTCGTCGGCATCGATCTCGTACCCCGTGTGCGACCGCACCTGATACTCGGGTGTGCAGCAGGCGACGCGGCGGCCGAGGACCGTACCCGAGCCCGTCAACGAAGCTACCGGGTAAGCGAGGCCGTTCGGGCCGTGGACCAACTCGCCGTCGGCATCCGTCACGGTGGTGGTCGGATCGACGCTGTGCACGTCGACCTCGCGGCCCGCGCCGTCCACCAGGACGTAGTTGTACGGCCCGTCGTCGCGCATCAGCCGGAAGCCGTGGGCGCGCAGGGTGCGGTCGTAGCGGCCCAGGTCCCCGGTGGGAACGACGATGTCCAGGTCGCTGTGGGGCCGGGTCTGTTCCCCTAGCAGCGCGTCGACTCCCCAGCCGCCGTCGAGCCAGACCCTGATGCCCGCGCGATCGAGCAGGTCCAGGACGGCCAGTACATCCTCCGCGCTCATCATGGTGCGCCACTCTCCCCGATGCGCCCGCCCTCCGGCACCCGGTTTTCCACGTGTTCCCCGTGCGCCTTTCCGCGTGTCCCGTACGGCGCCGACCAGGAAGGGCGTGCGACGTACCCGCGCCTTCGCATTAGGCTCGGTCGGTGTGAAGGACGAGATGGACCAGAAGGACCGGGAACAGGATCAGAAGAACGTACGCGGAGTGCTGCGCTCCAAAGTCCCCAGGGCCCCCAAGGCCCCGGTCCCCAAGGCTCCCGTCCCCAAGGCTCCCGTCCCCAAGAGCGAGTTGACCCGCACGCTCATCCTCGAAACCGCGCTCCGGCTCTTCCAGGAGCGCGGTTTCGACAAGACGACCATGCGGGCCATCGCCGCGGAGGCCGGGGTCTCGGTCGGGAACGCCTACTACTACTTCTCGTCCAAGGAACATCTGGTCCAGGGCTTCTACGACCGGATCGGCGCCGAACACCGGCTGGCGGCGCGGGCCGTGCTCGACCGGGAGACCGAGCTGGAGGCACGTATGGCCGGCGTACTGACGGTCTGGATCGATGTCGCCGCCCCGTACCACGAGTTCGCCGCCCAGTTCTTCAAGAACGCCGCCGACCCCGAGAGCCCGCTGAGCCCCTTCTCCCCCGAATCGGAACACGCGCGCGACGCGGCCGTCGCCGTCCACCGCGAGGTGCTGGCCGGTTCCAAGGCGAAGGTCGCGGACGAACTGGCCGACCTGCTGCCGGAGTTGATGTGGCTCGCCCAGATGGGGCTGGTCCTGTACTGGGTCTTCGACCGCTCCGAGGGCAGCGAGCGGTCACGCCGGCTCGCCGAGCGCGGTGCCCGGCTGACCAGCAGGGGCATCGCGCTCTCGCGGTTCCGGGCGCTGCGGCCGCTCGTACGGGAAGTGCACGAGCTGTTCGAGGACTTCCTGCCGGGGATGGCCGAGGCGGCCGCGAGCCGCGCCTCCCGGAAGCCGAGCGGCCAGAGCTGACCGTCCGGAGCCACGCGGCACGGATCACATGACGTGGGTCACGTGACATGGGACACGGTTGGGCGCGGGCCTGGGCATGGGGCGCACCATGCCCTAAGCCTGGCGTGAGGCCAGCTCCACGACGGTGATGTCGGAGGGGGCCCCGACCCGCACCGGCGGACCCCAGGCGCCCGCGCCGCGCGACACGTACAGCTGGGTGTCGCCGTACCGCTCCAGACCGGCGACGGTCGGGTTGGCCAGGCCCGCGAGGAGATTGCCCGGCCACAGCTGACCGCCGTGGGTGTGTCCGGAGAGCTGGAGGTCGACGCCGTAGCGCACGGCGTCGTCGATGACGACGGGCTGGTGGGCGAGGAGTACGGACGCCCTGGCCCGGTCGCGGCCGTCGAGTGCCTTCGCGAAGTCGGGGCCCGTGTGCTCGCTCTCGCCGGCGACGTCGTTGACCCCGGCGAGATCGAAGCCGGGGATCTCCACGCGCTCGTTCTCCAGGGGCCGGAGGCCCAGTTCACGGACGTGGTCGACCCAGGCGTCGGCGCCCGAGAAGTACTCGTGGTTCCCGGTCACGAAGAACGAGCCGTGCTTGGCCCTGAGACCGGCGAGGGGCTCCGCCGCCGGACCCAGGTCCTCGACGCTGCCGTCCACCAGGTCACCGACGACGGCGATCAGGTCGGGCTGGGTGGAGTTGATGGTGTCCACGATGCGCTGGGCATGGGCGCGGCCCAGGGTCGGTCCGAGGTGGATGTCGCTGACGACGGCGATACGGAAGCCATGGGCGCCGCGCGCCAGCTTGGCGAGCGGGACGGTGACGCGCTTGACGCGGGGGCCGCGCAGGACTCCGTACGTGCCGTATCCGACGGTGGCGAGCGCGGCGGTGGCGGCGGCGCCGCCGACGACACGCGAGACGAACAGGCGGCGGGAGGGCGCGGGGGCGGGTGAGGTGGCCGGGGCGGGCGGTTCCGACAGGTCCGAACTCCCGTCGGATATGCCGGTACCGGGCTGCGTGCCCGGACCCGTGCTCACCGTCGTACGGGCAACGGCCTCCGCCGGGACCTCAGCCTCGCCCGGCGCGTCCGCCCCGGCCGTCGCGTCCCGGCGCTCCAGCAGCCGCCGCAGCAGCGGCCGTACGGCCTCGCCGACCAGCAGCGCCAGCAGCAGGTACAGCAGCGCCGCCAGCCACAGATAGCCCGGCCAGGCCAGCGCCTGCTGCGCCCGGAAGGGCATTCCCGAGCGCCCCGAGACCACGGCGCCGACCGACAGTAACGGCAGCACGACCACGGCGACGGTGCCCAGCCTGCGGGCGAGGCCGCCGGGGCTGGTCGTGTCGCGCACCAGGCGCCGCCAGAGGTACCAGTGCGCCCCGGCGACCAGCGATACGGCGGCGAGCGCCCCCAGAACGATCACGACGACCACGAACAGGCCCCCTATCCCAGTTGTTCATGTTGTTCGCGCTGTTCGCGCCGGAGGGCGCGCACGCCTCGGAACCCGATGACGCCAACGGCCGTCCCCAGAAGAAAGGACACGATGGCGAGCGTCAGGTGCACCCAGAAGTACCCCGTCGGATCACCGGCGTCGTCGAACGCGAGTCCACTGCCGTCCTGCCACAGGTTCTTGACGAAAGTGATCCAGATGAACCAGCTCCACACCCCGAAGGCGAGCAGGAACCAGGACACAGGGCGGTTGAGCTTCATGGATTCAGTATCACCGGCGCCGTCCGGGCGACGGCAGCCGGGTCCGGCGGGCAACCGGTCGGACGGGCGCGCGATACCGTCAGCGGCACCCACACGGCATCCGGACACGCCGGTAATGGACCCGATCAGCCCACCCGGGTCGGCGCCGATGCTCACGCCATGTACGTTTTCGATCGTGTCCGCTCTGAAAAAGACCGCCTTGACGGTCTCCGCCGCCGCATTGCTTCCCGTGATGATCGCCGTGCCCGCATCGGCCGACGGAAAGATCGACGGGCCCGACAACAACCAGCCGAAGCCGCCGGTCTCGATGTCCACGGTCGGCGGGGCCAAGCTCGGCCGGGCGGGCACGCAGGTGAACCTCGGCGCCGGCGCGCCGGTTCTGCCCAAACAACTGAGCGGCCGGTCCTGGATCGTCGCGGACGCCGAGTCGGGGGCGGTGCTGGCCTCGCACAACGCCCACTGGCGGCTCCCGCCGGCCTCCACACTCAAGATGCTCTTCGCGGACACGGTGCTGCCCAAGCTGCCCAAGAACAAGGTCTACAAGGTGGCACCCACCGATCTCGCGGGGGTGGGCGCGGGCAGCAGTCTGGTCGGTGTCAAGGAAAACCTCACCTACTCCGTCCACGATCTGTGGCTGGGGGTCTTCCTTCGCTCCGGCAACGACGCCGTCCATGTGCTCTCCGAGATGAACGGCGGGGTCCCCAAGACCGTCAAGGACATGCAGAAGCACGCCGAAGAGCTCCAGGCGCTGGACACGCACGTCGTGTCGCCCGACGGCTACGACGAGAAGAACCAGGTCTCCAGCGCGTACGACCTCACCCTGATCGCCCGCTCCGGGCTTCAGAAGAAGGACTTCCGGGAGTACTGCTCGACGGTGACGGCCAAGTTCCCCGGCGACGTGCAGAAGCCGAAGGAAGGCGAGAAGGTCGAGAAGGACAAGAACGGGCAACCGAAGCGCGACTCGTTCGAGATCCAGAACACCAACCGGCTGCTGACCGGCGCCCCCGGCGTCCAAACGTACAAGGGCATCGCCGGGGTGAAGAACGGCAACACCACGCACGCGGGCGCGACCTTCACCGGGGTCGCCGAGCGCGACGGCCGGGTGCTGCTGGTCACCGTCATGAACCCGTCCTCCACCGAGGGCCAGGCGGTCTACCAGGAGACGGCACGGCTGCTGGACTGGGGCTTCTCGGCAGCCGGGAAGGTGACTCCGGTCGGCGAGCTGGTGCCGCCCAAGTCCGCCCGTACGAACGCCTCGCCGAGCCCCAGCGCCGTGGGAGCGGATTCGGCCGGGACGGCCAGCGAGCCCGCCAAGCTCGCGGCCGCGAACGGCGAGGGCACGGGCGGTGTCGGGACGGCTCTCGCCCTCGTCGGCGGGGTGCTGGTCGTACTGGGAGGCGCGGTGTTCCTGATCAACCGGCGCTGGCCACTGCCCGACCTGGTCCGTCGCCGTCCGCGCGGGTAGCCCCGCCCGCGCGATTGCCGTTGCCCCGGCGCTGCTCGGTCTCCGGGCCGGTATCCCCCACGTCCGACTCCTGCGCCTCGTCCACCTCGTCTGCCCCCTCCGCCTCCGGCGCCTCGTCCGCCTTGCCGCGGGTCGCCGTCCAGGCGGCGCAGAACAGCAGCAGCTTCGCCGTGAAGTTGATCCACAGCAGCAGCGCCACCGGCACCCCGAACGCGCCGTACACGCTCTTCGCCGCCACGCCCCGCACATAGCCGCCGAGCAGCAGCTTGAGCAGTTCGAAGCCGATGGCGCCGATGAGTGCGGCGACGATGAGCCGGCGGCGCGGCGGATGGACGCGGGGCAGCAGCGTCAGCACGTACAGCAGCAGAACGAAGTCGGCGAGGACCGCCACGACGAGGGCGGCGGTCTGGAGCAGCACGCCGCCCGCGCCGTTCTCCGGGATGCCCAGCCGGTCGGCGGTCCAGCCGACGGCGGTCGAGCCGAAGCCGGAAGCCCCCAGTGAGACCACCCCGACCGCCCCCAGACCGACGAGCGCCACCGCGTCCTTGCCCTTGAGCAGGAACGGATTGCCCTCCTTCGCGTCGTCCAGCTCCCAGACGGCGCGCAGGCACTCGCGCATGGAGCCGACCCAGCCGATCCCGGTGAAGAGCAGCAGCGCGCCGGCCACCACCCCGACCGTGCCCGCGTTGGCCACCAGTCCGTTGATGTCCAGCTGTTGGGAGATGCCGGGAACCTGCTCCGCGATGGTGTGCTGCACCCGGGAGAGCTGGCTCTGGCTGAGCAGCGCGGCGCCGATCGCGGCGCCGACGGTGATCAGCGGGAAGAGCGCGATAAAGCTGATGAAGGTGATGGCGGCGGCCAGCCTGGACCAGTGGACGCGGTCGAGCGTCTCGTACGAACGCCAGGCGTGCGTCCGCATCAGCCTGGCCACGAACGGGCCGACAAGGGGCAGTTTCTTCAGCCAGTCCATGAACGACGTGTACCCGCTGATCGGAAAACCAGCGCGAGCATCACAACAAAGGCCACAAAGAATGCCGTATGGGGCGATACGGTCACCATCATGTCTGCCGACACCGCCCTCGACACCGACGTCCCCGCCGCTCTCGACGCCGCCCCTGTGGACGACGGCGTCGACCCGTTCGTCTCCCTCACCGGCTGGGGCCGTACCGCCCCGACGACCGCCCTGCTGGTCCGCCCCCGTTCGTACGAGGAGGCGGTGGCCGCCGTACGCGCGACCGGAAGCCGCGGTTCCATCGCCCGCGGCCTCGGCCGGGCCCATGGCGACGCGGCGCGGAACGCGGGCGGCGCGGTCCTCGACATGACCGCGCTGGACCGGATCCACGCCATCGACGCGGACACGGGCGTCGTCGTGTGCGGCGCGGGCGTGAGTCTGCACCGGCTGCTGGAGGTGCTGCTGCCGCTGGGGTGGTTCGTGCCGGTGATGCCCGGGACGCGCTATGTGACGGTCGGCGGGGCGATCGGCGCCGATATCCACGGCATGAACCATCCCGGGTCCGGCTCCTTCGCCCGTCATGTGCTGTCGGTGGAGCTGCTGACCGCCGACGGCGAGGTACGCACGGTCCCTCGCGGCACCCCGCTCTTCGACGCGACGACGGGCGGGCTCGGCCTGACGGGCGTGGTCCTCTCGGCGACCGTACGGCTGCACCGCGTGGCGACCTCCCTGATGTCCGTCGACACCGAACGGGCCAGGGATCTGGACGATCTGCTCGCCCGGCTCGCCACCTCCCGCCCCGGCCACCGGTACGCGAGCGCCCGGATCGATCTGCTGGCCCGGGGGGCGGCTCTGGGGCGCGCGGTGCTGATCCGCGCGGAGCACGCGCCGCTGGACGCCCTCCCCCCGCGCGCCCGGCGGCGCCCACTGGCTCCGCGCCCGCTCCCCTTCCGGCCGGGAGATCTCACGGCCGCGCCCGCGCTCGTACCGCCGGGGCTGCTGGGACGGACCGCGGCCGGGCTCGTCAACGCGCTCGGATACCGCGCGGCGCCGCCGCGCAGGACCGGGGAGCTGCGGCGGCTCACGGCGTTCTTCCATCCGCTGGACGGTGTGCCGCACTGGAACCGGATCTACGGGCGCGACGGCTTCGTCCGGTACCAGTTCGTCGTCGGATACGGGCAGGAGGCGGCCCTGCGGCGGATCGTGGAGCGGATGGCACGCCGGGGCTGCCCGTCCTTCCTCGCCGAGCTCAGACGTTTCGGGGAGGCGGATCCGGGGTGGCTGTCGTTCCCGATGGCCGGGTGGGCGCTGGCCCTTGACCTGCCCGCGGGGCTGACCGGTCTCGGACCTTTCCTGGACGAGCTGGACCAGGACGTCGCGGCGGCCGGAGGCCGGGTCTGTCTCGCGAAGGACGCCCGGCTGCGGCCGGATCTGCTGGCCGCGATGTATCCGCGGCTGGACGAGTTCCGCGCACTGCGCGCCGAACTGGATCCGCGCGCGGTCTTCGTCTCGGACCTGTCACGCCGGCTGTCTCTGTAGCCGTAGCCGTAGCCGTAGCCGTAGCCGTAGCAACACCCGTACCAACACCCGTACGTACCCGTATTCGTCACCGTCTGTTGCCCTACTGCCTTCACCTGAGGAGCGATTCACGATGAAGGACGCCTTCGGAACCCCGCAGTCCCTGCTCATCCTCGGCGGTACGTCGGAGATCGGGCTCGCCACCGCGCGCCGGCTGATCGCCCGCCGGACCCGTACCGTCTGGCTGGCGGGCCGCCCCTCCCCCGCCCTGGACACCGCCGCCGACCGGTTGCGGACCCTGGGCGCGGACGTCCGTACCGTCGCCTTCGACGCCCTGGACCCGGGCTCCCACGAGGAGGTGCTCGGCAAGGTCTTCGCGGAAGGCGACATCGATATGGTGCTGCTCGCCTTCGGAGTCCTCGGCGACCAGGCGCACGACGAGGCAGAGCCGCTCGCGGCGGTCCGGGTGGCGCAGACCAACTACACCGGAGCGGTCTCGGCGGGGCTGGTGTGCGCGGGCGCGTTGCAGACGCAGGGGCACGGTTCGCTGGTGGTGCTGTCGTCGGTGGCCGGCGAGCGGGCCCGTCGCGCGGACTTCATCTACGCGTCGAGCAAGGCGGGCCTGGACGCGTTCGCGCAGGGGCTGGGGGACGCCATGTACGGCACGGGGGTGCAGGTCATGGTCGTACGGCCCGGCTTCGTACGGTCGAGGGCGACGGCCGGCCGGCCGGAAACGCCACCGGCCACGACACCGGAGGCGGTGGCCGCGGCCATCGAGCTGGGGCTGCGGCGGCGCTCGGAGACCGTATGGGTGCCGGCGGCGCTACGGGTGGTGATGGCGGCGGTGCGCCATCTGCCGCGCCCGCTGTTCCGTAGGCTGCCGGTCTGAGTCAGGGGCCTCCGGGGCCGAAACTCGGCGCAAGAACACGGAAGTCGGCGCAGGGAGGCGGGACTCAGCGCGGGGAGACGGGACTCAGTACAGGGAGGCGGGCCGGTCGACGGGGGTGGCGACGGGGGTGGTCTGCGGGGGCACCCCCGAGCTCTCCCCGTCACCGCCGAACTCGTACTCCTGCAGCTTGCGCCACACGGCGTCCGCGCCCTGCTCGTACAGCGCGAAGGAGGTACAGCTCCAGGCCGCGCCGTACTCGGACAGCTCCTCATAGGCCCGGTCCATCGCCTCCTCGGCGATGCCGTGCGCCACCGTCACATGGGGGTGATACGGGAACTGGAGCTCGCGTACGAGCGGTCCCGACGACTCCCTGACCCGCTTCTGCAGCCACGTGCAGGCCGACGCGCCCTCGACCACCTGGATGAAGACCACCGGCGAGAGCGGGCGGAACGTACCGGTGCCGGACAGCCGCATCGGGAACGGCCTGCTTGCCGACGCGACGGCGGCGAGATGCGCCTCGATCGCGGGCAGCGCCGACGCGTCGACCTCGGTGGGCGGCAGCAGCGTGACATGCGTGGGAATGCCGTGTGCGGCGGGATCACCGAAGCCCGCACGCCGGTCCTGGATCAGGCTGCCGTACGGCTCCGGGACCGCGATCGAAACGCCGAGCGTTACGGTCCCCACATCGATCTCCTCAGTCCCGTGGTCCATGTGTTGATGGTCTGCGTCTTCGCCGCCGCTCGCCAGTGTGACGGTCGCACCGCCCGGCCCTCCAGCGGTGGCCGGGGGCGTCCGGCGCGGTGGTCTGCCGTACCGGTGCACCCCACTGACCTCCGGTGTCTTCGCTCCGCGCCGGCATCCGGCCCCGCTTCCGCGCCGGTGCGCCGCCGGTACTCCTCAGTACCGCGCGAGTACTCCGTCGGTGCGTGGCCCGTACTCCGTCAGTGCTTGGCGGGGAGGAAGCCGACTCTGTCGTAGGTCTGCGCCAGGGTCTCGGCCGCGACCGCGCGGGCCTTCTCCGCGCCCTCGGCCAGGATCGAGTCCAGCGTCTCCGGATCGTCCAGGTACTCCTGCGTGCGGGACCTGAACGGGGTGACGAACTCGACCATCGCGTCCGCCAGGTCCGTCTTCAGCGCACCGTAGCCCTTACCAGTGTATTTGTCCTCCAGCTCCGCGACGGTGGTGCCCGTGAGCGTGGAGTAGATCGTGAGCAGATTGCTCACTCCGGGCTTGGCCTCGGTGTCGAACCGGATCTCCGTGCCGGTGTCGGTGACCGCGCTCTTGATCTTCTTCGCGGTGGCCTTCGGCTCGTCGAGCAGATTGATCAGGCCCTTGGGCGTGGACGCCGACTTGCTCATCTTGATGGCCGGATCCTGGAGGTCGTAGATCTTCGCGACCTCCTTGACGATGTGCGGCGCCGGGACCGTGAACGTCTGTCCGAAGCGGCTGTTGAAGCGCTCGGCGAGATCACGGGTCAGCTCGACGTGCTGCCGCTGGTCCTCACCGACCGGGACGGCGTTCGCCTGGTACAGCAGGATGTCGGCGACCTGGAGGATCGGGTATGTGAAGAGCCCGACCGTGGCGCGGTCCGCGCCCTGTTTCGCGGACTTGTCCTTGAACTGCGTCATCCGGGAGGCCTCACCGAAGCCGGTGATGCAGTTCATGACCCAGGCGAGCTGGGCGTGCTCGGGCACATGACTCTGGATGAAGAGCGTGCAGCGCCGCGGGTCGAGGCCGGCGGCGAGCAGCTGGGCCGCGGCGAGACGCGTATTGGCGCGCAGCTCGGCCGGGTCCTGGGGAATGGTGATCGCGTGCAGGTCGACGACCATGTAGAAGGCGTCATGGGTTTCTTGCAGCGCGACGTACTGGCGCACCGCACCGAGGTAGTTCCCGAGGTGGAACGAGCCTGCGGTGGGCTGGATTCCGGAGAGCGCGCGGGGACGATCAGAGGCCATGTTCACCATTCTCTCAGGTATGACCGACAGGTCGGGAACGCAGCCGGGACGGAGACGAGGCGGAGACCGGACGGAGACGGGACGGAGACGAGGGGGAGACGAGGCGGGAGGGACAGGGCCGGCGGTCGCCCGGCGTCCGGTTTCTGTTCAGTCGGGGCATGCCGAGGGCAAGGTTTCCTCGTCCACACTGCGAGCGACGATAGAAAGTGGGGCTTCGCCCCACCCGCACCGCACAGCTTGTCCCGCACAGCCCGCACAGCCCGCACAGCTTGTCCTGACCCGATCGGAGAAACCCGTGTCGACAACGGAGAGTGCCATCGCCTCGGCGGAGGCCCACAGTGCGCACAACTACCACCCACTGCCCATCGTGGTCGCCTCGGCGGACGGCGCGTGGATGACCGATGTCGAGGGGCGGCGCTTCCTCGACATGCTCGCCGGGTACTCGGCACTCAATTTCGGCCATGGCAACAGGAGGCTCATCGACGCCGCGAAGGCCCAGCTGGAGAGGGTGACGCTCACTTCCCGGGCGTTCCACCACGACCGGTTCGCCGACTTCTGTACACAGCTGGCCGAGCTGTGCGGCATGGAGATGGTGCTGCCCATGAACACCGGCGCGGAGGCGGTGGAGACCGCCGTGAAGACCGCCAGGAAGTGGGGCTACCGGGTCAAGGGCGTGCCGGACGGCATGGCGAAGATCGTCGTCGCGGCCAATAACTTCCACGGCCGTACGACCACGATCGTCAGCTTCTCCACGGACACGGAGGCGCGGGCGGACTTCGGCCCGTACACGCCCGGCTTCGAGATCGTTCCGTACGGGGATCTCACCGCGATGGACGCGGCGATGACCGAGAACACCGTGGCCGTGCTCCTGGAGCCGATCCAGGGCGAGGCCGGGGTCCTGGTGCCACCGGCGGGCTATCTCGCCCGGGTGCGGGAGCTGACCCGGCAGCGGAACGTGCTCTTCATCGCGGACGAGATCCAGTCGGGTCTGGGCCGGACGGGGAAGACCTTCGCCTGCGAGCACGAGGGCGTGGTGCCCGACATGTATGTCCTGGGCAAGGCGCTGGGCGGCGGGGTGGTGCCGGTGTCGGCCGTGGTGTCCTCGGCCGAGGTCCTCGGCGTGTACCGGCCCGGCGAGCACGGCTCGACCTTCGGCGGCAATCCGCTCGCCTGCGCGGTGGCGCTGGAGGTCATCGCGATGCTGCGGACGGGCGAGTTCCAGCAGCGCGCGGCGGAGCTGGGCGACCATCTCCACCACGAACTGGGCCTGCTGGCGGGCGGCGGCGCCGTGGAGACGGTGCGTGGCCGGGGTCTGTGGGCGGGGGTGGACATCGTGCCGTCCCGCGGGACGGGCCGGGAGATCTCGGAGCGGCTGATGGACCGGGGCGTGCTGGTGAAGGACACGCACGGCTCCACGATCCGGATCGCCCCGCCGCTGGTGATCAGCAAGGAGGACCTGGACTGGGGCCTGGACCAGCTCAGGGCGGTGCTGGCCGACTAGGTCCCGGACAGGGCCCAGGACCCGGAGAATCTGGGCCCTGTCCCGCCGGACAGGGCCCAGGCCTGTCTTCAAAGTCCCGCCTGCCCGGCGACGCCCGGCAGGCCTCTCGGTCGGACGGCGCTACTTTGAAGACAGGCCCTAGAGGATCACGTGCGGCAGGAAGCGGGCGTACTCGTCGGTGATCAGGCCCGAGGACTCGCGGATACCGAGGCCCGCCGCCTCGTCCTCGACGACCCACGCGCCGAGCACCACGCGGTTGCCGTCGAAGTCGGGCAGCGGCGCCAACTCCTGGTAGCAGCACGGCTCGTCCCGCGGCACCGGCGGCGCCCCCGGCTCATGAACGGTGACGCCGGCGCCTTCCCGGCCGAGGAGGGGCTTGGCCACATAGCCGCGGGAGGCGGCCAGTTCGCGGGGGCCGTCGAGATGGGAGGGCAGCAGGTTGGGGTGGCCGGGGTGGAGTTCCCAGAGGATCGCCAGGAGCGCCTTGTTGGAGAGGAGCATCTTCCAGGCGGGTTCGATCCAGCAGGTGGTGCCCGTACCGCCGCCGTTGTCCAGGGTGTCCTGGACATACGGGCCGAAGCGGTCGGTGGCCAGCCACTCCCAGGGGTAGAGCTTGAAGCAGCTGCGGATGAAGCGCAGCCGGTCGTCGACGAAACGGCCCGACAGCCGGTCCCAGCCGATCTGTTCGACGGAGAGCGCCTCCGTGTCCAGGCCGGCCTGCTCGGCGGTCTCGCGCAGATACGCGACCGTCATCAGGTCCTCGCCCAGTTCGTCGCCGTCGGAGTGCGCGAAGTGCACCGGGCCGGGCGGAAGGAGGCCGGACTGCCGTTTCCAGGCGTCGACCAGCCGCTCGTGCAGGGAGTTCCACTGGTCGCCGTGGGGGAACCGGTCCTCCATCCAGAACCACTGGGCGCTCGCGGCCTCGACCAGTGAAGTGGGGGTGTCGGCGTTGTACTCCAGCATCTTGGCCGGACCCGTGCCGTCGTAGCGCAGGTCGAACCGCCCGTAGATGGAGGGCAGTTCGGTGCGGCGCCGCCAGGACTCGGCTATCAGGGCGGCGAGCCGGGGGTCGGTGATGCCGAGGTCGGCGAAGCGGTCGTGCTCGACGATATGCGCGGCGGCGCCCAGACACAGCGCGTGCAGCTCTTCGACGACCTCTTCGAGGGCCTCGACCTCGGGCAGCGTGAAGGAGTAGTAGGCGCTCTCGTCCCAGTACGGCCGCAGCGAGTCGTCCGGGTAGCGGGTGAGCGGGTAGATGACGCCCTGTTCCTCGACTATCCGCTGCCAGTCGGGGCGGGGCTCTGTGATGTGACGTTTCATCAGCGGATCACCGGTCGGCCGGCCCGCACGCTCTCAGCCGCCGCCGGAGCCGGCGGAGCAGCCGAGACCGCCCCGGTCCACGGCCGACTTGTCGAAACTGCCGCCCTCGACCTTGCCCTTGCTGCTCGATCCGCCGTAGTAGTACGAGCCGCTGCCCCCGCTCTTGCACTCGGCGCTGGGCAGGGTCTCCCGGCTCGTCCGGTCGGCGCACCGCCTGTCCGGGTCCGACCCGCAGGACGTGATCGTGACGGCGAGGACCCCCATGCTCCCGAGCACGACCGTGCTCGACCTCAGCCTCCGTTGACGCGTAGCGGCCATGTGCCCGCCCCTTCCCCCCATTGTTGTGAACACAATAAGTCGCCCCACCGCCTCGCCGTAAAGGCGGTACGCGGTCTTTCCTCGGCCACTGCCCCAGTGGGAGCGCGTATCTACCTCTTGGGGGGATCCGCGCGCTCGGCCGGGGTACTACCGTCCCGCGGCGCGTCGGATCTCACCCTCCACCGGCAGCAGATCCGTGATCATCTCCCAGACCCGCTTCGGGCACGGGCCGGCCGGCTCGGCAGGCAGCCACGTCCTGCCTCAGGACGTGGCGAACTCTCGCGCGGCGCACCGGCCGACGCCGTCCGCCCGGCGGCGGGCCCCCGGACGCCGCCGGGCAGGCGGGACTTTGAAGACAGGCCCTAGCTCCCGCCTCCTCCGTAGGGGCGGGTGATCGCTTCCAGGGCGTGGCCCACGGGATCCAGGAAGTACACGCCGCGCCCGCCGTCGTTGTGGTTGATCTCGCCGGGACGCTCGCGGTGCGGATCCGCGTAGTACGTGAGCCCCGCGTCCTGGATCCGCTGAAAGATCCCGTCGAACTCCGCCTCGGTGACCAGGAAGGCGTAGTGCTGTACGGCGATCGACTCTTCCGGAGTGGTCGCGAAGTCGAGGGTGACGCCGTTGCTCAGTTCCACAGGGATGAACGGGCCCCACTCGTCCCCGACCTCAAGGTCGAGGATCCGCGCGAGAAACTCGGCGGATTCCCGGTTGTTCTTGGAATGGACGATGGTGTGATTCAGCTGGACTGGCATTGTGGAATGCCTCCGTAAGGGCACGCTGACAGGCACCTCCATGCCTCACCCGGACGGTGACCGACACGCGATGCCGTGCTGACCAGCGTAGGCCGGGCCCCGGGGGCTGTCGCGCCCGTTGCTCCCTACGGACCCACTACGGCGGTACGGCGCGGCACTCCGAAAACCGCACTCCGAAAGCCGCACCCCGGAAACCACACCCCGGCGCGGCATCCCTCCGGTACGGCTTACGGCAGTACCCGGCACAGCGCGTCCAGCGCGCCCGTCCACGCGCTGTCCGGCGGGGTGGCGTAGCCGACCACCAGGGCGTCCCGCGCCGGCGGCGCCGAGGGGTGGGTGAAGCGGGAGATGCCCTCCACCGCGAGCCCCTGCCAGGCCGCGGCCTCGACAATCGAGCGCTCGGTGCCGGGTGGCAGTTCGATGACGGCGTGCAGCCCGGCCGCGATCCCGGTCACGCTGATGCCGGGCGCCCGCTCCGCCAGCGCCTCCACGAGCTGGTCGCGGCGGCGCCGGTAGCGCAGCCGCATGGAACGGACATGACGGTCGTACGCGCCCGAGGCGATGAACTCCGCGAGCGTGAGCTGGTCCAGCGCGCTCGACATCCACTCGGCCTCGCCCTTCGCCGCCACCACCTCTCGGGCCAACTCGTCGGGCAGCACCAGCCATCCGAGCCGCAGCCCCGGCGCCAGGGACTTGCTCGCCGTGCCGAAGTACACGACCCGCTCGGGGTCGAGCCCTTGAAGGGCCCCCACGGGCTGGCGGTCGTAGCGGAACTCCCCGTCGTAGTCGTCCTCCAGGATCAGCCCGCCCGTACCGCGCGCCCAGTCCACGGCCGCCGCGCGCCGGTCGGGGCGGAGCGCCACGCCCGTCGGGAACTGGTGCGCGGGCGTCAGCAGCACCGCGCCGACGCCACGGGCGCCCGCCGGGTCCGGCGGGTCGGCCAGGTCCTCGGTGCGCGTGCCGCGCGCGTCCAGCGGGAGCGCGGGGGTCCGCAGCCCTGCTCCGGTCAGCACGTCCCGGTGGATGTCGAGGCCGTACGACTCGGTGGCCACCGCCCGCACCCGGCGCGCGGCCAGGACCTTCCCGACCAGTGCCAGCCCATGGACGAAGCCCGAGCAGACCACGATCCGCGCGGGGTCGGCGTACACACCGCGCGCCCGCGCCAGATAGTCGGCGAGGACGGTGCGCAGCTCGATCCGACCCCGCGGGTCGCCGTACCCGAAGGCTTCGTGCGGCGCGGCCGTCAGCGCGCGGCGGGCGGCCGTGAGCCACCGCGCCCGGGGGAACGCGGCGAGGTCGGGGGTGCCCGGCATCAGGCTGTACGTGGGCCCGCGCCGGACCTGCTGCCTTCTGGGCGCGGCGGGCGCGGGTCTGCGGGGCGCGGCGCGCCGGGCCACCCGGGTCCCCGAGCCCTGCCGCGCGGTGAGCCAGCCCTCGGCGACCAGCTCGGCGTACGCGTCGGCGACGGTGTTGCGTGCGATGCCCAGATCGGCGGCGAGCGAGCGGGACGACGGCAGCCGGGTGCCGGGCGTGAGACGGCCCGTACGGACGGCGTCGCGCAGGGCGTCCATGAGCCCGGCGCGCAGCCCGGAACCGCGCAGCTCCAGATACAGATCGACACCGGCGATCCGCGTATTGGCCCGGGAATCCATCATGCAAGTGGACCATACCGCTGTGACACTGGGCACGTAGCGTCGTACCCATGACGACGACGGACACGACGACGGCGGACACAGTGGACGCATCCAAGGGGTACGCCCCGGAGCAGAGCCCCCGCCTGGACATGGCCAAGCTCGCCCCCGAGGTCTACAAGGCCATGGTCCGGCTGGACGCGGCGGCCCGGCAGGGCGTGGATCCGACCGTGCTCGAACTGGTCAAGATCCGCGCCTCCCAGATCAACCACTGCGCGTTCTGTCTTGACATGCACTCGAAGGACGCGCTGGCGGCCGGCGAGTCGGCGGAGCGGATCATTCAGCTCAGCGCCTGGGAGGAGTCGCGGCACTTCTACACGCCGAAGGAGATCGCGGCGATCGAGCTGACCGAGGCGGTCACCGTGCTGACCGACGGTTTCGTGCCGGACGAGGTGTACGAGAAGGCCGCGGCCCACTTCGACGAGACCGAGCTCGCCCATCTGATCTCCGCGATCACGGTGATCAACGCCTGGAACCGGTTCGGGGTGACCACCCGGATGGCCCCGGGCCACTACCAGCCCGGTCAGTTCAAGCACTGATGACGGTGACAGTCACGGCTTTCCGCGCCCTGCACCACGGCCGCGCCGCCGCCGACCCGCTGGTCCTGCCGGGCCCGTGGGACGTGGCCAGCGCCCGCGTCTTCGCCGACGCGGGCTTTCCCGCCCTCGCCACGCCGAGCGCGGGGGTCGCGGCCTCGCTCGGTTACGAGGACGGCGCGACCCCGCCCGACGAGATGTTCGCCGCGGTCACGCGCATCGCCCGCGCCGTCTCCGTACCCGTATCGGCCGATGTGGAGGACGGCTACGGCCTCTCCCCCCGCGAACTCGTCGGCCGCCTGCTGGACGCGGGCGCGGTCGGCTGCAATCTGGAGGACTCCTCGGGTGGCGCCCTCAAGGACCCGCACCGGCAAGCCGACTGGCTGGCGGAGGTACGGGCCGAGGCGGGCGACGCCCTCTTCATCAACGCGCGCGTCGACACTTTCGTCCGAGGCGTCGACGACCCGGCGGAGGCGGTGGCGCGGGCCCGTCTCTATGTGGCGGCGGGCGCCGATTGCGTCTACCCGATCGCCGCGCCGCCCGAGTCGCTGCCCGCGCTGCGGACGGGCATCGAGGGGCCGCTCAACGTGATCGGTCTGCCGACGGGCCCGTCCCCGACCGAACTGGGCACGCTGGGCGCGACCCGCGTCACCTTCGGCCCATTCCTGCAACGGCGCGCGATGGCGGCGCTCAGGGAGGTCGCGGACCAGCTCCCGCGTGGGTGGGCACGCCCGGCGACGAGCCGTTCCGCCGTCCTCGGGCCGCCGCCCCCGTCTTCGCCGCCGCCCCCTACTTCTTCGTGAGCCACTTCTTCCAGGTCGGGCCGTTCCCTTCGACCCACTTCGCGGCGGCCTCCTCCGGGGTGAGCTTCTGCTCCGCGATCATCAGGGCGACCTCGTTCTGCTGCTCGGTCGTCCAGGTGAAGTTCTCCAGGAACCGTGCCGCGCTCCCGCCCTTCTTCGCGAAGTCCGCGTTGAGGAACTTCTGGAGCGGGGTGTGCGGATAGGCGCAGGCGACCTTCTCGGGATCGGCGTCGCAGCCCTCCTTGTACGCCGGGAGCTTCACCTCCGTCATGGGCACCTTCTGGAACAGCCACTGCGGCTTGTACCAGTAGGTGAGGAAGGGCTTCTCCTCCTTGGCGAACTGCTCGATCTGGGTGATCTGCGCCGCCTCCGAGCCCGCGAAGACGACCTGGTAGTCCAGATCCAGGTTGTTCACCAGCGCCTTGTCGTTGGTGACGTACGACGGCGAGCCGTCGAGCAGTTGCCCCTTGCCGCCGCTCTCCGCGGTGCGGAGCTGGGAGGCGTACTTGTCGAGGTTGCGCCAGTCCGTGACGTCCGGGTGCCGCTCGGCGAAGTACGTCGGTACGAACCAGCCGATATGGCCGGTGACCCCGAGGCCGCCGCCCGGCGCGATCGTCTTCTTCTCGTCGACGTACCGGGCTTCCTGATCCGGGTGGCCCCAGTCCTCCAGGATGGCGTCGACCCGGCCCTGGCTGAGGGCGTCCCAGGCGGGGACCTCGTCGACCTGGACGGTGTCCACGCGGTAGCCCAGCTCGTGTTCGAGCAGATACGACGCCACGGCCACATTGGCCTGCGCGCCGACCCACGACTGCACGGAGAGGGTGACGGTCTTCGCACCCTGCGCGTTGGCGTACGGGGACGCCTGCTTGGTCATGTCGGCCGCGCCGCAGCCGGTGACGGCGAGCAGGGCACCGGCCGAGGCGAGAGCCAGAGCGGCGTGTGTACGGGTACGAGCCATGTCAGGCCGCCTTCCTGGTCCGGCCGGTACGGCGTCGCGTACGGGTGTGCGTACGGCGCGTACGGCGTTCGGTGGGCTGGGTCACCCGGTCGAGCATCAGACCGAGACAGACGATGGCCGCGCCCGCGACGAGCCCGGTCGCCAAGTCGCCCTGGGCAAGCCCGAACACGACGTCGTACCCGAGCGCCCCGCCGCCCACCAGACCGCCGATGATGACGACGGCGAGCACCAGGACGACGCCCTGGTTGAGCGCGAGGCGCAGCGCGGGTCCCGCGAGCGGCAGTTGGACCTGGCGCAGCTGCTGGCCGCCGGTCGCGCCGAGCGAGCGCGCCGACTCCATGGCGGCAGGATCGACCTGGCGCAGGCCCTGGGTGGTGATACGGACGACCGCCGGCAGCGCGTACACGACGGCGGCGGCGACCGCGGGGGCGCGCCCGACGCCGAAGAGCGCGACCACCGGGATCAGATAGACGAACTGCGGCAGGGTCTGGAAGACGTCCAGTACGGGCCTGAGCAGCGCTTCCACCCGTGAGCTGCGGGCGGCGGTGATGCCCGCGGCGAATCCGATCACCAGCGTGACGGCGACGGCCGCCAGCACCTGCGAGAGCGTGTCCAGCGACGGCTTCCACACCCCGAGGACACCGATCGCGGCCATGGCGAGCACGGCGGTCAGCGCGGTCTGCCAGGTGCCGATCAGCAGCGCGAGGGCGGCGACGAGCAGCAGGACCGCCCACCAGGGCACGGCCTGGAGGCCGCCGCGCAGCGGGTCGAGCACCCAGGTGGTGAAGCGACCGGCCCAGTCGGCGGTGCCGCCGATGACGGGGACTCCGGAGTAGAGATGGGCGGTCATCCAGTCGACGGCCCGGTTGACGGGCTCGGCGATGTCGACGGTCCAGCTCCCGGGCCAGTCGAGCCGGTCCGTCAGACGTCCCGCGATCGCTACGAGGACGGTCGCCAGGGCTGCGACGGCCCAGCCGAGCAGGCCGCGCCCGCCGCGGTCTCCAGCACCGGAACCGGCCCCCGGATCGGAACCCGTTCCGGAGCCCGCCGTGCCGGAACCCGCCGCCGCCGTCGTACGGTCCAGGACCACCGCCAGCAGGACGATCGGCAGCCCCGCCGCCAGCGCCGCGCCCACATCGACCGAGGCCAGCGCCTGGTACACCCGGTCGCCGAGTCCCCCGGCGCCGATCACGGACGCGATCACGGCCATCGAGAGCGCCATCATGATCGTCTGGTTGAGGCCGAGCAGCAGTCGCTTACGGGCGAGCGGCAGCCGTGCGGTCAGCAGCCGCTGCCAGGCGGTCGCGCCGAGCGAGGAGACGGCCTCCATCACCCCCCGGTCGGCCTCGCGCAGCCCGAGCGCGGTCAGCCTGGCCATCGGCGGAGCCGCGTAGACGACGGTCGCGAGGACCGCCGCCGGGACGCCGATGCCGAAGACCAGCACGACGGGCAGCAGATACGCGAAGGCGGGCAGGACCTGCATGGTGTCGAGCAGCGGCCGCAGCGCCCGGTAGAGCCGGTCGGAGAGCCCGGCGGCGAGGCCGAGCAGAGCGCCGAGCACCACGGACGCGGTAACGGCGACCACCATGAGAGCGAGCGTCTGCATGGTGGGCACCCACATACCGAGCACACCACAGACAGCGAACGACACGGCGGCGGTGAGGGCGAGGCGCCCGCCCGCGACCCGCCAGGCGATCAGCCCGGCCGCCGCGGTGACCCCGGCCCAGCCGGCCGCGAGCAGCAGCAGATACACCCCGCGCACGGCGAGCACGACGGCGTTGCTGATGTGCCCGAAGAAGTAGAGGAAGAGCGGGTGGCTGTCGCGGTTGTCGATGATCCAGTCGCTGGCGCTGCCGAGCGGGGCCGACAGATCGACGGTCAGCGCGTCGGGCCAGGCGGTGCCCGGCCAGCGGGTGAGAGCCAGGGGTACGAGGACCGCCGCGAACACGGCGAGCGGCAGCAGTCTGCCGAGCGCGCGGCCACGGGGCGAGGAGAGCGCGGCGGGCGGGCCCCCGCGCTCGACGGGCGTGGTGGTGGCGGCGGTCATCGGAGCGCCGCCTTTCCGGCCTCCGCCCTCGCACCGGGGGCTCCGGGCGGCTCTCCGGGCCCCGTCGTGCCCGTCATGCCCGTGGCCTCCGCCGTACCCGCCGTACCCGCCACCACATTGAGGAGACTCTCTCGGTCGACGACACCGAGCAGCCTGCCCCCGTCGACCACGCGCGCCGCCGCGTCCCCGGAGCGCGCCACGGCCTCGATCGCCTCGGAAACGGTCGCCGTCGGCGGCAGCGCGGGCCCGGAGTGGGCGTCGCCCGCCAGCGGGCGGCGCATGGCGGCCCCGACGGTGATGACCTGCTCGCGCGGTACGTCACGGACGAAGTCCCGTACGTACGCGTTCGCGGGCCGGCCCACGATCTCCTCCGGCGTGCCCAGCTGTACGACACGGCCGTCCCGCATCAGCGCGATCCGGTCGCCGAGACGCAGCGCCTCGCTCAGATCGTGCGTGATGAAGACCATCGTGCGGTGCTCCTCGTGGTGCAGCCGGATAACCTCCTCCTGCATATCGCGGCGGATCAGCGGGTCGAGGGCGCTGAACGGCTCGTCGAAGAGCAGCACTTGGGGATCGACGGCGAGCGCGCGGGCCAGCCCGACGCGCTGCTGCTGACCGCCGGAGAGCTGGCCGGGGCGGCGGTCCTCCATACCGTCGAGGCCGACCTTGCCGATGACCTCGGCCGCCTTCTCGCGGCGCCGGGCCCGGCCCATGCCCTGGATCTCCAGGCCGTAGGCGACATTGTCGAGGACCGAGCGGTGCGGCAGCAGACCGAAGTGCTGGAAGACCATCGCGGCGCGGTGGCGCCGCAGTTCGCGCAGCCGGGCCCTGTCCATCGACAGGACGTCCTCGCCGTCGATGGCGACCGCGCCGGCCGTCGGCTCGATGAGCCGCGTCAGACAGCGGACGAGCGTGGACTTGCCGGAGCCCGACAGACCCATGACGACGAAGACCTCGCCCTTGCGGACGTCGAAGGAGACGTCGCGTACGGCGACGGTGCAGCCGGTACGTTCGCGCAGCTCGGCGGCGGTGAGCGCGGAGAGTTCCGGGTCGCCGGGGACACGGTCGGCCTTGGGGCCGAAGACCTTCCAGAGCTCGCGTACGGCGAAGACCGGCGGCCGTTCCGACACCTCGTTCTCCGTGCCGGGCGGGGTGAGGTCCTTGCCCGTCGGGTCGGCCGCGTATGCCGTCTCCGCCGCCGTTCCCGCGTCGCTCGTCGCTTCGTCACTCGTCGCTTCGTCACTCATTGTCTCGTCGCTCATCGCTTCGGGCCCTTCTGGTCGTCAGGAGCCCCGTCGCGGGCCTCGGTCAGCAGCTGGGCGCACTTCTCGCCGACCATCAGGACCCCGATCATGGGATTCACCGCGGGCATCGTCGGGAAGACGGACGCGTCGGCGATACGGATGGCCTCAAGCCCCCGGATCCTCAAGTCGGGTGCCACCACGGCCAGTTCATCGGTGACGGCGCCCATCCGGCAGGTGCCCGCCGGGTGGTACACCGTGTGCGCGCACTTACGGGCGTACTCGCTCAGCTCCTCGTCGGAGGTGACCTCGGGCCCCGGACAGACCTCCCGCTTCAGCCAGGCCGCCAGCGGCTCGGCGGCGGCGACCCTTCGCGCGATCCTGATGCCGTCGACGAGGGTCCGGCCGTCGTAGTCGTCCTCGTCGGTGAAGTAGCGGAAGTCCAGGGCCGGTTTGACCTCCGGGTCCGCGCTCGTGAGGTGGAGCCGGCCGCGGCTGCGCGGCTTGGGGATGTTCGGGGTCATCGACACACCGTGCGCGGGGCGCTCGTACCCGAGCCGCTCCGGATTGTCGGTGAACGGGATCTGGTAGAAGTGGAACATCAGGTCGGGCCCCTCGGCCGCCGGATCGCGCCGGACGAACAGCCCCGCGTCGGAGTCCATCGCCGAGTTCTCCGGGATCGGCCCGTCCGTCTCCCAGACGATCACCGACTCGGGGTGGTCGAGCAGGTTCTCCCCGACGCCCGGCAGATCGTGGACGACGGGTATGCCGAGCTTCTCCAGGTCGGCGCGCGGCCCGATGCCAGAGTGCAGCAGCAGCCGCGGGGTGTCCACGGCCCCCGCGCAGACGAGGACCTCGCGCCGGGCCCCGATCAGCCGCTCCTCGCCGTCCGCCGTCCGTACGTGCACGCCCCGCGCGCGCGTGCCCGCCAGCTCCAGCCGGAAGGCCCAGGTCTCCAGCAGCAGGTGGAGGTTCGGCCGGTCGAGGAAGGGATGGAGATACGCGACGGACGCGGACGACCGCTGGTTGTTCTCCGGGTGGTACGCGAGGTCGAAGAAGCCGGCGCCCTCGTGGAAGGGCTTCTTGTTGAAACCCTCGACGCGCGGGACGCCCAGCGCCCCGCGCGCCGCGTCCACGAAGTCACGGGCGATGGGGTTACGGTCCCGCTCGTCCACCGGCACGATGTTGTTCCGCAGTCGGCCGAAGTACGGGTCCATCGCGTCGGCGTCCCAGCCCTCGGCCCCGGCCGCCGCCCACTCGTCCCAGTCGGACGGCAGCGGCTTGAAGGCGATGAGCGTGTTGTGCGAGGAGCAGCCGCCGAGCACCCGGGCCCTGCTGTGCCGGATGTGCGAGTTGCCGCGCGGCTGTTCCGTCGTCGGATAGTCGTAGTCCAGCTCACCGCCCAGCAGTCCCATCCAGCGCCGCAGCGTCAGCACGTCCTGGCGGTCGACGTCGGAGGGGCCGCCCTCGATGACGGCGACAGTGATGTCCGGGTCCTCGGTGAGACGGGAGGCGATCACCGATCCGGCGGTGCCGCCGCCGACGACGACGTAGTCGTACACGTACTCGGGCTTCGGGTCAGGGGCGACCGTTGATCCCATTGATCCCATCGCTGGATCTGCTCCTCTGCTTGCGGTGGTGCACCGGCTCTCCGTGCGGGGCTGTCCGTGCGCGGCGCGGGGCTGTCGGGCTTGTCAGCCCGTGAACCAGCGGACCGGGCGCGGTGCCAGGTTCTGGTAGATGTGCTTGGCCTCGCGGTATTCGGCGAGCCCCGCGGGCCCCAGCTCCCGTCCGATGCCGGACTTGCCGAAGCCGCCCCACTCCGCCTGCGGCAGATACGGGTGGAAGTCGTTGATCCAGACGGTGCCGTGCCGCAGCCGTCCCGCCACGCGTCGCGCCCGCCCCGGGTCCGCGCTCCAGACGCCGCCCGCGAGCCCGTACTCGGTGTCGTTGGCGAGGGCCACGGCCTCGTCCTCCGTACGGAAGGTCTCCACCGTCAGCACGGGTCCGAAGACCTCTTCCCGCACGACCCGCATCCCGCGGTGGCACTGGTCGAGCACGGTCGGCTCGTAGAAGTAGCCCTCGGCGGGCCGGACGTCCGACGGCTCGGGCCGCTTGCCGCCGGAGCGCAGGACGGCGCCCTCGGCCAGCGCCGAGGCGACATACTCCTCGGTCCTCGCCAGTTGCCGCGCGGAGACGAGCGGTCCGCACTCCACGCCCTGCTCCGTACCGCGTCCGAGGCGGATGCGCCCGGCGCGGCGGGCGAGTTCACCGACGAAGCGCTCGCGTACGGACTCCTCGATGATCAGCCGCGCGCCGGCGGAGCAGACCTGGCCGCTGTGGATGAACGCGGCGTTCAGGGCCTGGTCGACGGCGGTGTCGAACCCCTCGTCGGTGGCGCAGGCGTCCGCGAAGACGACGTTCGGGTTCTTGCCGCCGAGTTCGAGGGCGACCTTCTTCACGCCGGACGCGGCGGCGCGCATGACCCGCGTACCGCTGCCGAGCCCGCCGGTGAACGAGACCAGGTCCACGTCCGGGTGCTCGGACATCCGGGCGCCCACCGGGTCGCCCGCGCCGGTCACCAGGTTGGCGACGCCGGGCGGCAGCCCCGCCTCGGCGAGCAGGTCGATGAGGTCGACCGTGGAGAGCGGGGTCAGCTCGCTCGGCTTGACGACAAAGGTGTTGCCTGCCGCGAGCGCCGGGGCGATCTTCCAACTCGCTTGCAGCAGCGGGTAGTTCCAGGGAGTGATCAGCGCGCAGACGCCGACGGGCTCATGGACGACCACGCTGTGGACGGTGTCGGAGCCGGCGTCGACGACCCGCCCGCCACTCTCGTTCATCACGAGATCCGCGAAGTAGCGGAAGGCGTCGGCGACGCAGTCGACGTCGACGCGCCCCTCCTCCAGCGTCTTGCCCGAATCCCTGCTCTCCAGCAGCGCTATCTTCTCGCGGTTGCGGATCAGCAGATCGGCGGTCGTCCGCAGCAGCCGGGCCCGCTCGGCGACCGGGGTACGGGGCCACGGGCCCTCGTCGAAGGCCGTGCGCGCGGCGGCGATCGCGGCGTCGGCATCCTCGGCGCCGCCCTCGGACACGACGGCGAGGACCGTCGCGTCGGCGGGGTCGAGGATGTCTCGTGTGGCGCCGGAGGCGGCTTCACGCCACTTTCCGTCCACATGAATCGTCTGTTGTGCCGACACGTCGCGTATCGCCTTCCATTCCCGGAGCGCTCACCACCAGCAAGAACTGGCGATCCGGGCGCCTGCCCCAGGGCGCGGAAAGCATGCGTGCCGGGTGACCGGAAGTGTTACGGGTCACCCGGCCGGGGCGTGTCCGCCCGATCACTCGTCGTCGGGCTCGTTCTGTACGGTCAGCCCGGCCACCCACAGAGGCATCAGCCAGTGCGGAACCAGGACCCCGACCAGTACGGGAGTGACCAGCGCCTCCATCCGTACGTCCCCGAGCCAGCCGAGGAAACCGATGCCGACGGCGGCGGCCAGCAGCAGGAGCGTGGTCATCCGGTGGGCGCGCGCGAGGACGCGGTCACGCTCCCTGAGCTGCCGCTCGTCCAGCGCACGGCCGCGCAGCTCCAGCAGTCCGCGCGTGGCGCCATTGATCACGCCTGTCGCGACACACCACGGCAGCAGCACCCCGAAGACGACGAAGACGGGCCACACCCGCCCGGCGAAGACCAGGACGATCCAGCCCGAGACACCGACGGCGGTCAGGGCGATATGCGCGCAGACGACGGCGCGCCTGCGAGCGACCGTCGCGTAGAGCGGCCGCGCCTCGCGTCTGTTCATCAGCGCGTACATCCGCCGGTCGTGCTTCGTCAGTCCTGTGGTCATCGCCGCTTCCTCCCGTAGACCTCGTCCGTGAGCGGGCTGAAGGGTTCGAGGGAGAACAACGCCTCCACGGGGAGGCCGAAGAACTCCGCGATCCTCAACGCCAGGTCGAGGCTGGGGTTGTACTGGCCCCGTTCGATATAGCCGACGGTCTGGTAATGGGCCCCGACCGCCTCGGCCAACTGCTGCCGGGACACCTTCCGTTCGGCCCTGACGACCGCCAGCCTATTGTGAACCTGCTCGCTCATGTATAAGAAATACTACATTCGGGTGGAGGTGCGCAATAGCTCGCGCGGGTGCGCTGCGACTTCCGGCGGCTCCCCGCGGCTCCCCGCACAACGAAAACGCCCCCGGTGAGAACCGGGGGCGTTCGGGGAAATGGTGAGTGGGGTCAGATCAGACCGAGCTCGCGCACCGCGTCGCGCTCCTCGGCCAGCTCCCGCACCGAGGCGTCGATCCGGGTCCGCGAGAAGTCGTTGATCTCCAGGCCCTGGACGATCTCGTACACACCGTTCTTGGTGGTGACGGGGAAGGAGGAAATGAGCCCCTCCGCGACACCGTAGGAACCGTCCGACGGGATACCCATGGAGGTCCAGTCGCCCTCGGCCGTGCCGTTGACCCAGGTGTGGATGTGGTCGATGGCGGCGTTGGCGGCGGAGGCGGCCGAGGAGGCGCCACGGGCCTCGATGATCGCCGCGCCGCGCTTGGCGACGGTCGGGATGAACGTGTCGGCCAGCCACGCCTCGTCGTTGACGGTCTCCGCGGCGTTCTTGCCGGCGATCTCCGCGTGGAAGATGTCCGGGTACTGCGTGGCGGAGTGGTTGCCCCAGATCGTCAGCCGCTTGATGTCGGAGACGGCGGCGCCGGTCTTCGCGGCGAGCTGCGAGATGGCGCGGTTGTGGTCGAGGCGGGTCATCGCGGTGAAACGCTCGGCCGGTACATCGGGCGCGGCGGCGCGCGCGATCAGCGCGTTGGTGTTGGCCGGGTTGCCGACGACGAGGACCTTGATGTCGTCCGCGGCGTGGTCGTTGATGGCCTTGCCCTGCGGCTTGAAGATGCCGCCGTTGGCGGCGAGCAGGTCGCCGCGCTCCATGCCCTTGGTACGGGGGCGGGCGCCGACCAGCAGCGCGACATTGGCGCCGTCGAAGGCGACGTTCGGGTCGTCCGTGATCTCGATGCCGCTGAGCAGCGGGAACGCGCAGTCGTCCAGCTCCATCGCGGTGCCCTCGGCGGCCTTGATGCCCTGCGGGATCTCAAGGAGACGCAGCTTGACCGGCACATCCGAGCCGAGCAGATGACCGGAGGCGATGCGGAAGAGCAGCGCGTAGCCGATCTGGCCGGCCGCGCCGGTGACGGTGACATTCACGGGAGTGCGGGTCATGGCGATCTCCGTAAGACAGCTGGCGGTGGGGGTCCCTGCCCCTGGTGCGGGACATCTCCCCATCGCTGAACTGAATCTTGACGTGAAGAGATATCCGGCGGTCAGGCTATCCGACCCGGGAGACCTCGGTCCCACGCACCCTTGTGGCACGGCTCACGACAGGGGCCGGGACGGCGTGGCGTGGCGCTCGTCGACACCCTGCCGGTCACCGTACCGGCGTGCAGCCCGTCTCGCCCGAGGCGAGTGTCGCGCATGCCTTGGCGCCCGCGGAGTCCGGTGCGGCGACCATCGCGGTGTAGGCGTTCGTGGCCGTCTCGACCTCGCCGGTCTGGCCGCTCGTCTCCCCGCCCGCGGTGATCCGTACCTCGTCGCCCACGACCGCCCGGGTGATCCGGGCCCAGGCCGCCGAGCAGGCCTTGCTGTAGCGGACCTCGATCAGGGCCGTTCCGACGGTCGCGCTGGAGACGGTCTCGACGAACTCGCCGCCGCAGCCCATCTCTTCGGGGTCCTTGCCGGTGCAGGCGTCGCCGCCGCACTTCACCCCGGCCGGCAGTACGGGGGCGCTGCTGGACGGCGAGGGCGACGGGGGCTCGGCGACGGTCCGCTCACCGCTGTCACCGCCCATATCGGTCAGCAGCACCGCGGCGGCTATCACCAGCGCCGCGCCCACGACACCCGCGACGAAGATCGTTATCTTGCGCCGGCCGCGCTTCCCGCCCGCCGACGGCGGCCCGGCGGGAGACGGGCCGGCGGGAGACGGGCCGGCGGGAGACGGGCCGGCGGGAGACGGGCCGGCGGGAGACGGGCCGCCCGGCCGCGGCGGACCGCCGGGACCCCGCTGCTGCGGTACGGAGGGCGCCCCGGGCCCGCGTATGACACCGAGCTCGACGGTCGCGCCGGCCGGCCGGCCCCCGGGGCCACCGGATCCCCCAGGGCCCCCGGGGCCACCGGATCCCCCAGGGCCACCGGGGCCACCGGGGCCACCGACCGAGTTCTGGCCGAACTCCCCGAGCGCCGAACGCGCCTGGGAGATCCGTATCGCTTCCATCGTCATGTCGTGGCGCATCTCGGACCGGCTCCAGGCGCGCTCCGCCAGCTCCCACATCGTGGTCAGATGTCCCTGATGCGTGCCCGTCACCTCGGCCAGCGCGACGATCGCGCCCTTGGGCGCGAGCAGCCGCCCGTTCAGATAGCGCTCCCACGACGTCTTGCTGTAGCCGGTCCTGTCGGACACGGCGGCGATGCTCAGACCACTGCGGTCGACGAGCCCGCGCAGCTGGCTCGTGAACTCGCTGACCTCCGGATCGAGCCCTTCCGGTAGCGCCTTCCAACGAGGCATTCTGTGCCTCCCCCTTGTCCCCCCGCACGTGGTGGTTGTGCCCCGCGCTGTCCCCCCGGCCACCCGCTGCCCTCCCCCGCAGTCGGCGGCGCCCTCCCCCGGTCACTCGCCGCCGCGGGCCACCCGTCTCGGGCTACCCACAGGAATGCACCGGGCAAGGATGTCAGTTCCTCGATCGACAGCGCACAGGAGCATTCGGGACAGTCCTCACGCCCCGTCGCGCGCCCCCGTACCGAACTTCGCACAGTCTCGCATCCGTTGCCCGCCGATCACACCTTGGCGGAATGGTCACTTCCGCGCCACAGGCACCGGGCGAGCCTTGAATGATCTTGGCCGGTCCATGACGCTTATCTCATTCCTACAGACCGACGGCGCCCGTTCTCCCTCGGGGGAGGGGACGGGCGCCGTCACCTTTCCTTTCAGGGGTTTCCTCAGGGGTTTCCCACATCGCTCCGCTTCCCGTACGGCGGCCGACGCGCAAGCGGACAGTTGGTGTTCACGACGCCGGCGCCCCGGGCACTCGGCCCAAACACTCCTGTTCGCCGCCGCCCTCGGGCAGGAGACAGGCCCGCGCCTCGGACGGATCGTCGGCAGGCACCATGGGCGTCACGAGATAGCGGCCGGTGTCCCGCCGGGCGACCGCCGCGATCCGCTGCTCCCGCCGGCCGGGTACGGTCAGCACGACCCGGTCCCCCACCCGCAGCCCGGTCGCCCGCACCCACACCGTGCGGCACGTTTCGCCGTACCGCAGTTGCAGCCGTTGGCCGCCCGTCGCGGTGAGCGAGCCGAGAGTGGTCATCGCGCCCTCGACGCCGCACTCCATGGGAGCCGGATCCTCGCCTTCGCACGCCAGGCCGGTACAGCTGGGCCGCGGCGGGCCGGCCTGGCTCCACACCGCGTCCTGGTCGGCGTCCCGCCGCGCTCCGTCGTCGCCCGACAGCAATGTCCCGAGCACCGTCGCCACGGTGACGACGGCCACCCCGGCCGTCGCGGCGAGCACAACGGTCAGGCGTCTGCCGCGCGGCGCCTCTCCTGGGGGCAGTGGCGTCTTCGGCATCGCCGGCGCCGCTGATCCCGCTTGTCCTGCCTGTGCGGGTACGGGCGGGACCGGCGGGGAGGACCCTCGTACAGCCCCGGCCCCGGCCCCTGCCCCGGCCCCGGCCCCTGCCCCGGCCCCGCCTCCGGGCCCGGTGTCCGCCGCCGCCCGGCCGCTCCACGCGGCGTCCGCCAGCTCCCAGAGCGCGAGCAGCCGCGCCGAGGGCTCGCCCGCCAGCGCGCACAGGGCCACCACCGCCTGTCGCGGCGGCGGCTTCGTACCGTTGAGATAGCGCTGCCAGGACGACTTGCTGTACGGCGTACGCCCGGCGAGCGCGACCAGGCTCAGCCCCGTACGGGCCCGGAGCGCGCTCAACTCGCCCGCGAGCCGGTCGCACTCCGCCGCCCGCTTCTCCGCCGCGTTCTCCAGGGCGCCGCTCACCGGCGCAGCTCCGCCCAGGTGTCGGGCCCCACGATGCCGTCGCTGACCAGCTTCCGCACCTTCTGGAACTCCTCCACGGCGGACTTCACACCCGGGCCGTAGAGCCCGTCGATCTCGCCCGGATCGAAGCCGTGGCGCTTCAACTGGCACTGCACCTCGACCACATCGGGTCCACTGCCGTTGATGCCGACCAGCGCTTCGACGGTGGTGCTGTGCCCGGCGTAGGCCGCGCCGTCCTTACGTCCGCTGTCGTCGCATTCGTACGTGCGGCCGGGACCGTACGTCACCGGCTTCGTACCCTCGTCGCCTCCGCTCCCGTCGCTTCCGGCCACCAGCAGCCCCGCCGTGAAGGCGATGGCCGCGGCCGCGATCGCACCGGCGAGCGCGTACCGTAACGGCACCAGCCGCCGATCGGACGGACCCGCCCCGGGCTCCGGGGCCCCGGACATGGGCGTCCCGAGCGGCTCGTTCTCACCCGCGCTCACCGCACCCGCCCCGGCACCCGCACCCACCGCATTCGTCCCGGCGGCGGGCTCGGGCGGTTGCCGCTCGGCCACTTCGTGCAGGACGAGCAGCTTCGTCGGATCCGCCCCGCAGACCCTGGCCAGTTCCTCGACGGCCTTCCGGGGCACCGGTTGCTTTCCATTGAGATAGCGCTCCCAGGAGGAGCGGCTGTATCCCGTCTTCGCCGCGAGCGCGGCAAGGCCCAGGCCGGAGTGATCCTTCAACCGTCGCAACTGAACGATGAGTTGTCGGTCCTTCTCGGGCAGTCCTGACGGGAGCGATTTCCAACGCGGCATGTCCACCTCATGCGTGATCGGGCTCCTTCGGGTTCCACGTCCCCTTCCTCCCCGCGAACGGCGGGCTCGCAACCCCCGGTTCCATGGGCGATGCGGAGCCGTCGCCATCCAGCCAGGCCGCTTCGCCGCGACAACCGGCCCACGGCGTCCCACAACATCCCATGGGAGACGGCGTCCCTACAGGTCAGGGTCGCGCGCGTCCCACAGATGCCCGGTTCGGCGGGCTTGCCTGGCGGCGGTACGAGGTGACGCGGAAGAGTCTGTGGTGCACACCGGGCGGCGCGGTCCACCCCGCGCCGCCCTCTGGTAACAAACGGGGAAATATCGACGTCCGCTTCCTCAAGGCACGGAACGAGCACCGCACACGGACGGCGGTCCGTCCTCCTCGGGGGAGAGGACGGGCCGCCGTCACAGGCGTGGCACGCGCTACGGAACGGTCGAGTGGACGACGTCCTCCAAGAACGGGATCTCCAGCCACGGCTTGGGCTGCGTCATCAGGCTGAGCAGCACGATCGCGAGACCCAGCAGGCCGTACGTGAGCATGTCGGTGAAGCGTGACCGTACGGCCAGCATTCCCACGGAGGGCAGGACGCGACGCAGGACGGCGCCGCCGACGAGGGCCACGCCGATCAGGATGGTGCCTACCCGGAACGCCTCCGCGAAGGGGTGCGCACCGACGATCAGCAGACCGAGACCGATCGTCCCGAGGACGCTGAGCAGGGGCCACTGCCGGGCGGGCGCCGGGGCGTCCGGGGGCGCGGCCCGGCCGCCGCCCTCGGGCCGTGCGGTGTCGCGGGTGAGCGAGAACCGCCGGCCGCGCTGCTCCGAGGTGCCGGTCCCGTCCGGAGTGCCCGGCGCGTCAGCCGTACCCGGCGCGTCAGCCGCGTGAGCCCTGTCCGGGGCATCGACCGTGTCGGCCGTGTCCGAGGCGCCGGCCGTGTCCGAGGCGCCGGTCACGTCCTGGGCAGCGGTCCCGTCCTGGGCAGTCACGTCCGGGGCCGAGGGGTCCGTACCCGTCGTACGCTCCGCAGCCCTCGTGCCCTTCGTCACGGCGTCGGCGCCAAGAGCACCCGCCGCCGCCACCGGCCCGGGTTCCACGACCGCCTGCCCGTCGGCCTCCGGCGCCTGCCGTGTCCCGCGCCGCGACCGGGCCGCGTCGCCCGCGCTCGTACCAGCACCCATCAGTGACGCCCCTTTCCGTTCGGCTCGCGTTCAGCCCGCGTCCGCGGCGGCGCGTTCGGCCGCCTCGACCACATTGACGAGCAGTTGGGCTCGCGTCATCGGACCGACGCCGCCCGGGTTCGGCGAGATCCAGCCCGCCACCTCCGCGACGTCCGGGTGGACATCGCCGACGATCTTGCCGTCACCGTCCCGGCTGACCCCGACGTCGAGGACGGCCGCGCCCGGCTTCACGTCCTCGGGCTTGATGATGTGCGGCACCCCGGCGGCGGCCACGATGATGTCGGCCTGCTTGAGGTGCGCCGACAGATCGCGGGTGCCGGTGTGGCACTGCGTGACCGTCGCGTTCTCGGACTTACGGGTCAGCAGCAGCGGGATCGAGCGGCCGACGGTGATCCCGCGGCCCACGACCACGACATGCGCGCCCTTGATCTCGACGCCGTGGTGGCGCAGCAGCTGGATGATGCCGTACGGGGTGCAGGGCAGCGGACCCGTCTCGTTGAGCACCAGCCGGCCGAGGCTCATGGGGTGCAGCCCGTCGGCGTCCTTGGCCGGATCCATCAGCTCCAGCACCCGGTTGGTGTCGATGCCCTTGGGCAGTGGCAGCTGCACGATGTAGCCGGTGCACTCGGGGTTGGCGTTCAGCTCCGCGACCACGGCCTCGATCTCCGCCTGGGAGGCGGTGTCGGGCAGTTCGCGCTGGATCGAGGCGATACCGACCTGGGCGCAGTCGCGGTGCTTACCGTTCACGTACCACCGGCTGCCGGGGTCGTCACCGACCAGCAGCGTGCCGAGGCCGGGCGTGACACCCCTCGCCTTGAGGGCCGCCACGCGGGAGGTCAGATCGGTCTTGATCACGGCTGCGGTGGCCTTGCCATCGAGAATCTGGGCGCTCATACCCCCATCCTCGCGGATGACCCCTCCCCGGTTCCAATTCGCTGCCCGTCCTGAGACGACCTGGGGGTTCGCCCGTCCCGTCGCGGGCGCCGCGCGAGGTTGCGCTTGCACAACGCCCGCCCATGGCGACTGGACAAAAGTAAGAGGTAGATAACACGATTACGGGCGCAGTACGCGGCCGTCGACGGGGGGCAGACCGCTCACCTCTGAGAAGTTCCTCCTCCACGTGGGTCGCACCGTCCCCGCATTACCCAACGGAGGAACCCCGCCATGAGCTTCGGCGACCCCAACAACCCGTATGGCCAGCCGGCCCAGCCCGGACCCGGCCAGCCCCAGGGCCAGCCGGGCTACGGCTACCCGCAGGGCCAGCCGCAGCAGCCCGGCTACGGCTACCCGCAGGCGCCGCCGGTCCAGCCGTACGGCGGCGGTGGCTTCCCGGGCGGGCCCGGCGGCCAGCTGGAAATGCCGGGCGGGGTGAAGGCCGCGCGCGTCATGCTGTGGGTCCTCTTCGGGCTCAGCCTGATCGGCACGTTCATCTTCGGCCTGGCCGCCGCGGCCGTCTCCGCCGCGAAGAACGACGAACAGCTCCAGGACGACGTCCAGTTCCAGCAGCTGGCCGACTACTCGGGCAGCCTGCTCTGGGGCATGACCGTCATCGCCCTGCTGACCGCCGTGATCTCGATCTTCCTCGCCGTGAAGTTCGCCAAGGGCGGCAGCGGTGTCCGCGTCATGGCCATCGTGTTCGGCGTGGTCGTCGCGATCCTCGGCATCTACCCGTTCGTCGGGTTCGGCCTGATCTACACGGTCATGGCCATCCTGATCGCCGTCTTCGCCGGGAAGTCCGACGGTGCCGCGTGGTTCAACCGCCCGCGCTACTGACGCCACGCCAGTGCGTCTCTTAGCTCGCCGCACCGAGCAGCGCGTCGAGCAGCGCAATGAGCAGGCATGAAGGCCGTAATACCCGTCCCCCAGCGGGTTTTTACGGCCTTCCTGCGTTTCTGCCGTCCTGCTGTCCGCCGGCCGCTGAAGGGCTCAGTGGAAGAAGTGGCGCGTCCCCGTGAAGTACATCGTCGCGCCCGCCTTCCGCGCCGCCTCGACGACCAGCTCGTCGCGGACCGAACCGCCCGGCTGCACCACCGCCTTGACGCCCGCGTTCAGCAGGATCTCCAGCCCGTCGGGGAACGGGAAGAACGCGTCGGACGCGGCGTACGAACCACGCGCCCGCTCCTCGCCCGCCCGCTCCACCGCGAGCTTCGCGGAGTCGACGCGGTTGACCTGGCCCATACCGACCCCCACCGACGCCCCGCCCTTGGCGAGCAGGATCGCGTTGGACTTGACCGCGCGGGACGCCCTCCAGGCGAAGGCCAGTTCGCGCAGCTCGGCCTCGGAGAGCGCCTCGCCGGTCGCGAGGGTCCAGTTCGCCGGGTCGTCGCCGTCGGCCTGGAGCCGGTCGGTGACCTGGAGCAGCGCGCCACCGTCGATCGGCTTGACCTCCACGGACGCGGACGGGGCCTCGGGACAGCGCAGCACACGGATGTTCTTCTTGCGTGCCAGCACCTCGACCGCGCCGTCCTCGTAACCGGGCGCCACGATGACCTCGGTGAAGATCTCGGCGACCTGCTCGGCCAGCGCCACGGAGACCGGACGGTTGACGGCGATCACCCCGCCGAACGCGGACAGCGGGTCACAGGCGTGCGCCTTGCGGTGCGCGTCGGCGACATCGTCACCGATCGCGATGCCGCACGGATTGGCGTGCTTGATGATCGCGACACAGGGCGCGGCGTGGTCGTACGCGGCACGGCGCGCGGCGTCCGTGTCCGTGTAGTTGTTGTACGACATCTCCTTGCCGTGCAGCTGCTCGGCCTCGGCGAGGCCGCCCTCGGCGCTGGTGTAGAGCGCGGCGGGCTGGTGCGGGTTCTCGCCGTACCGGAGCACGTTCTTCCGCGTGTACGTGGCGCCCAGGAACTCCGGGAGCCCCAAGTCGTCGGGTGCGGCGCCGTCTTCATCAGCGGCTCCGCCGCGGGCATCCGCGAACCAGGACGCCACGGCCACGTCGTACGCGGCCGTGTGCTGGAACGCCTCCCCCGCGAGCCGCTTGCGCGTCGTCAGGTCGAACCCGCCGTCCCGTACGGCACCGAGGACATCCCCGTACCGCCCCGGGCTGGTGACGACCGCGACCGAGGGGTGGTTCTTGGCGGCTGCGCGGACCATCGAGGGGCCGCCGATGTCGATCTGCTCCACGCACTCGTCGGGGGTGGCGCCGGAGGCGACCGTCTCGCGGAACGGGTAGAGGTTCACCACGACCAGGTCGAACGGCTCGATGCCCAGCTCGGCGAGCTGCTCGCGGTGCGAGTCGAGCCGCAGGTCGGCGAGGATGCCGGCGTGGACGCGCGGGTGCAGCGTCTTGACCCGGCCGTCCAGGCACTCGGGGAAGCCGGTCAGCTCCTCGACCTTGGTGACCGGTACCCCGGCGGCGGCGATCTTCGCGGCGGTGGAGCCGGTCGACACCAGGGTGACGCCGGCCTCGTGCAGCCCGCGGGCCAGCTCTTCCAGGCCCGTCTTGTCGTAGACGCTGACCAGCGCCCTGCGAATGGGGCGCTTCGTACCTTCGGCGGTCACTGGATCGTTACCTTTCGTCCCTCAATGCGATAGCCGTGCCGGGCCAGACGCCCCACGACCTCGACGAGCAGGCGTCGCTCGACTTCCTTGATGCGCTCATGGAGAGCGTCTTCATCGTCCTCGTCCCGTACCTCGACCACGCCCTGCGCGATGATCGGGCCGGTGTCGACACCGTCGTCGACGAAGTGGACTGTGCAGCCGGTGACCTTCGCTCCGTAGGCGAGCGCCTCGCGCACACCATGGGCACC
Source organism: Streptomyces sp. NPDC102274 (assembly GCF_044766385.1). Classification (NCBI taxonomy): domain Bacteria; kingdom Bacillati; phylum Actinomycetota; class Actinomycetes; order Kitasatosporales; family Streptomycetaceae; genus Streptomyces; species Streptomyces sp. NPDC102274. Next base: position 334,337 of record NZ_JBIWLW010000004.1, on the reverse strand, counting down.
GGGAAAGCTGGGGAGCAGCGCGGGATGGGTGTTGACGAACCGCCCGCCGAAGCGCGCGAGGAACTCCTTCCCCACGATCTTCATGAAGCCGGCCGAGATCACCAGATCCGGTTCGTACGCCGCGGTCGCCTCCGCGAGCGCCGCGTCCCAGTCGTCACGGCTCGGGTAGTCCTTCACCCGGCACACGAACGTGGGAAGCCCGGCGCGCTCGGCGCGCTCCAGACCCGCGATGGAGCCGCGGTCCGCGCCGACGGCCGCGATCCGCGCGCCGAAGGCCACCGGGTCGTCGCCGATCGCGTCGAGCAGGGCCTGCAGATTCGTACCGGATCCGGAGACCAGGACCACGAGCCGGGCCGGGCGGGCGGAGGAGGACGGGGAGGCCACGGCGGGCGCCTTTCTGGAGCGAGCACAGCCTGTGTGAGCGGCTGCTTGAATCGTCGTACGGTTTTGTGTGGTCGTACAAACGAATCACGTCCCCCGATACGGGGAACTCTACGAAGAAGCCGACCGTCAGCAACGATACCGGCACACCGAGCGGCCCCCACGGGACGGGGGCTTGGCCGGGAGGTAGCGTCTGGGGACAGGGTTCGTCTCCAGGCGGGCCATACGAGACAAGACCCCCGCGACTGGGTCTGAGGGGAAGACGTTCACCTGATGCCGGACCGACGCCGCCGCACGGCACTCCACCTCCCGCCGCCCTCTGGGCCGGTGCTGCTGCCGCGGGAACGCCAGTCCTCCTCCACCGGACCTTCTGAGACCTCCGGGCACTCCGGACAGTCCGGGACGGACGCCCCCGGGACCTCGGGGACCCCCGGGGCCTCAGGGACGCGGGAGCCGGAGTCCTCGGGCGCCGACTCGTCGGGCTCATCGGGCTCGTCCTCGTCGGGCTCCGCCGAGGACAATCCGTTCGCGCCGCCGCCCGCGGGCAGGCCCGACCAGCCCTGGCAGCCCCGCCGTCCCGAGCACGGCGGTGACTCGTCGAACGACGGCTCCGGCCCGGGGCGGGGTGGCTGGGGCAGGCAATGGAGCAGCCGTCAGCCCGGCCGCTCCCAGGGCGGCTTCGGCAGCCGTCCGGGGAGCCAGAACGGACAGAACGGCCAGGGCTCCGGCAAGGACGGGCCCGAAGGAGGCCGCAGCGGACTGCGCTGGGACCCGACGGACCCGGCCCAGCGCCGTGCCCGCTACGCCCTGCTCTCCGGGATGTGGGCCTTCTTCTTCGCGCTCTTCGACTTCCCGGAGATCGCGCTGCTGCTCGGGGCGCTGGCGCTGTACTGGGGCATCAGCTCGCTGCGCAACAAGTCCAGGGGGCCGTCGCCGGACGCCGACGGCACGGCGGTCGGTGACTCGTCCCCGGCAGCGGTGCGGTCCGGCGGTACCGCGACGGGACAGCCGGCACAGCCGGCACAGTTCGGCGGGCCCGCTCAGCCCGGAGCGCCCGTCCCGGCGTCGAGCAGGCCGCAGACCTCCGCGGCGGTGAGCGGGCTGGTGACGGCCGTCATCGCGCTGGCGATCGTGGCCACGACCTTCACCGTGCAGTTGGTCTACCGCGACTACTACTCGTGCGTGAACGACGCCCTGACGACGACGGGTCAGCTCTCCTGCAACGACCTGCTGCCCGATTCGCTGGTGCCGGTCTTCGGCGTCAAGGAGTAACCACCCCCGGATCCTCGTCCGCGTCGGAGCCGCCTTTCCTGAGCGAGGGCGGCTCCGGTGTGAGCGGACCTTTGGCGCGCCGCTCTACGGGCAGCGACGGCGTGGACGGGAAATCGGCCATCAAGCCACCCGACGCCTCCTTGAACGCCGCCCATCGCGTCTCTCGCGCACCGCGCTCGTGCCATGACTTGGCCGGCAGGAAGTCATACGGCTCGAAGGCGGGGTCGAGCGCTTCCGGCCCCCCGGCTCCCGCACCACCCGTACCACTCGTACGGCCCACACCCCCCGCACCGGCGCTCGCCCCCACCCCCGCCCTCGCGTCCGGCCCGGCCTCCGCCACACCCAGCGTGTCCGGGATCTGCCGGCCGCCGGTCGCCTTACCCCCCTCGGACGCGGCGGGCGGTCCCGGCGTCGCGGCGCCCCCACCACGCCGCCGTCCCTCAGGTCTCCGCCAGGGCGCCCGCCACCACGCCTTTTCCGGAACACCGGACTCCGCCCTTCCGGCCCTCGCCCCGGTCCCGATCGCGGCCCCCGCCCCGCTAGCAGCCCCGCTAGCCGCCCCGGCAGCGGTCCGCTCCCCAGCAGCGGTCCGCTCCCCCTTCCCGGTCAGGGGGAGCGGTTCGGCCGCCGGTACGTCCTTCGGGCGCCGCTCCCGGAGCCGCCAGAACCGCAGCAGCAGCGCTGTCGGTACGCCGAGCACCACGGTCCACGCCAGCGCCGCGGCGCCCGTCAGCCACCACACGGGGCCGAAGGCCGCCAGTCTGCCGTTCCCCAGCGGCCCGCCCGCGAGCCCCGCCAGGACGGCCGTCAGCCCCGCGCACACGACGCCCCCGAGCGCCGCAGTGAGCGCCGTCCCCCGCGCGCTCCACGCCTCCTCCCGCAGGGCGTAGGGGGGCGCGGCCACCCGTACCGTGAACCAGGCGACCGCCAGCCCCGCGACGGCCGCGACCCCGGCCGCGGCCCAGTTCAGCGGCGTGCCGGGACCGTCCGGCACGGCGGCGAGCAGCGGGAAGGACGGCAGCGCGGGGGTCCCGACGACCCCGAGCGGAGTGGCCGTCGCTGTCGTACCGACCGCGAAGCCGGGCCCCAGGCCGTACGCGGCGCCCCAGACCGCCGCGTTCGGCACCAGCGCCAGCCCCAGCAGCAGCACGGCGACCCGCCCCGACCAGTCCTCCGCGAGCCGGAAGAATGAGGTGTGTGCCGGATCTCCGTGCCATACCAGCGAGGCCCCGACCAGCAGCGCCCCGCCGCCCACCAGCAGCAGGCAGGCCGCCGCGCCCGAGCGCCCCGCGACGACGACCCCCCGGCGCCCGGCCGGCGCCCAGACCGTACGGGCCAGCAGTCTCCGTACCGCCCCGGGCAGCCGCTGTGGCAGCGGGAGGCGCGGGGATCCGTGCGCCGTCCATGCCCCGGCCGCCGCCGAGAGCACTGTCAGCACGGGCAGCGTGAGCACCGCGCGCAGCGGATGCGCGGTGAGCGAGCCGCCCCCCGTGTAGAGCACGGCAGCGGCGCCGACCAGCAGATATCCCGCCGACACAGTGCATACGGCGCCGAGTCCCGTGAGCTGGGGCCGTCCCTCGTCGGGTTCGAGGGCGTCGCGCGCGGCGCGGTATGCCAGCCAGGCCGGCAGACCCATTAGGAGCAGCGGTACGACTCCGATGGGCGCGGGGGTCCCGGAGAGGGTGTCCGGCCGGACGAGCTCGACGCCATGGCCCAGCAGCCAGAGCCCGGCCGCGATACGCAGAGCACCGCCCGCACCGCTGTCCGGGAACGGTGAGGTGATCCACATCGCCATCACCAGCATGGCCATCGCGCAGAGCCCGAGGCACGCGGCGATGACTCCACGGAGAACGGCGGAGGTGAGCGCCGCGGCCCTACCACGCTCAAGGGCCCCGGCCGAGGACAACGGCGCACTGTGTTCGGTCAATTGGGTCACGACGTCATGCTGCCCACGACATCCACCTAATTCGCGCAACAGGCGAATAGTCGCCGTGTCGCCCAATAATACTTTTATGTGCTTTTTTGCCGAGAACCGTGCTGCGGGGAGTCCCAGATGACGCAGAAGGCCACGCAGAGCACCGCACGAGGCGCCAGGGCCGGCGCCCCGTCGCTGCCCGCCCCCGAGGAGCGGCGCAGACTGCGCGAGTTCAGGCCCATGACCGAGAAACAGGCCGCCGCCGCGGTGGGTGTCACGCGGTCGACGCTCAGATCCTGGGAGACCGGGCGTACGGCTCCGCGCGGGCGCAAGGGGGAGCTGTACGTGAAGCTGCTGGCCGGGATCGCGGCGGAGCTCCGCGAGAAGGCGGCGCAGGAGGAACGGGCCAGGAGGGAGGCGGCGAGGGCGGCCGCCCAGCGGTCCGCGGCGCGGAACCGAAGCGCGTCCGCGTCCAGGAGACCCACGGGTACGGCGAGGGCCTGGGGTAATGCGAGGACAGCGGCGGCACCCACCGCCGGCGCCGCACCTCCACCCGCGCCCACCACCGCCGGACGTGGCCGTGCGAAGGCGAGCGGGGTGCCCGCGAGCGCGGCGACAGCGAACACGCCCGCGACGAACCGGGTCGGAAAGGGCACGACCGGAGCAAATGCGACGGGAGCGAACAGGACCGGAGCAAACACGACCGGAGCAAACACGACCGGAGCAAACAGGACCGGAGCAAACAGGACCGGAGCGAACACGACGGGAGCGAACACGACCGGAACGGGTGAGCCCGCCGCTGATGTGCGCAACGTCGACTGGCCCGACCCGCCCGCCGTCGGGACCGAGCCCCGCACACCCGACGAGGCCTTCGACGCCCTGTACGCGTTCACCGCGCCCTCCCTCGTGCGCCAGGCGTATCTGCTCACCGGGCGGCGGGTCATCTCCCAGAAGTCCGTCGAGCGCGCCTTCCATCTCGCGTGGGCGCGCTGGCCCGAGGTCGCGGTCGACCGGGACCCGGCGGGCTGGCTACGGGCCGCCGCCTACGAGTACGCGATGTCGCCCTGGCACCAGCTGCGCAGCCGGCGAGAGCGCCCCGATCCGGTCGCCCGCGAACAGGAAGGGCCCGAAGGGCGGGCGCTGCGCGAGACGTTGCTGAGTCTTCCCGTGTCGTACCGCCGTACGCTGCTGCTCTACGACGGGCTCGGCCTCGATCTGCCGGAGACGGCGGCCGAGACCGAGGCGAGCACTCCGGCCACCGCCAACCGGCTGCTGCACGCGCGCGAGGCGGTCGCCGCGCAGCTGCCCGAGCTGACCGACACGCAACTGCTTCAGCAGCGGCTCGGCGCGCTCATCCGGACGGTGACACCACCCCCGATCGCGGCGGCGCCCGCCATAAGGTCCGGCTGCGAGCGGCGGGCCCGGTTCTGGACGCGGGCGGCCATCGCCTTCACCGTGCTGATCGTCGGGGCGACGGGGTTCACCCTGGCCACCGCTCCGACGCAGTACCAGCCGCCGCTGTCGCCGGGCGAGCGGGTCGGCGGCGTTCCGGGTACCGGCGGTCCGCCGAGGCTGAGCAAGCAGGACATGATGCTGCGCGACAAGCTCCGCCGGGCACCGGCGACCGGCCCCCACCGGCTCGTACCGCAACCGCTCTGACCGGCCGGTCGGACACGCGCGTGGGCCCGCACCCGGGAGAGGGTGCGGGCCCACGCGCGTGGTGCCGTACGGGACTGCGGGAGGCGGAGGCTCAGCCGGCGAGGATGGCGCGGGCGAGCCCGGCCGTCTCGGTCGGCGTCTTGCCGACCTTCACGCCCGCGGCCTCCAGGGCCTCCTTCTTCGCCTGGGCGGTGCCGGAGGAGCCGGAGACGATGGCGCCGGCGTGGCCCATGGTCTTGCCCTCGGGCGCGGTGAAGCCCGCGACGTAGCCGACGACCGGCTTGGAGACGTTCTTGGCGATGAAGTCCGCCGCGCGCTCCTCGGCGTCGCCGCCGATCTCGCCGATCATCACGATCAGGTCGGTCTCGGGGTCGGCCTCGAACGCGGCGAGCGCGTCGATGTGCGTCGTACCGATGACCGGGTCGCCACCGATGCCGACGGCCGAGGAGAAGCCGATGTCACGGAGCTCGTACATCATCTGGTAAGTCAGCGTGCCGGACTTGGACACGAGACCGATCCGGCCGGGCTTGGTGATGTCGCCCGGGATGATGCCCGCGTTGGACTGGCCGGGGGTGATCAGGCCGGGGCAGTTCGGACCGATGATCCGGGTCTTGTTGCCCTTGCTGCCCGCGTAGGCCCAGAAGGCGGCGGAGTCGTGCACCGCGATGCCCTCGGTGATCACGACGGCCAGACCGATCTCGGCGTCGATCGCCTCGACGACGGCGGCCTTGGCGAAGGCCGGCGGCACGAAGACGACGGACACGTCGGCGCCGGTCTTCTCGATGGCCTCGGCGACGGAGCCGAAGACCGGTACGGAGGTGCCGTCGAAGTCGACGGACGTGCCGGCCTTGCGCGGGTTCACACCGCCGACGATGTTGGTGCCGTCTGCGAGCATGAGCTTGGTGTGCTTCATGCCGGTGGCGCCGGTCATCCCCTGGACGATGACCTTGCTTTCCTTGGTCAGGAAAATAGCCATGGTGTTGGAGTCCCTGTCCCTTACTTCGCAGCCGCGAGCTCGGCGGCCTTGTCGGCCGCGCCGTCCATGGTGTCCACGCGCTGCACGAGCGGGTGGTTGGCGTCGGACAGGATCTTGCGACCCAGCTCCGCGTTGTTGCCGTCCAGACGCACGACCAGCGGCTTCGTGACGTCCTCACCCTTGGTCTTGAGCAGCTCAAGAGCCTGGACGATGCCGTTGGCGACCTCGTCGCACGCGGTGATGCCACCGAAGACATTGACGAACACGGACTTGACGTCCGGGTCGCCGAGGATGATCTCCAGGCCGTTCGCCATGACCTCGGCGGAGGCGCCGCCGCCGATGTCGAGGAAGTTGGCGGGCTTCACGCCGTTGTGCGCCTCACCGGCGTACGCGACGACGTCGAGGGTCGACATGACCAGACCCGCGCCGTTGCCGATGATGCCGACCTCACCGTCGAGCTTGACGTAGTTGAGGTTCTTGGCCTTGGCCGCGGCCTCCAGCGGGTTGGCGGCCGCCTTGTCCTCCAGCGCCTCGTGCTCGGGCTGGCGGAAGTCGGCGTTCTCGTCGAGCGAGACCTTGCCGTCGAGCGCGATGATCTTGCCGTCACCGGACTTGATCAGCGGGTTGACCTCGACGAGGAGGGCGTCTTCCTTGATGAAGACGGTCCACAGCTGCTGCAGGACGTCGGCGACCTGGTCGGCGATCTCGGCCGGGAACTTCGCGGCGGCGACGATCTCGGCGGCCTTCGCGGGCGTGCAGCCCTCGTTGGCGTCGACCGGGATCTTGGCGAGCGCGTCCGGGTTCTCCTCCGCGACGACCTCGATCTCCACGCCGCCCTCGACGGAGGCCATGGCGAGGAAGGTGCGGTTGGTGCGGTCCAGCAGGAAGGAGACGTAGTACTCCTCCGCGATGTCCGCGGTCTGGGCCAGCATCACCTTGTGGACCGTGTGGCCCTTGATGTCCATGCCCAGGATCTGACCGGCCTTCTCGACGGCGTCCGCCGGGTCGGCGGCCAGCTTCACGCCACCCGCCTTGCCGCGCCCGCCGACCTTGACCTGCGCCTTGACGACAGCCTTGCCGCCCAGCCGCTCGGCCACCTCGCGAGCCGCGTCAGGCGTCGTGATGACTTCACCGGCCAGCACCGGTACACCGTGCTTGGCGAAGAGGTCCCTCGCCTGATACTCGAACAGGTCCACGCGTGTCCGTCCCTTTGTTTTTGAAACCGCAGCCTGGTGATCGCGGGTTCGTTGTCTGCGTGGGCGTGCCGCGAAGGGCAACGTGACTGCGCTGTCACAGAGGGTGGCGTACCCGCTGTCCGGTACGCGGCATGTCCGTCTCGCAGGCTATCCCCGTGGGCGGTAGGTCCCTAAATCGAGGATCACAGATGAGCGGTGATACCTGTCACAGAGCGGTGATACCTGTCACACCCGGCGCGAAAGCCCCCCGTGTCACCGGGAGATCGCCCTGTTCGGCAGTTCCTTGTCCGGTATGGGAAGGGGGCGTTTCTCGATCGCCGCCGCCATCACCTCGGGGAAGAGATCGGGGGTGCAGGCGAAGGCCGGCGCACCGAGCGCGGCGAGGGCCGCCGCGTGCTCGCGGTCGTACGCGGGCGCTCCCTCGTCGGACAGCGCGAGCAGCGTGACGAACTGCACGCCCGACGCCTTCATCGCCGCGACCCGCTTCAGCATCCCGTCCCGTATCCCGCCCTCGTAGAGGTCGCTGATCAGTACGACCACGGTGTCGGCGGGCCGGGTGATCCGCGACTGGCAGTAGCTGAGCGCGCGGTTGATGTCGGTGCCCCCGCCGAGCTGGGTGCCGAACAGGACGTCGACGGGGTCGTCGAGCTGGTCGGTGAGATCGACGACGGCGGTGTCGAAGACGACGAGCCGGGTCGCGAGGGAGCGCATGGAGGCGAGGACCGCGCCGAAGACGGAGGCGTAGACGACGGAGGCCGCCATCGAACCGGACTGGTCGATGCAGAGGATGACCTCCTTCCTCACCGACTGCGCGGCGCGGCCGTAGCCGATGAGCCGCTCCGGGACCACCGTGCCGCGCTCCGGGAGGTAGTTCTTGAGATTCGCGCGGATCGTACGGTCCCAGTCGATGTCCCGGTGGCGCGGCCGGCTGAGGCGCGCGGACCGGTCGAGCGCGCCGGTCAGGGTCGCGCGGGTGCGGGTGGCGAGCCGCTTCTCGATGTCCGCGACCACCTTGCGCACGACGGCGCGCGCCGTTTCCCTGGTCGTCTCGGGCATCGCCTTGTTGAGCGACAGCAGTGTGCCGACGAGATGGACGTCGGCCTCGACGGCCTCCAGCATCTCCGGTTCCAGGAGCAGCGCGGCCAGCCCGAGCCGGTCGATCGCGTCGCGCTGCATGACCTGGACGACGGAGCTGGGGAAGTACGTACGGATGTCCCCGAGCCAGCGGGCGACGGAGGGCGCGGAGGCGCCGAGCCCGGCCGAGCGGTTGGTGCCGCCGGCGTTGCCCTTCTCCTTGCCCGTGCCGTAGAGGGCGGACAGCGCGCCGTCCATCGCCGCGTCCCTGCCGGCGAGAACGCATCCCGTCCCGTCGGCGCTCTCCCCGCCGAGCACCATCCGCCAGCGGCGCAGCCGCTCGTCGGCGGCGCGGTCCGTCCCGCCGATGCCGACGCCCTCGGTGCCTGCGCCGTCAGTGCCGATGCCGCCGCTCATCCCGCCACCTCCAGAAGATCGTCGCTGTGGTCGGCGCCGCCGATGCCCTCGGCTCCCAGCAACAGACGGAGCACCGGCAGTACGGCGTCCGCGCGCGCCTCGTCGAGCCCGGGGCCGAAGCCGGGCGCGGCGGCCTCCGGTGCCACCGGGCCAACGCTCGCGGGCCCGCGCCTGATCAGCTCGCCCAGCGTGCGCCGTACGCCCGGCTCGTACGCGGAGAACGTGCGGCGCAGCAGCGGCAGCACATCCGTGAATGCCTCGGCCGACACGCCGGTCAGCCAGGCGTCCACAAGGCCGAGGAGGCGTTCGTCGTGGACCAGGAGCATGCCTCCCGCGCTGCTCGCCGCCCGGTGGCGCCCCGCCCCGGACGCTCCGCCGACGAAGCCCTCGATCCAGGCGGCGGCGTCGGTCGGCGGGGTGCCGGGCGACAGCGCGAGGCCCATGAACCGCGCCGCCTCGTCCTCTTCGAGCCGTCCGTCGTCCAGCAGCAGCCGGGCGGACCGGCCCCTGATCACCCCGGGGACGGTGTCCCGTTCCGCGAGCATGTGCAGGACGGCCCCCCAGCGCCCGGCCAGATCCCGGCCGTCGCCGTCCGGGAGGAGACCGATCGCGGTATGGACGCTGTCGAGATACCCGCGCATCTCGGCCGCTCCGTCCGCGTCGAGCCCGGCGCAGGCGGGCGGCAGCCCGACGCAGATCCGCTCGGCGAGCCCCGCCGCCACTTCGCCGAGCGCTCCGGTGTCGGTGGAGCGCACGTCGCCGTACCGCAGCGAGCGGGCCAGCGCGGGCAGCGCCTGGGCGAGCCTGCCGACATCGGCGTCGAGCGCGGCGCGGTCGGCGAGGGCCCGCATCACCAAGGGCAGCGCGTCGGGAAGCGCGGCCAGCAGACAGCGCTCGGCCAGCGCCGTGACCTCCGCGAGCGCGGTCGCCGAGAGGGCCTCCGACTCGGCCTTGGCGGTGGCGGCGGAGAGCACGGTCGTGCCCCACACGCCGGCCTCCGCGACCCGTACGTACAGCTCGGGCTCCCAGCGCAGCCGCCAGCTCTCCCGGAACGTGCCGGTGCTCACCCGCGCGATGAGCGGTTCGCCCCAGTCGATGCCGAGCAGCCGCAGCCGGTGCAGGAGCCTGCCGCGCTCGGCGTCCAACTCCTTGCGGAGGTCCAGGTCGAGCTCGCGCTCCAGCGCCTCCGGCTTGAGCCGCAGTGTGCGCTGGAGCGCGGTGAGATCGCGCTGGAGCGGCACGGCGGGGGCCGTGTCGGGGACCTCACCGAGCACCTCGCCCACGATGAGCCGGTCGTGGATGAGGTCGAGCGGCACATCCGATCCCTCGCACATCACCGCCCGGACCGCGTCGGTGGTCTCGGTCAGACCGGCGAGCGGACGCCCGCGCATGGCGGCCAGCGTCTCGGCGAGCCGTACCGCCTCGATGACATGAGCGGGGGAGACGGTCCTGTCCTCCTCCCGGAGCAGGCGGGCGACCTTGGTGAGCCAGCGCTCCACGGGGCGGTCCGGCACGCCGAAGAGATGTCCGTACCAGCCGGGCGAGTCGATGCCCGCGCCGTAACCGCTGTGCCGGGCGAGCCTGCGGTGGGTCCAGGGCACCCACGTGATCCCGGTCCTGACCTTGGGCAGCCCCTTCAGCAGCGCGCGGTCCGCGGCGACGGTGGTCTTCCGGCCGAGCGCGGGCACATGCCAGGCGCCGCAGACCACGGCGACGCCGTCGTCCCCGAACTCCTTGCGCGCGGTCCTGAGCTGGAGCCGCATATGGGCCTCGCGGACGAGATCGCGCCGGGGTCCGCCGTCGCCGTACTCCTCGCGCAGCGCGCCCATCGCCCCGGCGACCGCCACGAACGGCGCGAAGGGGTCGTCCGCGCGGCCGGGGCCGCGGTGCTCGATGACGTCCTCCCACCACCGCTCGGGGTCGTCGTACCCGGCTGCCTCGGCGAGGACGGCGAGCGGATCGATCCGCACGCTCTCGTCGCGCCGGGATCCGTCGCGGGATCCGTCGTCCTCGGACTCGTCGTCCCGGGATCCGTCGTCCGCGTCCCGGGATTCGTCGTCCGCCGCCGCGAGCGCCAGCGAGTGCGCCGCGGGCAGGTCGATGAACCGCGCCGGTACGTCGTGCGCCAGCGCCCAGCGGATCGCGACCCACTCCGGCGAGAACTCGGCCAGCGGCCAGAAAGCCGCGCGCCCCGGATCGTCCACCGCGTGCGCCAGGAGCGCGACGGGCGGGCGCATCGCCTCGTCGGCGGCGAGCGCCAGCAGCGCGTCCCCCTCGGGCGGGCCTTCGACGAGGACGATCCGGGGCGCCGCCGCGTCAAGGGCCGCCCGTACCGCGCGCGCGGACCCCGGTCCGTGATGCCGGATCCCGAGCAGCAGCGGTCCGCCCGCGCCGGATCCGCCCCCAACCGCCGCGCCCGCGCCCGGCGCGCGCGTCGTGGTCACGCGCTCACCTCGCGGCAGGCGCGGTAGAAGTCCTTCCAGCCGTCGCGCTCGCGGACCACCGTCTCGACGTACTCCTGCCAGATCACCCGGTCCGCCGCCGGGTCGCGGACGACCGCGCCGAGGATGCCGGCCGCGACATCGCCCGGCCGCAGCACGCCGTCCCCGAAGTGGGCGGCGAGCGCGAGGCCGTTGGTGACCACGGAGATCGCCTCGGCCGTGGAGAGCGTCCCCGAGGGGGACTTGAGTTTCGTACGGCCGTCGGTCGTGACGCCGTCGCGCAGTTCACGGAAGACCGTGACGACCCGGCGGATCTCGTCGATGCCCTCGGGCCCGGTCGGCAGATCGAGCGAACGCCCCATCTGGCCGACGCGCCGGGAGACGATGTCGACCTCGGCCTCCGGGGTGGCCGGCAGCGGCAGGACGACGGTGTTGAAGCGGCGGCGCAGCGCGCTGGAGAGGTCGTTGACCCCGCGGTCGCGGTCGTTGGCCGTGGCGATCAGATTGAACCCCCGGACAGCCTGCACCTCTTGGCCCAGCTCGGGGACCGGCAGCGTCTTCTCGGACAGGATCGTGATGAGCGAGTCCTGCACATCGGCGGAGATACGGGTCAGTTCCTCGACGCGCGCGGTCATGCCCTCCGACATGGCCCGCATCACGGGGCTGGGCACCAGTGCGTCGCGGCTGGGGCCGTGGGCGAGCAGCTGCGCGTAGTTCCAGCCGTAGCGGATCGCCTCCTCGGGCGTGCCGGCCGTGCCCTGCACGAGCAGGGTCGAGTCACCGCTGACGGCCGCCGCCAGATGCTCGGAGACCCAGGTCTTGGCGGTGCCCGGTACACCGAGGAGCAGCAGCGCCCGGTCGGTGGCGAGCGTCGTGACCGCGACTTCGACGATCCGCCGCGGCCCCACGTACTTCGGTGTGATCACCGTCCCGTCGGGGAGCGTGCCACCGAGCAGATACGTGGCCACGGCCCACGGCGACAGCCGCCACCTGGCGGGCCGCTGCCGGTCGTCGGCCGCGGCCAGCGCCTTCAGCTCGTCGGCGAACGCGTCCTCGGCGTGCGGGCGCAGCACCTCCTCGGTCCCAGCGGGCGTGGTGATTTCGGGCACGGTCATGGATCCCCCTCCAGATCGGTCGACCGGATGTGAGTTCCACGGTGCACCACGCCACTGACAATCGGCCGTCGTCCAATCGGCCGTCGTCACGGGCCTGGCAGGGCAGGGCGTCGCGGACGCGCCCGCGTACGAGGGGAGTTGCCCGGCGACCGTTGCCCGACGACTGTTACCCGGTGATCGTCACCCGGCGATCGGGGAAACCGCGATGCAGCCGCCCGCCGCGGCCTTGCCCGCGTCCGTCTCCTCCTTGATGACCTCGCCCTTGTAGATGATCTTGCACGTGACCTCGGCGCCGGACAGGTCCAGGGCGGTCGGCATGACGCCGGGCGGCATGATGCCGCGCAGCGTGACCGTCTTCGTCCAGGGCAGCGTGGGGTTCTCGACGGTCTCGATCTTGGGCTCCAGGGCCTCGCCGCCCCCGCCGTGGTAGTCGATCGTGTCGATGTTCTTGCCCGTGACCTCGTAGGTGACCTCGTAGGTCTCGTTGACGGCCTTGTCGACCTCGTCGGTCACGGCCTTGTCGACGCGGTCCGCGGCCTCGGAGCAGGCTCCGAGGCCCAGCGCGAGGCCGGTGACGGCGAGGGTGGTGAGGGCTGCGCGGACGGTGCGGTTCATGAGTGATCCCCCGGATCGTGGCGTAGGAAGCTCGCACGATATAGCAAAGGCAAAGTAACGTCATTCTGCCCGTTGTTCGTTGAATACGCAGGTCAGAGCGATTGTCAGTGGGGCGCTCTAACGTCGTGGACATGAATCAAACGGGGGTGCGCTGGACAACGGAACAGGTGCTCGCTCTGGCTCCTGACGAAGCGTCACGTAAAGCGGGCAACAAGCTGGGCACGGCCGGGCCGTGGTCGGATGCGGGCAGCGGCCCCGCCGGGGCCGTGTGGGGCCTGTGCAAGGGCAGCGGCGGCAAGCCGTATCAGACCATTGTGGACACAACGGGCCCTGCTTACAAGTGCAGTTGCCCGAGTCGGAAGTTTCCGTGCAAGCACGCGCTGGGGCTGCTGCTGCTCTGGGCGGTGGACGAGCGCTGCGTGCCGGAGAGGGCGGAGGAGCCCGGCTGGGCCGGGGAATGGCTCGAAGGGCGCCGGAATCGTGGCGGGGAGCGGCCCGCGGCGGAAGCCGGCACGGCCGGATCCGGGAAACCGGCCGATCCCGAGGCCGCGCGGCGCAGGGCCGAGCGCAGGGCCACCAGAATCAGCGCGGGCGCCACGGAGCTTGAGCGGCGGCTGACGGATCTGCTGCGCGGCGGGCTGGCCACGGCGGAGCAGTCGGGGTACGGGCTGTGGGGGGAGACGGCGGCCCGGATGGTGGACGCGCAGGCGCCGGGGCTCGCGGGCCGGGTGCGGGAGCTGGGAGCGATCCCCGGCTCGGGCCCCGGCTGGCCGGTGCGGCTGCTGGAGGAGTCCGCGCTGCTGCATCTGCTGACCACGGCGTGGCTCGGCCGCGACCGGCTGCCGGAGCCGCTGGCGACGACCGTCCGTACGAGGATCGGCCTCCCGTCACCGGCCGCCGGCCCGCCGGTCAGGGACCACTGGCTGGTCCTCGCCCAGTACGACTCCTCGGACGGCCAGCTCGTCACCCGCCGGATCCGGCTGCACGGACGGGACTCGGGGCGCTCCGCGCTGCTGCTCGCCTTCGGCGCGGCGGGGCGCTCCCCGCAACTGGGGCTGCCGGTGGGCCTGATGATCGAGGCGGAGATCACCCCGCACGGGGGCGCGGGGCAGCTACGGGCCGACTGGGGGCAGCAGTTCGGCGCCCCGGCCCCGATCCCGGGACCGCCGCGCGGCGGCTCCACGACAGCGGCGATCGAGGCGTACGGTGCGGCGCTGCGCGCGGATCCCTGGCTGGACGCGTGGCCGGTGACGCTGGCGGAGGTCATCCCCGTGCCGGCACCCGGCGGCGGCTGGCAACTGGCCGACGCGGACGGGGAATCCGCGCTGCCGATCACGGACTCGGCCCTCTCGCGGCCCGGTCTGTGGAAGCTGGCCGCGCTGTCCGGCGGCGGTCCGGTCACGGTCTTCGGTGAGTGCGGCCACCGCGGTTTCCATCCGCTCGCGGCCTGGTCCGAGGACATACGGGGGACGGTCCCGCTCACCTGACGGTCCCGCCTAGCGGACGGTCCCGACGGGACCTGGCCGACCGCGCCGACAACGGAGGGCTCCATGACGGACACGACTCGCACCATCGACCCGGCCGGCCCCACCGGCACGACCCGCGTCACGACGCTCTGGGAAGGGCTCGTCACCTCGGCACTGCTCGGTACGGAGCGCCGCACCCCGCCCGCGGAGATCATGACCCCGGGCAAGGAGGCGCCGACGGCCCTGCTGGACGCCGCCGCGTTGCACACCGTACGGCGCAGGGCGGGGCTCCTTCCCGCGCGCGCCGCCGCCCGCCCGGAGCCCGCGCCCCATGACGGCCGCGCACAGCTGCCGGAGGCGGCCGGAAGACGGCTCAGCCAGTTGCTGGCCGACCGGTCGGCGTCCTCCGGCGGCGGAGGGCGCCGCGGCGCGGCGCCCGACCTCACCGAACTGCTCCCGCAGTGGCTCGCCGCCGCCAATCAGCACGGCTATCGCGCGCCCGCCGCCGTACTTCCCGCGCTGCTCGACGCCGCCCGCGCGCGTACCGATCTGCGGCCGCAGGCGTTGACGTTCGCCGGGCCGCGCGGGCTCTGGCTCGCCCGGTTCAACCCGGAGTGGAAGTTCGCGCTGCGGGGTGCGTCCGGCGGCGCCCTGCTGCCCGACCCGCGGGACGGCGAGGCTGTCCGACTGCTCTGGGAGGAGGGCCTGTTCGCCGAGCGGGTCGCGCTGCTCGCCGCCGTACGGGCCCAGGACGCGGAGGCTTCCCGGGCGCTGCTCGCCTCGACCTGGTCCACGGAGCGCGCCGAGGACCGGCTGATGTTCCTCGACTCGCTGCGTACGGGGCTGTCCGGGGCGGACGAGCCGTTTCTGGAACGGGCCCTGTCGGACCGCAGCCGCAATGTCCGCCACACCGCAGCCGAGTTGCTCTCCGCGCTGCCGGGCTCCGCCCTCGCCGGAAGGATGGCGGCCCGCGCGGCGACGTGCGTGAGCATGGACCGTACGGGTGGCGGGCAGGTCATCACGGTCGAGGCGCCGCACGAATGTGACGCGGACATGCAGCGTGACGGAGTGGTCCCGGCCCCGCCCGCCGGCCGGGGCGAACGGTCCTGGTGGCTGGGCCAGTTGGTCGAGGCGGCCCCGCTGGCCACCTGGCCCGCCAGGCTCGGTGGCCGTACCCCGGAGGAGATCGTCGCGCTGCCCGTCCTGGACGACTGGGCCGACGAACTGCACGGCGCGTGGTGCCGGGGGGCCGTACGGCAGCGGGACGCGCGGTGGTCCACCGCCCTGCTGGGCGCTCCCGCCGCCTCCCCGGCCGCCGGTCCCGGCACCTCGTCGCTGGCGGAACGGGCGAAGCTTCTCGCCACGCTGCCGCCCGCCGAACGGGCCTCCTGGGTGGCCTCGTTCATCGCCGCCCATGGTCTCTCCGAGGCGTTCCAGCTGCTCGGCGTCTGCGCGGTGCCCTGGGCGGAGCCGCTCGGCCGGGCGGTCGTGGACGCGCTGGACATCGCCCGGGACGCGGGGAGCTACCCGTGGAGCTTCAGCGGGGTCATGGGTCTCGCGGAGCGATGCCTCGACCCCGCGGAGGCCGGCCGGCTGGAGCTGCTCACCGCGGCACAGGACGAGCCGGAGGACGCGTCACCGGGCGCGGGCGGCTACTGGTCGGAAGCCTTCCGACGGCTGGTCTCCACGCTGCGTCTGCGCGCGTCGATGCTGGCCGAGATCGAGGGGCACCACGGGCTCAACGAGTACAACGGACTCAACGACCCCCATGACCTCGGCCAACTCACCGAACTCACCGAACCGGCGGCGCCATGAGCGATGCCACGGGCGACGGCACGCGTCACGCGTCCGCGGGCCGGCGGACGTTGGCGTGGACCCACGCGACGATGGAGGTCGTCGTCGCCCCCGGGGTGAAGATCTCGGCCACACCCAGCTCCTTGAGCGGGGCGATGTCCGCCTCCGGGATGATGCCGCCGCCGAAGACCTTGATGTCCGCCGCGTCCCGCTCCATGAGCAGCGCGATCACCTTCGCGAAGAGCGTGTTGTGCGCCCCGGAGAGGATCGAGAGGCCGATCGCCTCGGCGTCCTCCTGGATCGCGGTGTCCACAATCTGCTCGGGGGTCTGGTGGAGCCCCGTGTAGATGACCTCCATCCCCGCGTCCCGCAGCGCACGCGCGATCACCTTGGCCCCACGGTCATGTCCGTCGAGCCCCGGCTTCGCGACCACCACCCGGATCGGGCCACCGGCCGCGTGCGCTCCGCTCGTCCCGTCCTGGCTCCGCGACTGATTCTCCGGACGCTGATTCTCCGGATGCCAAGCCACACCCATCACTGCCTCCACATACCGACCGCACTGTCTTTGGCACGGGTCCCCGCGCCCCGGTCCGGTCGGGACCGGGCCCACGGAGGTGAACGAACGTTATCCACAGCATCCCGCACGCGGCCGTTTCGCGGAGGTCCGCGAGGGGGAAATCACACGTGGGACATGTTCGCTTTGCGTCGTTCCGGTATGACTCGGCCCACCCGGCCGGGTAAGGGGCGACCGCGAGGGGAGCCGCAAAAGGAGTCGCCACACGGGCGCCGTTCCACCGTGCCGCCAGCCGCGCGGCGCGGTGGCACGGCTCGTGTATACCGACCCCGGCATTTCGGTGTGCCGGCAGCCATCCGACCCGCCGGGCGGCGCCCCGTGAGGGCACGCGGGGGCCAGAGCCGCCCCCCGGGTGCCGTTCGGAGGTCGGCCATGAATGTTTCGCCGTTCTTGCCGCTTTTTCCCTTCGTTTCGCCGCTTCTCCGCCAGGCCGGCCGCGTATGGCACGCCACGCTCCCCGCCGACGCACTCCGTGCCAACGCGCTCGACCTGGCGGTACTCACCGGCCATCTCGTCCTCTACCCGGCCGGGATCGTCCAGGAGCGCCGCGCAGAGCCCCTGCCGCCGGAAACCGCCCAGCCGCCCACCGAGGACCTCGCCCACCCCCCCGTCGTCCTGCTCCACGGCCTCGTCGACAACCGGTCCGTCTTCGTCCTGCTGCGCCGCTCCCTCGCCCGGCACGGCTGGACCCGTCTTGTATCGCTCAACTACTCGCCGCTGACCTGCGACATCCGTACGGCCGCCGAGCTGCTCGGCCGGCATGTCGAGGAGATCTGCGCCCGCACCGGCCACCGCCAGGTCGATGTGATCGGACACAGCCTCGGCGGCCTGATCGCGCGGTATTACGTACAGCGTCTGGGCGGTGACTCACGGGTACGTACGCTGGTCACGATCGCCACGCCGCACGAAGGCACGGCTGTCGTCCCGCTGGCCAACGCCCACCCCGTCGTACGGCAGATGCGGCCGGGGTCTGACCTGATCGAAGAGTTGCGGCTGCCCGCGCCCGGCTGCCGTACGCGATTCGTGAGTTTCTGGAGCGATCTCGACCAGTTGATGGCGCCGGCCCTCACGGCGCGCATCGCGCATCCGGACCTTCAGGCGCAGAACGTGCTGGTGAGCGGGGTCGGACATCTCGCCATGACCGTGCACCCCGGAGTCGCGGCCGACATCCGGCACGCGCTCGAATCCCCCGGACTCACAGGCGAATCCGGCCTGGACTCCGTCAACTCCGGCCCCGTGCCAGAGGAATCCACGGAGGACGACCCGCGCTTCGAGGGCCCGGCGTCCGTCGCCTGACGCGCGGGACTCGTCGAAATCCCCCTACCGTCTCGAACACGTTTCGAACGTAAGGCCAAGTCTGCGCCCGTCGTCCGCCGAAACACGGCCGAATGCCCGTTTCAACGGAACGCAAAACCTGCCGAAGATTGTCGCCGTCCTATACCGCCGGGTACAGTCGCGGCCACTGCTTTCCCTCAGGGACCGTGTCCGTCGGACAGGGGCCCGGAGGGAACCCTGGTTCTGCTGCCGAGGCGAGAGAGAAGTTGGTGAACGACCAGCACGCCCACGCCGGGTACGCCGCATACGACGGCTACCAGAACGGCAGCTTCGAGACCGACCCGCTCTTCGGCACCCTCCCGGTCGGCTCGGGCGGCTATGACAGCCCCCAGGCCACGACGGGCCAGTACGACAACACGCAGTGGGACACCGGCGCGCATCAGACGACCGGGTACGACGCGTACGCCGCGCCGCAGTACGGGCAGTACGACACCAGCGGCCAGTGGGCCACCGTCACCACCGCGCCCGACAGCGGCTATCAGCAGCAGACCCCGGGCATCCCGGGCCAGTCGGCGGAGCCGGATGTCACGGGCCAGTGGGACGCGGACGCCTGGAACCAAGCGAACCTGGCGAACCACGCGAACCTCGCGCAGCAGGCCGACCAGCTGAACGGAACCGCCGCAACAGGCCAGTTCGACGCCACGCAGTTCGCGTACGGCATCTCGGACCACACCGTCGCGGCGCCGTTCGACCCCGCCGCACCGTTCGCAGGCGCACAGTTCGAGTCGGCGCAATTCGAGTCCGGGCAGTTCGAAGCTGCACAGTTCGAGGCAGCGCAGTTCGGGTACGACGCGACCGCGCAGTGGGCGGCGCCCGCGTTCGACACCGGCGCGTACGACGCCACCGCCTGGAACTCGCCCGGCACGATGGCCGACGCCCCGCACGACAACGCCCACGAGCAGTACGGCCAGGACGGCGGCCCGTACGAGCAGTACGACCTCGCCCCCGGCGCCGAGTACGGCGCCCCGGGGCCGGAGCCTGAACACGCCTTCGACGCGGAGCCCGGCTACGAAGCCGAGACCGGCACGGGGACCGACGCGCACCCCGGGGCCGCGGAGCCCGGACGCGAAGGCGATACGGACACGGACTCCGCGCCCGAGGCCGACCCGCTGCACATGGCAGCGACGATGACGACTCCCACGGTGAACCTCCCGCCCCGCGGCGAACGCAGGACCGGCGGCAGCCCGAACGGCGGCCGGGGCCGCCGCCGCACCCCCGCCAAGCGCTCCGCGCTCCTCACGGTCGCCGTCCCCTCCGCGTGTGTGATGGGCGTCGCGGGTGTCGCCGCCGCCTCCGTCAGTGGCCTCGGCGCCGGCGAGGAGGCCCAGGCCGACAAGACCACGACCGCCTCGGCCGCCGATCCCGGCTCCGTGAAGCCCGTGGCCGCGAACAACAAGCTGGACACCCAGCTCGCCGCGCTCAACGCCGACGCCCGTGACTTCGGTGACCGGGCCAGCCGTACGCAGGAGCGCATCGACCTCCAGGCGCGGCAGGAAGCGGAGAAGAAGAGGCGTGACGCGGAGGCGGCCCGCAAGGAGGCCGAGCGCCCCAAGTTCGTCCTCCCCGTCTCGCAGCACGGGCTCAGCGCGCGATACGGCCAGGCCGGCGTCAACTGGATGTCCATCCACACCGGGATCGACTTCCCCGTGTCGTACGGCACGCCGGTGATGGCCGCGACCGACGGCACCGTACGCACGCAGTACAACAGCGCCTACGGCAACATGGCGATCGTGACCGCGCCCGACGGCACCGAGACCTGGTACTGCCATCTCAGCACCACGAAGATCCGCTCCGGTTCGGTCAAGGCCGGTGACGTGATCGCGTACTCGGGGAATTCGGGCAACTCCACCGGACCGCACCTGCACTTCGAGGTACGGCCCGGCGGCGGCGCCGCGATCGACCCGCTGGCCTGGCTCCGCAGCCACGGCGTCGACCCGACGTAACGGGCGCCCCGCCGGGGCCCGTTACGTCGTCGTACTCACAGCTTCTCGACCGGCGCGTACCGCAGCAGCAGCCGCTTGGGCTTCGTGTCCCCGAAGTCGACCGTCGCCTGCGTGTCCGCGCCCGTGCCCGTCACCGCCATGACCGTGCCGAGGCCGAACTGGTCGTGCGTGACGCGGTCCCCGACCGCCAGCGCGATCACCGGCTTGTCGGTGGTGCGCCGCGTGGCGAAGCCCGAGGGTCCGCCGCCCGCCCTCGACCGCGAGGCGGCCGACAAGGACGACGACAGCGAGGACGCGATCCCGGACGTGGGCCCCGCCGGGATCTGCGCACCGGTCCGCTTCCACTCCAGGTGCTGTCCCGGGATCTCCTCCAGGAACCTCGACGGCGGGTTGTACGAGGGCTGGCCCCACGCGCTCCGCATCGACGACCGGGTCAGATAGAGGCGCTCGCGGGCGCGCGTGATGCCGACGTACGCCAGCCGCCGTTCCTCCTCCAGCTCCTTCGTCTGGCCGAGGGCGCGCATGTGCGGGAAGACGCCGTCCTCCATGCCCGACAGGAACACGACGGGGAATTCGAGGCCCTTGGCGGTGTGCAGCGTCATCAGCGTGATGACACCGGAGCCGTCCTCGTCCTCGTCGGGGATCTGGTCGGAGTCGGCGACGAGCGCCACTTTCTCCAGGAATTCGGCGAGCGTACCGGTCGTGGCGGCCGTACCAGTCGTGGCGGCCGTACCGGCAGTGGTCGCCGCGTCCGTCGTACCGGTGGCGTCGGCAGCATCCGCGCCGTCGCCCGCCGCCTCCGCGGCGGCCGCCTGGCCGCGCTCCTGCTCGAACTCCAGTGCCACCGCGGCCAGTTCCTGGAGGTTCTCGATACGCGTCTCGTCCTGCGGGTCGGTCGATGCCTGCAACTCCGCCAGATAGCCCGTCCGTTCGAGCACGGCCTCCAGGACCGTCGCGGGCCCGGCGCCGGACTCGACGACCGTGCGCAACTCCTCCATCAGCGCGTTGAACCGCTTGACGGCGTTGGCCGAGCGGGCGGCCATTCCATACGCCTCGTCCACGCGCCGCAGCGCCTGCGGGAAGGTGATCCGCTCGCGCAGCGCGAGCGCGTCGATCATCGCCTCCGCGCGGTCCCCGATGCCGCGCTTGGGCACATTGAGGATGCGGCGCAGCGGAACGTTGTCCTCCGGGTTGGCCAGAACGCGCAGATAGGCCAGCACGTCGCGGACCTCCTTGCGCTCGTAGAAGCGCACTCCGCCGACGACCTTGTAGGGCAGGCCGACCCGGATGAAGATCTCCTCGAAGACACGGGACTGCGCGTTCGTACGGTAGAAGACCGCGACATCGCCCGCCTTGGCCTCGCCCGCGTCCGTCAGCCGGTCGATCTCGTCGGCGACGAACTGCGCCTCGTCGTGCTCCGTGTCCGCGACGTAGCCGGTGATCTGGGCGCCCGCGCCGGCCTTCGTCCACAGATTCTTCGGCCGACGGCTCTCGTTCCGCTCGATGACCGCGTTGGCGGCGCTGAGGATCGTCTGCGTGGAGCGGTAGTTCTGCTCCAGCAAAATAGTCGTCGCGTCCGGGTAGTCCTCCTCGAACTGGAGGATGTTACGGATCGTGGCGCCCCGGAAGGCGTAGATCGACTGGTCGGCGTCACCGACGACACACAGCTCGGCCGGGTCGTGCCCCTCTCCGGAGGGGCCCACCAGCTCGCGTACGAGCGTGTACTGGGCGTGGTTGGTGTCCTGGTACTCATCCACCAGGACGTGCCGGAAGCGCCGCCGGTAGTGCTCGGCGACATCGGGGAACGCCTGGAGCAGATGGACGGTGGTCATGATGATGTCGTCGAAGTCCAGCGCGTTGGCCTCGCGCAGCCGCGCCTGGTACATCCGGTACGCCTCGGCGAGCATCTTCTCGAAGCCGTCGGTGGCCTGGTCGGCGAAGGTCTCCTCGTCGATCAGCTCGTTCTTCAGATTCGAGATCTTGGCGCTGAAGGACTTGGGCGGGTAACGCTTGGGGTCGAGGTCCAGATCGCGGCAGACCAGGGCCATCAGACGCTTCGAGTCGGCGGCGTCGTAGATGGAGAACGAGGAGGTGAACCCGAGCCTCTTCGACTCGCGCCGCAGGATCCGTACGCAGGCGCTGTGGAACGTCATGACCCACATGGCGTTGGCGCGCGGGCCGACGAGCTGGCCGACACGCTCCTTCATCTCGCCCGCGGCCTTGTTGGTGAACGTGATCGCCAGTATCTGACCTGGATGGACGCCGCGCGTTCCCAGCAGATGCGCGATCCGGTGGGTCAGCACCCGGGTCTTGCCCGACCCGGCCCCGGCCACGATGAGCAGGGGCGAGCCGGTGTGCACGACGGCCGCGCGCTGCTCCTCGTTCAGCCCTTCGAGCAGCGCGGCGGGGTCCACGACCGTGCGCGGGGCGCCGTCGCGGTGGTACTGGTCCCGCGCCGGGGGCGTGTCGTAGGCACCCTGGAAGAGGTCGTCGGGCACCTGCTCCGGTGCGTGCTCGGCGTCGTCCTCGGGCGGCGGGGGATGCTCGTCGCCGGAGGGCTGGAGGTCCGCCAGGAAACTGTCGTCAAAGAGGCTGCTCATCGCTGTCCGAGTCTAGGCCGCCGCACTGACAGACCGCGCCCGCCTTCGGAATTCCCCGGCCGCATCCCCGGCCGCATCCCCGGCCACCGTCACCATCACCACCGGCGGCACCATGGTCACCCACCGTGATGAACGGGCGCCAGCGGCGCGTTCCGCACATCGCACGCGCAAATGGTCACGAAAATGTATCGGGCATATCGGCCATCGACCTTCACACCAGCACCACACCTTGGCTAGCGTGCTCGATCAGGCAGCCCGTACCCCCAACGGC
This sequence comes from Streptomyces sp. NPDC102274, assembly GCF_044766385.1. NCBI lineage: Bacteria > Bacillati > Actinomycetota > Actinomycetes > Kitasatosporales > Streptomycetaceae > Streptomyces > Streptomyces sp. NPDC102274. Next base: position 311,293 of record NZ_JBIWLW010000004.1, on the reverse strand, counting down.
GACCCACGCCAAGCGGGCGGCCCACGCCGAATTCGGGCTTTCCGGAAGGAAGTTCGAAACCGGGGACCCACACTGCACAACCGGGGTGAATCGGGCCTTTCGCTCAAGGCCCGTAGGGCAGCCTTCCGTTCCGCCCGAACCCGACAGCTAACCCGGTAGGCGGTCCACGGAAGGAGATGCCGACCTTGGCGTCGCATCGCAAGCCGCGCAGCCTCAGCGGAGTACGTACCGCCTCTCCCGCCGTCGGGATCACGACGGCCGCGCTCGCCTCGGTCACGTTGCTCACGGCGCAGAGCGCGAGCGCCGCGCCCGTCGAGCCGAAGCCGTCCATGGAGGAGGTACAGAAGAAGGTCGACGATCTGTACCGCCAGGCCGGCGGTGAGACGCAGAAGTACAACAGGGCGAAAGAGGCCACGCAGAAGCAGAAGCGCGCGGTCGACCGGGTGCTCGACGAGGTCGCCAAGCGCGCGGACAAGCTGAACGAGGCCCGGCGTACGCTCGGCTCGTTCGCGGCCGCGCAGTACCGGGAAGGCGCGGTCACCTCGACCGCCGCCCTGCTGTTCGCGGACAGCCCGCAGTCGTTCTTCGAGCAGAAGCAGGTGACGGACCGGCTGACGGAGCGTCAGCGCGGGGTCCTCGCCGACTACCAGACGCAGCAGGCCGACGCCGCGAAGAAGCGGCAGCAGGCGTCCAAGGACCTGGAGTCTCTCACCGCGTCGCAGACCGCGCTGCGCACCAGCAAGCAGAACGTGCAGCAGAAACTCGGCGCGGCGCGTGCGCTGCTGTCGAAGCTGACCACGGAGGAGAAGGCGCGGCTGGCCGCGCTGGAGCGCAAGAAGGAAGAGGAGGCCCGCCGCAAGGCGGAGGCACAGGCGAAACAGGAGGCCCGCGCGAAGGCCGAGGCCGAGCGCAAGCGCAAGGAGCAGCAGGCTCAGGCCCCCTCGACCGGTACGGGCACCGGCTCAGGCTCCGATACGGGCACAGGCACGGGCTCAGGTGATACCGGCACAGGAACAGGTACCGGCACGAGCGGCGGCACCGGCGCCTCGGACGGCAGCTACGCCACCAAGGCCGCCAAGGTCCTCTCCTTCGCCCGCGCCCAGATAGGCAAGCCGTACGTCTGGGGCGCCACAGGACCCAGCTCGTACGACTGCTCGGGCCTGACCCAGGCGGCCTGGAAGGAGGCGGGAGTGGAGCTGCCGCGCACCACCTGGGACCAGGTGAAGGCCGGTACGCGCGTCGCGACCGAGGATCTGCTCCCCGGTGACCTGGTCTTCTTCTACGACGACATCAGCCATGTCGGGATCTACATCGGCGACGGCATGATGATCCACGCCCCCAAGCCGGGCGCGAACGTCCGCGAGGAGTCGATCTACTACATGCCGATCTACGGAAGCGTCCGCCCCGCCTGACGGGCAGCGTGCCGCACGCGGGAGACGGCCCCCGGCCCCCGAACCGCAGACCGGGAGCGGGGGCCCGGACCGAGGACCGGGAGCAGGGGCGGACCCGAGGACCGGGCCCCGGGGCCGTGTCAGGTCCAGAGCGTGGCGATGAAGATGTTGGCCACCGTCAGCCCGCCCACCATGCCGAACAGCTGCTTCGGGGCGGTCTCGTCGTCACGCTTCACGTACACCACGGCCAGGATCACGACCAGCACCGCGAGCTTGATGCCGATCTTGATGTTGTTCACCGTCTGGTCGTCGGCCTGGTTGAGGCCCACCAGGGCGACCCCCGTGACGAGCATCGTCAGCGCGCCGTGCAGCATCGCCTTGTTGAAGCGGGCCGTCCCCGTGCTCATCGACTTCATCTGGGTGAGAAAGCCGCCGAGCAGCGAGGCTATGCCGATGATGTGAAGCGCGACGAAGACATTGATGAGTACGTCCATGCCCGGAGCCTATCGAGGGCCATATCACCACCGGCGGCGAGGTGGGGCTCGGTTCCGATATCGGTCGGGTCCGGACGAAAAGGGGTTCCGAGGCCACGATCATGCCGGTCACAAGACGGTCCTGTTCTGCCACCTCTCGCCAATACCGGCCTTGCCGAGGCCGGACTGTGACCTTGCGCCTTAGCGTCCTTCTCCTGGCGACCGGCCATGACCCACCGTGACCGACTAGGGAAGAGGATCCACCCCCGTGGCAGCGCACCGAAAGCCCAGACAGCGCACGCTCACCGGCCCCGCCGGCCGTACCGCCGCCACCCTCGCACTCGCCGGGGCCGCGACAGCCACCGCCTTCGACGGCCCCGCACACGCCGAGCCCCGGCTCACCCCGGCCCAGGTCAAGGCCAAGGTGGACGCGTTGTACGAGCAGGCCGAGACCGCCACCGAGCAGTACAACGGGACGAAGGTGAAGGCGGACAAGGCGCGTACCGCGCTCACACATCTGCGGGACGAGGCCACGCGCAGGACGGAACGGCTCAATAGCTCGCGCAACGCGCTCGGTTCGATCGCCTCCGCGCAGTACCGGGCCGGCGGCCTCGACCCCGCCGTACAGCTCGCGCTCAGTTCCTCGCCGGAGGAGTACCTGGAAGGGGCCTCGCTCGCCGAACGGGCCGGTTCCCGGCAGGCCGCCAGGATCGCCGCGATCCGCAAGGAACTCGCCCGCATCGCCGAACTGCGCACCCGGGCCGACGGCCGGCTCACGGAGCTGAGGGCCTCCCAGTCCGAGCTGGCCCGGCACAAGTCCGCCGTCCAGGAGAAGATCGGCTCCGCCGAGCGGCTGCTCGACCGCCTCACCGCGCCGCAGCGCGCCCAGTACGACCAGCGGGGCGGCCAGGACCAGCCGGGCGCCACGTCCATGGCACCCGGCGCGGTGCGGGCGCCGAACGCCCGTGCCGCCGCGGCCGTCGCCTACGCCTACGGGGCGATCGGGAAGCCGTACGTCTGGGGCGCGACCGGGCCCGGTGCCTTCGACTGCTCCGGGCTCACCCAGGCCGCCTGGCGCTCCGCGGGCGTCTCCCTCCCCCGTACCACCTACACCCAGATCAACAGGGGACAGCGGGTCTCACGCGACGCTCTCGCCCCTGGCGACCTGGTGTTCTTCTTCTCCGGCATCAGCCATGTCGGGATCTATGTCGGCGGCGGGCAGATGATCCACGCCCCCCGGCCGGGCTCGGCGGTCCGGCTGGCGCCGCTCGACCAGATGCCGTTCGCCGGCGCCAGTCGGCCCGTGTGAGGACAGTCCCGCCCGCCGCAAGGACAGTCCCGCCCGCCGTAGGGAGGACGGTCCTGCCCGCGTAACGACAGTCCCGCAACTCCGGCGTCGCCGAACGGCCCACACCAGCGTGCCGGTTACCCCTTCCCGGGTCACGATGGGCGCAGCATCCCGTCTGCCCTGAAGGGGGAGCCGTGAGACGAGCCACCGCCGTCAGAGGAACGGTTCTCGCCGTCGGCGCACTTTTCGTCCTGGCGCCTGTCGGCCTCACTCCGCGGGGGTGCGGCGATCTTTCCGGCGGCCGGCTCTGTATCGAGGGCCCGGTGGGCGGCGCGGGACCGTTCACCGTGCGCTACGACCAGTACCACGGCCACCGCAGTGTCGCCGTACGCCTCGGTTACCAGCGCAAGGACGACCGCATCACCGCGTTTCCCGGCTGGCTCGGCACCCAGCAGACCTGGCACGGCCGCGCCGAGCGGACCGGCAGGCTCGACACCGCGCCGGGCGAGTGCATCCGCGGCGTGATGGAGTACCGGGACCGGACGTACGTCACCGAGTGGCACTGCTCGTAGAGCGGACGGGCGCGCGGTCTCAGACGAGCCTGCGCGCCGTCGCCCAGCGCGTCAGCTCATGCCGGTTGGAGAGCTGGAGCTTCCGCAGCACCGCCGAGACATGGGATTCCACGGTCTTCACCGAGATGAAGAGCTGCTTGGCGATCTCCTTGTACGCGTACCCGCGTGCGATCAGCCGCAGCACCTCGCGCTCGCGCTGCGTCAGCCGGTCCATGTCCTCGTCCACCGGCGGGGCGTCCGTCGAGGCGAAGGCGTCCAGGACGAAGCCGGCCAGCCGGGGCGAGAAGACCGCGTCGCCCTCCTGCACCCGGAAGATCGAGTCGACCAGGTCCGTGCCGGTGATCGTCTTGGTGACATAGCCGCGGGCGCCGCCCCTGATGACCCCGATCACGTCCTCGGCCGCGTCCGAGACCGACAGCGCCAGGAAGCGCACCGGATTCTCGCCCGCGCCCATCAGCGGCGCGCAGCGGCGCAGCACCTCCACGCCGCCGCCGCCCGGGAGGTGGACATCGAGGAGCACGACCTCGGGCCGGGTCGCCATGATCACGGTGACCGCCTGGTCGACATCGGCGGCCTCGCCGACGACCTCGACGCCCGTCTCCTCCGTACGGCCGATCTCGGCCTGCACTCCGGTACGGAACATCCGGTGGTCGTCGACGAGCACGACCCGTACGCGCCGGCCGTTCCCCGCCGGGCCGCCGCTCTCCGCACCGGTGGCCCCGGCCTGTGCGCCCTCGCTCATGGTCTCTGTCCCTCGCCCTAGTCGTTCGTCGCTGATACGGACCGCCGGTACACGCCGCTCGCAGCCGCTCGCGCGGACCACCCGCACGAACCACCCGCACGAACCAAGCCGTACGGACCGGCCCTACGGCCGCTCGGACCGGCTCCCGGCCCGGTCCCGGGCCCCGGCACCCGCCCTCAGTCTGCCCGTTCCATCTCCAACTCGACCTCCGTGCCGTTGCCGGGCACCGAACGCAGCCGCGCCGTGCCGCCGTTGCGCTGCATCCGGCCGATGATCGATTCCCGTACACCCATCCGGTCGGCCGGCACCGCGTCCAGGTCGAAGCCGGGGCCCCGGTCCCGTACGGAGAGGAAGACCGTACGGCCCTCCACCTCCGCGAAGACCTGTACGGCGCCGCCCTCGCCACCGTACTTGGCGGCGTTGACCATCGCCTCGCGTGCGGCCTGCATCTGCGCGGCCAGCTTCTCGTCGAGCGGGCAGTCGCCCACGACCACGACCTCGATCGGGACTCCGTGGTAGTCCTCCACCTCCGCCGCCGTGCGCTTCACCGCCTCGGCGAGGGTGGTGGGTTCGTCCTCCTCGTCCTTGCCCGTGCCCTCGGGTTTGTAGAGCCAGGCGCGCAGCTCCCGCTCCTGCGCGCGGGCGAGCCGGCGGACCTCGCCCCCGTCGTCGGCGTTGCGCTGGATGAGCGTGAGGGTGTGCAGCACGGAGTCATGGACATGCGCGGCGACCTCGGCCCGTTCCTGCGCGCGTATACGCATCAGCCTCTCCTCGGAGAGGTCCTGCATCATCCGTACGAGCCAGGGCCCGGCGAGCAGGGCGACACCGGCCACGACCGCGATCGCCCCGGTCAGTACGTTGCCGAGCTGGGTCGCGGCGCCGCGCACCACCATGAAGACGGCCAGGCCGAGGCCGACCAGCGCGACGCCCGCGAAGCCGCGGGCGAGCTGGAAGATCCGGCGGCGTCTGCCGACCTCCGTCCAGCGGGCGCGGCGGGCGTTGTCCGCCTGTCGCCAGACCAGGACGACACCGGCGCCGATCAGCAGGGTGGGCCATATATAGCGGTCGGCCTGGCTCCGGCCCAGATTGACGTTGCCGACGAAGACGGACGCGCCGATCGCCAGCGCGATGAGCGCGAAGATCTGGCCCTTGTCGGGTTTACGGAGGCGGCGCCGGCCGTCCGGGCTGGTCTCGAAGAGGGAACGCGGTTCGGCCGCCGTACCGCCGACACCGAGCGGTACGACGATCCAGAAGACGGCGTAGAGCAGCGCGCCGAGGCCCTGGGCGAAGAAGAGACCGAGGAAGACCAGCCGCACCCAGACGACCGGCAGCCCGAGATGCCCGGCCAGCCCGCGCGCGACACCGCCGAGCATCCGGCCGTCCGCGCTGCGGTAGAGCTTGCGCGGGGCCTGTTCCTCGGGCAGAGGGGCGCGAGAGGCTGAGGGCGCGGCGCGTGGCGGGGCGGCTGGCATGCCATCGATGGTCACATGGCGCGGCGTGCGGGGACATCAGGGTCGTGCCCCTGAGGCGACCCTGATACCTAGGGCGTGCCGTGAGCCAATATCAGGGACAGACCGGGGTCGGGGCCGCTGGAGCCCGCGCCCGCGCGCCGTCACCATGGACGCATGACCCAGCCGCCCCCCGCGCCGCCCGCCGCGCCGCCCCCGGCATCGGCCCCCGGCCCCGTGTCGTCCCGTCCCCTGCCCCCGGACCTGCGGCGCAGCCAGCGTCGGAAGACGGTCGCCGGGGTGTGCGGCGGCCTCGGGCGGTACTGCGACATCGATCCGGTGATCTTCCGGATCGTGATCGGGGTGCTCACGGTGACGGGCGGTATCGGGCTGATCTTCTACGGCATCGCCTGGCTGGTGATCCCGCTGGAGGGCGAGGACGAGAACGAGCTGCGCAGACTGCTGTTGGGCCGGGGCGACGGCTCGTCGCTGATCGCCGTGCTGCTCGCGCTGGTCGGCTGCGGACTGTTCCTGTCCATGCTGGGCGAGGACGGCACGCTCTCCTTCGCCGCGATGCTGTCGATCGCGGTCGTGGGCTCGGCCGTCTGGTCGCAGCGTCGCCGCGTCGCCGCGTCCGACGGCGCGTCCCCCGCCTCCGCGACGGCGCACACCGCGGCGGAGGCGCCCCCCGAGACCAAGGCGCCGCCGGCGCCGGGCGCCACCCCCTCGTGGTGGCGCGACCCGATCGTCAAGGACGGCACCACGGGGCGCCCGGCCGAGACGGCCTATCTGTGGGGTCCGCGGGAGGCCGTCGAGGAGCCCCGGGAGCGGCGCGGCGGCACGACCCCGCTGCTGGTACGGACGCCGCGCCCGCGGGGCCCGCGCAGGATCGGCGGCGCCGTATTTCTGTTCGCCCTGCTGGCGGGCGGGCTCGGCACGGGCCTGACGTGGGACAGCCATTCGTTCGGCCCGAGCCTGGAGATCGGTCTGGCCGCCGCGCTCGCGGTCTTCGGTCTGGGGCTGGTGGTCAGCAGCTTCCTGGGCCGTACCGGCCTGGGCACGATCTTTCTGGCGGTGGTCACGGCCGGGCTGCTCGGGGCCAGCGCGGCGGTGCCCAAGGACATCACCGAGGGGTGGGGCCGCCCGCACTGGACCCCCGCTTCGGTCGCGTCCGTGGAGCCCCGGTACAGGCTGGGCTCCGGCATCGGCACCCTCGATCTGGCCGGCCTGGCCGTCCCCGAGGGACAAACGGTCCGTGCGTCCGCCGAGGTGGGCGCCGGGCAGCTCAAGGTCGTCGTACCGGAAGGAGTGACAGTGCAGGTGCATGCCACGGCCGGTCTCGGGGACATCAGGCTCCCCGGGGAGCCGCCCAACGACGTGGACATCTCCCCGGACCAGTCACGGAAGCGCACACTGTCGCCGCGCGCCGGGTCCGCTCCGGCGGGCACGCTGGAGCTGCGACTCGAAGTCGGCCTCGGCCAGGTGGAGGTGACCCGTGCTACGTCATGACCTCAGGCCGGGCCGGCTCGTGGTGGGGCTGACGGTGCTCGGTACGGCCGTCCTGTACGCGGGCGACGGCGCGGGCACCTGGCACACACCGTGGTACGTAGCCTTCCCGCTGATCTTCGGCGGCCTCTTCCTCGCGTCCGTGGTCGCCTGGACGCACTACCGCATAGTCCGCCGCCGGTTGGCCAGGGCGGCATCCAGCGAGAACATCGGCGCACCGGCCAGCACGAGCGGCAGCCAGGCCATGAGATAGGCGAGGTCGTTGCCATAGTAGTACGGCGTGCTCTGCCAGCTGACCGTCAGCCACAGGCTCAGCGAGATCAGGGCGCCGCCGAACGCGGCGAGCCGGGTGAGCACCCCGAACAGGGTGCCCAGACCCACGGCGAGTTCACCGATGGCGATGGCGTATCCGAACCCCGAGGGGCTCTTGAGCGCCAGATCCACCAGCGCGGGGACGGCCGAGCTGTCCCGGACTGCCCGCATCATCTCGCCGACGGACCCCGCGCCGGTCGCCGAGAAGAATCCGCCCTGGGTGAGTTTGTCGATCCCCGCGTAGATGAAGGTGACGCCGAGGAAGATCCGCAGCGGCAGGAGCGCGTAGCGCGAGACGCTCTCGCGCCGGCCCGTCCGCTCGTCGCCGAGCCGCCCATAGGTGTCCGTCCGGTAGCCGTGCGTCATAGCTGGTCCGCCTCTCCCTGTCCCACGCCGCTGCCGCGGGGGCGAGTGTCCCCGCGTGCCTTGTCCATGCATACGCATCAGGACACGTCCGGCACTCAGTGAACCAGCCATCAGCCTGTCGGAATCGGACAGTCATCAACAGACTCTGAACGGTAAGCGGCCGAATCCGTTCACTACCTGACCCGACCGTTCACACCTGAAGGGACCTCCCGCTCGGCCGAGAAGGGGCCCCACTCGACCGAACAGGACCTAATCCATGACCTCGACGATCACTCGGTTGGTCTCGATTCCGGCCGCCGTCACGACCTGTACCTCGACGGGGCCCGGCTCCACATCCACCGGTACGGGCACGGTGAGCGAGGTGTCCGACGGATTGGCGAAGCCGCCGGGGACCGGCACCAGCGGGACATGGACATGGACCGCGCCGATCCTGACGACCATCCGGGCCAGCCGGTCCGGGATGCCCGCGCCCGGCGGTACGAATCCGGCCCCGCGAATCTCGATGTCGTCGCCGGTACGGATCGGGGCGTCCAGATCGCCCGCCTCCCTGGCCCGTACCACCGACAGGACGACGGGCCGCCCGCCCTCCGCGTACTTGCCCGCGAAATAGGTGGCGGCGGAGACCGCGACCAGCAGCGCCAGTGCCCAGGGCAGATCGGGCAGTTGCTCGGGCCGGCGGGCCAGCCGGACCGCCGAGAAGATCACGGCGACGGCGCTCACCAGCGTGTACTGCACATCCGTGAAGCTGCCGCGCCCGGCGTCGTCGCAGAGCAGATCGGCCGGCCGCGGCCGATCCGCCCGTACCTTCTGGAGCCGCTGGCCCAGGACCCGTACGGCCACCACCCGGCGTACGACGACGGCGATGGCGCACACCACGGCCAGTACGGTCACCATGCCCGCGCCCCGGGCCAGTTCGAGGCCGGCGATCAGCTCGTCACGCCGGGCGGGCCCGGAGGCACCCGCCAACTGGAGGGCGAGGACGAGCACGGAGAAGACGGCGAGCAGGACCCAGGCGGAGGCGACGGTCCGTGAGGTCGACAGCCGGTTGTCCTCGCCGATCAGCGGCGCGAGCAGGCCGCCGCGGCTCCGGTGCAGCCGGGCGGCGGCGGTCAGCAGCCCGGCGACGACGAGGGCGGCGAGCAGTCCGGCCGTACGCGCGAGCGTCCAGCCGGCACCTATCGCGGTCGCGGACTGGACCAGCGCGAGCAGAACGACCCCGCCCCACACCACCAGCAGCGTGCGCCGCCGGACGGTATGCAGCCAGGCGTCGCCCGCCTCACGGCTGCGGTCGGCCACCGCGTTGGCCGACTGGGTGAGTTCGTCGGAGACCCACTGGCGGGAGGCCCCGGCCGAGTGCGCCACCGCGGCGGGCAGCCCCTGTCCCGCGGCCAGTTCGTCCCGCTTCACCAGGAACGCGGCCACCGCCCGCCGGTGACCCTCCCGCGCTCCGTGCGGGCAGTCCCCGCACGTACAGCCACCGCCGTGCGCGCCCTGCCTCGCCTCTTGCACCGCCACGCCGAACGCCGCCTTCCCCGCCCCATCCACCGAACTTCCTTGCAACGCAAGGGAATTCTGCCGCACGGAGGGCAACCCGCGCGCCGTAGAGGCGCCCCGGACGGGTGACAACAGCGTTACGGTGTTGATGCCAGAGGCGCGCTACCCGTCACTCCCACTCGATGGTGCCCGGCGGCTTGCTCGTCACATCGAGGACCACGCGGTTGACCTCCGCGACCTCATTGGTGATCCGCGTGGAGATCCGCGCCAGCACGTCGTACGGCATCCGCGTCCAGTCGGCGGTCATCGCGTCCTCGGACGAGACGGGCCTGAGCACGATCGGATGGCCGTATGTACGCCCGTCGCCCTGCACACCCACGGACCGCACATCCGCGAGGAGGACCACCGGGCACTGCCAGATGTCCCGGTCGAGCCCGGCCGCGGTCAGCTCCTCGCGGGCGATCGCGTCGGCCTCGCGCAGCAGGTCGAGGCGCTCGCGCGTGACCTCGCCGACGATCCGGATACCGAGGCCGGGTCCGGGGAAGGGCTGGCGCTGGACGATCTCGTCCGGCAGCCCCAGCTCCTGGCCGACCATCCTGACCTCGTCCTTGAACAGCTTGCGCAGCGGCTCGACGAGCTCGAACTCGATGTCGTCGGGGAGCCCGCCGACATTGTGGTGCGACTTGATGTTGGCGGTGCCGGTGCCGCCGCCGGACTCGACCACGTCCGGGTACAGCGTGCCCTGGACGAGGAACGCGACGTCCTCGCCCTCCGCGCCCGCCTCGGCGACGATCTCGGCCTGCGCCTGCTCGAAGACCCGGATGAACTCACGGCCGATGATCTTCCGCTTCTGCTCGGGGTCGGAGACCCCGGCCAGCGCGGTGAGGAAGCGCTCCTCCGCGTCGACGACCCTGAGCTGCACTCCGGTGGCGGCGACGAAGTCCTTCTCGACCTGCTCCGTCTCGCCCTTGCGCATCAGCCCGTGGTCGACATACACACAGGTCAGCTGGGAGCCGATGGCCTTCTGGACGAGGGCCGCGGCCACGGCCGAGTCCACCCCGCCCGACAGCCCGCAGATCGCGCGCTTGGTGCCGACCCGCTCACGGATGAGGGCGACCTGCTCGTCCACCACATTGGCGGTGGTCCAGGTCGGCTCGATACCGGCGCCGCGGTAGAGGAAGTGCTCCAGGACCTGCTGGCCATAGGTGGAGTGCATGACCTCGGGGTGGTGCTGCACCCCGTACAGCTTCTTCTCGTCGTCCTCGAACGCGGCGACGGGTACGACATCGGTGGAGGCCGTGACGGTGAACCCGGCGGGCGCGGCGGAGCAGGCGTCGCCGTGCGACATCCAGACGGATTGCTCCGCCGGGGTGCCCTCGAAGAGGGTGGAGCCGGTCTTGGAGACCCGCAGCTCCGTACGGCCGTACTCCCGCGCTCCCGTGTTGTCGACGGTGCCGCCGAGCGAGGTCGCCATCAGCTGGAAGCCGTAGCACATGCCGAAGACGGGGACGCCCGCCTCGAAGAGCGCGCGGTCGACGCTCGGGGCGTTCTCCGCGTACACGGAGGACGGGCCGCCGGAGAGGATGATCGCCCGGGGGTTCTTGGCCAGCATCTCGGCCACCGGCATCGAGGACGGGACGATCTCGCTGTAGACCCGTGCCTCGCGGACGCGGCGGGCGATGAGCTGGGCGTACTGCGCGCCGAAGTCGACGACGAGTACGACGTCGGGAGCGGCGGCGGGGGGTGCTGCTGGCACGGGGGCGGCCTTCCGGCGGTGATGGAACGTGGAGTGTCGTGGTCCCAATTCTAACGGCGGGCGAACACCGGCCGAGGACAGCTGCTCGTCTCACCATCCGAACCCGCTGTGCCCCGCGCGGCCGCGCGGGGTCCATACTGTCCGTATGCACACGCAGCTGACCTTCGTCTTTACCTATGGCACCGGCCCGTCCGGCTGCCATGGTCGTGCTGCTTGAGCTGACAAGCGACTTCCCAGGCGCCCCGGGCCGACAAGGCCCGGGGCGTCTGTCGCGTTCGGGGCCCTGTCGCCGCCGGGGCCGTTCATCCCCCGAGAAGGAACCCCGAATGACTGTCACGGAGAACACCGGCGCCCGTACCGAAGAGGCCGCCACGCTCATCGGAGACGCGCGCGAACGCGTCGACGCGCTGGACGACCGGATCATCGGTCTCGTCCAGGAACGGATGGCGGTCTCGGCCGTCATCCAGGACGCCCGGATCACCTCCGGTGGACGCCGGGTGAACCTCTCCCGCGAGATGGAGATCCTCGGCCGCTACCGGGAAGCCCTCGGCAAACCGGGTACGGCGCTGGCGATGACCCTGCTGGAGCTGAGCCGGGGCCGCATCTGAGTTCGGGTGCCGCTCTCACCCGTACGGCGCGTGACCGGTTCCCGCGAGGCTTCGTTGGACCGTGCGTCCATGCCCAGCCAGGGCCGTGGGCGTGCGGGAAAGACTGAGAACAGAGAAAAACCACGCGTGGCTCCGCCGGGGCGTGCGGCGTACCGCAGGTGCGTCGTGGGACCTCGCCCCGGCGTTCGTGACCGGTCGGCAGGGGACAGCAGCCCGGTCACCCAGGGGCGGTCGGTTCCGGGGACGCCCGGAGCCGACCGCCCTTCGTGTCCGCTCCCACAGGCTCATCCCTGTGACGCAGGTCACTTGAAGATTCTGTGAAGAACGCGGCAACCATTCCCGCATGTCACGGGTCTTGCTTGCGACATCAACGGCCTCACCCGTGACCCCACACCTGGGAAGCTCCGCGGGAGCGACGCCGCCGTGTAACGCGCGCACGGACTCAGTGGGGCGCTGCACTCGGAGGGGGGTGCAGCGCCCCGCTGCGCATCGCCGCGTCTGCCTCTGCCTCCGCCCACCGTCTCTCTCACACCTGCTTCGGCGGAGTCTCTCTCACTCCCGCTTCGGCGGAACCTTCGGCATCGCCACGAACGGCAGCCTCAGCGCCCCGAACGCCTCCTCCGGCACGGCCGGGGACACCGGCGCGACCGGGTCCTGCCTGACGTACGCGGCCCCCTGCTCGGGCCGGGGGTCGGGCTCGCCCTTGTTCGGCCAGAACGACATCGCGCGTTCGGCCTGGGCCGTGATCGTCAGGGACGGGTTCACCCCCAGGTTCGCCGAGACCGCGGAGCCGTCGACCACCGAGATGCCGGGGTGTCCGTACAGCCGGTGGTACGGATCGATCACGCCCTCCTCCGCCGAGGCCCCGATGACGCAGCCGCCCAGGAAGTGCGCGGTCAGCGGCGTACCCATCAGCTCGCCCACATTGCTGCCCGCGAAGCCGTTGATCTCCTCCGCGATCAGCGTCGCGGCCCGGGTCGCCTCGGGAATCTGCTTCGGGTTGGGGGCACCGTGCCCCTGGCGCGCGGTGAGCAGCCCCTTTCCCACGCCGCCCGGTTTCCGGTAGGTCGTCAGGGAGTTGTCCAGCGACTGCATGACGAGGCCGATGATCGTCCGCTCCGACCAGCGGCGGTTGGAGAGCGAACGGAGCGCCGCCATGGGATGCCTGGCCGCGTTCCCGAGCCAGCTCCGCACCCGCCGCTCGCTGTACGGCACCTGAAGGAGCGTCAGCGCGCCCATCGCGTTGGAGCCCTTGCCGTAGCGCACCGGCTCGATATGGGTGGTCTCGTTCGGATGGATCGAGGACGTGATGGCGACGCCCCGGGTGAAGTCGGCCTTCGCCGCGCCGTGCCGCGCGCGGTAGCGCCGGTCGTCGGTCTGCGCGCCCACCAGAGCCTCGGAGTTGCTACGGGTCAGCTCGCCGAGCCGGGCCGAGAGGCGCGGCAGCAGTCCGCGGTCCCGCATGGTGTGCAGCAGGGTCTGGGTGCCGTACGTACCGGCGGCGATCACGACCCGGCGGGCGCGCAGGACTCTCGTCCGGCCTTTCTGGCGGCCCTTCCCGCGCACCTGGGTGGGGACCGTCGTGACGCGGAGGCCGCCCTCCCCGTCCTCCGTCACGGCAACCACCGAGGTCATCGGGTGGACGACCGCCCCGGCGCGCTCGGCCAGATACAGATAGTTCTCGTTGAGGGTGTTCTTGGCGCCGTGCCGGCAGCCCGTCATGCACTCGCCGCACTGCCTGCAGGCGGTGCGCGAGGGGCCCGCCCCGCCGAAGTACGGGTCGTCCACGGCCGCCCCGGGCCGGGTCTTCGCCGTACCGTCCGCGTCCTGGCCGTCCCCGAAGAAGACGCCGACCGGCGCGAGATGGAAGCTGTCGCCGACGCCCATCGCCTCGGCCGCCGCCTTCAGATGGACGTCCGAGGGGGTCATGGTCGGATTGAGCCGTACGCCGAGCATGCGGCGCGCCTGGTCGTAGTACGGCTTCAACTCCTGCTGCCAGTCGGTGATGGCCGCCCACTGCGGGTCGTTGAAGAACGCGGCGGGCGGTACGTACAGCGTGTTGGCGTAGTTGAGGGAGCCGCCGCCGACCCCGGCGCCCGCCAGCACCATCACATTGCCGAGGAGATGGACGCGCTGGATGCCGTACAGCCCGAGGGCGGGGGCCCACAGGTAGTTCTTGAGGTCCCAGGAGTTCCTGGGGAGGGTGGCGCGGGTGAAGCGGCGGCCCGCCTCCAGGACGCCGACCCGGTACCCCTTCTCGGTCAGCCGCAGCGCGGAGACCGAGCCGCCGAAGCCGGAGCCGACGACGAGCACGTCGTAGTCGTACGCGGCGTCGTCGTATTCTCCGTCGCGGACCGCTGATTTTCCGTCGCGGGCCGCCGCGCGGCTTGGCCGTTTGCCCTGATTCCGGGCCTGGTTGTCCTGTGCCACTGGCTCTCCTCATCGAGACCGTGTGCTGAACTACCGCGTGCCGAACCGCGTGACGACCTGGCGCTCAGGAACCGGCGCTCACGAACCGGCGCTCATGAACCGGCGTGTCCCGGACTACCGCAGCCGCAGCGCCTTCATGACCCGCAGACCGTGGCTGATCACAGCCGCGTACTTCTCGTCGTCCATCCCCAGGAACGGCGCCATGGGCAGGATCCGCTGCTGCGCGACCGTCTGGGCCTCGGTGAACTTGAGGATCCCCTCGGAGCCGTGCCGCCTGCCGAGACCGGAGTCCTTCATGCCGCCCATCGGCGACCGCACGCTGCCGTACGTCGGCGCGTATCCCTCGTTGATGTTGACCGTGCCGGTGCGCAGCCGGGCCGCGACCGCGTGGCCGCGCCGGGAGTCCTTCGTCCACACGCTCGCGTTGAGGCCGTACGGCGTGGCGTTGGCGAGGCCGATCGCCTCGTCCTCGTCGCTGAACCGGTAGACGGAGACGACCGGGCCGAACGTCTCCTCCGCGCACACCGCCATCGGCGCGTCGACCCCGTCCAGGATGGTCGGCTCGTAGAAGAGCGGCCCGATGTCGGGACGCGCGACGCCGCCCGCGACGACCGTGGCGCCCTTGGCGACGGCCTCCTCGACATGGCGGGTGACCGTCTCCAGCTGGCGTTCACCCACCAGGGAGCCCATGTCGGCGCCGTACGCGAGGGAGTTGCCGAGCCGCATGGCCTTCGTACGGGCGGCGAACCGCTCCAGGAACGCGTCGGCGACCGCGTCATGGACGTACAGCCGCTCGATCGAGATGCAGAGCTGTCCGGCGGAGGAGAAGCAGGCACGCACCGCGCCCGCCGCCGCCTTCTCCACATCGGCGTCCGCGAGGACCAGCATGGCGTTCTTGCCGCCGAGTTCGAGCGAGACGCCGACGAGCCGGTCGGCGGCTCCCCTGGCGACCTCGCGGCCGGTACGGGTCGAGCCGGTGAAGGAGACGTAGTCGGCGTGCCTGACGACCTCCGGGCCGATGACCGGTCCCTCGCCGAGGACGACAAGGAAGACCTCGGGCGGCAGCCCCGCCTCGATCAGCAGATCGCGGGCCCACAGCGCGGTGAGAGCGGTCTCGGTGTCGGGCTTCATCACGACGGCGTTGCCCGCCACGAACGCGGGCAGCGCGTCGCCCGCGGACAGCTCCAAGGGGTAGTTCCAGGGCGCGATCTGGCCGATGACCCCGCGCGGCTGGCGCAGCTCGGTGACCTTCGTCAGGGCCGGTACGACGCCGGTGTGGCGCTTCGGCCGGAGATACGACGCGGCGGCGCGCCCGTAGTGCCGGGCTTCGATGACCAGCCCCTGGACCTCTTCGTGTGCGTGCAGCCTGGCCTTGCCGGTCTCCAGCTGGATCAGATCGAGCACCTCGGCCTGGCGCTCCAGCACGAGATCGTGGAAACGGAGCAGTACCTCGGCCCGCTGCCGGACGGGAAGCGCCGCCCAGAGGGGCTGGGCCGCGCGGGCGCGCTCGAAGGCCGCCGCCACGTCCTCGGGGGTGGACTCGGGAAGCTCCGCCAGCCGTTCCCCGGTGAAGGGTGCGTGGTTGGCGGTACGGCCCGAGCCGACGACACCGCGCGCGAGCCGGACGACCACCTCGGGGGTGACCACATCGGCCGCGGTGCGCGCACCGGCCGGCGCGGCGGCCACCGGATTGGTCCCGAGGCTCCCGGGGGCCCCGGTGGTGTCATGGACGGTGGTGGGGGTGGCGGGAGCCTGCGAGTCCGTCATGATGGCGAGCGTATTCCGCGATCCCGGCTTTGGGTACCCGTCGGTAACAGCTTTTCGCCAGGCACCCACCACGCCGGCGATCACTGGCACATAACCCCTGATCAGCGGTGTACGGCGGGCCGGGACGGCTGACCGTGCGCAGGTGTCTCCTGGCTACGACTGCCCGAGGTCGAGATGGTCGGCGACCGTCGCGTACAGCTCCTCACCGTCCTTCAGTGCCGCGCCCTGGGCGGGCATGGCCACCCTCAGCCGCAGATAGGTGTCGTCCTTGCCGGGGATGACGAGTTCGTGCCAGCGGTAGCGGACGGGAAAGTCGTCCGAATCGCTGTAGTCGGTGAAGTCGGTGACCATCTCGAAGCCGGGCTTGCCCTGGTGCTCGACATCCTCGCTGGTGACCTTGGCGTCCTTGATCTCCGTACCGTTCACGCCACCGCGCTCGTAGTGGGTCTTCCAGACGTCCGCCTTCGGCTCCAGCAGATCGTTGTCCGGCAGCCTCTGGTTCCGCTCGATGAAGATGCCGAAGACCCCGCTGGGGTCGTTGTAGGTGACGCCGGTGTCATCGGTCGTCTGCTCGCGCCGGTAGTCGTCGGGGACCCCGACCTGGGCGCGGAGGATCTCGTTCTCCGGACGGATCCCCCAGCCCTCGGGGAGCCCGCCGCCGCCGAAGGGGTTGGCGAGGAGCAGTACGAGGGCGACGGCCACGGCCAGTACGCCCGCGCCCAGGCCGTACCGCGCCGGACGGCTCCGCCGGAGCACCGGGGGGACCCAGCCGCCGAGGCCCGTGGCAGCGGGCCCGGGACCGGCTCCGGAGTACGGCCGGGTAGTGGCCGGCGGGCGCGCCACCGACTCCAGGACCGCCCGGATCTCCGCCGCGTCCGGCCGCGCCGCCGGATCCTTGCGCAGCAGCCGCATCACGAGCGTGCCGAACGCCCCCGAGCCGCGCGCGGGCATCTGCGGCTCCGCGGACAGCACGGCCTGGAGCGTGGCGGGGACATGGGAACGGCGGTACGGCGACATGCCCTCGACCGCCGCGTACAGCACCACGCCCAGCGACCACAGGTCCGACTCCGGGCCCGGCTGCCGGCCGAGCACCCGCTCGGGCGCTATGAACTCGGGCGAGCCGACGAACGCGCCGGTCTCGGTCAGCCCCTGCTCGCCCTCCACCTGGGCGATCCCGAAGTCGCTGAGGACGACCCGGTCGCCGCGCCCGAGGAGCACATTGTCCGGCTTGACGTCACGGTGCAGTACGCCCTTCTCGTGCGCGGCCGTGAGCGCGTCCAGTACGGCGAGTCCGATACGGGCCGCCTCGCGCGGGTCGAGCGTGCCCTCCTGGAGCCGGTCGGCGAGCGACTGACCGCGCACCAGCTCCATCACGATCCACGGCTTGGCGTCCTCGATCACCACATCGTGCATGGTGACGACGGCGGGGTGGTCGATCCTGGCGGCGGCGCGGGCCTCGCGCTGCATCCGCAGATACACGCGCTCCCGGTCGCGCTCGCCCACATTGTCCGGAACCCTCGGCTCCTTGATCGCCACATCGCGGTCCACGACCTCGTCGTGAGCCAGCCAGACCGTGCCCATCCCGCCGTGTCCGAGCCGGGACACCAGCCGGTAGCGGCCACCGAGCACGCGCCTGGCGGCCGGATCGGCGACGGACCCGGGCGCGGGGGCGGGGGCGGGGGCGGACCCGAGCACGGGCCCGGACCCGGGCACGGGAGCTTGCGGGACCTGGGCATCCTGCGTGGGCGGGTATCCGGTGTCCCCCGGCCCCGCGTTCTGTGGCGGCACCCGCGGTGCGTCCGGCGGCCTGAGTTCGTAACTGGTGGGCTCGTTCACCCGTCCCCCGTCATAGGTCATGTACGTATCCTCACGAAGCGCGGCCGCGATCGCGAAGCCGTTTCACCGGCCGGTATCGGTCGGTGGCGCCTGCCAGCTGCGCAGTACGGCGTCGAACTGCTTGCGCGTCGTCGCCCAGTCCTCCTCGGGACCGGCCATGTAGATCGCGTACTCCGTACCGCTGTCGTCCGAGTAGTAGAGCTGGTCGATCGCGTGCCGCTTGCCGGGGTTTCCGGTCTTCTCGGTCCAGGTGAACTCCCAGATGGCGGACTTCACCTGATCGCGGTAGGTGTTCGGGGCCAGCTTGAGCCTGGCGTAGTCCGGGAAGTTCTGGACGGTCTGCTCCATGCTCAGCAAGTGCATGTACGGATTCTCGAAATCGGGCGTGCCGACGCTGATCCGTATGAGATGACGGCCGTTGTCCGGGGTGTAGTCGATCTGGTCGCCGTCCATCTGGCGTTCCCAGCCCTGAGGGACGTTGAGGCTGAAGCCCTCCTCGGCCTCGACATGGGTCCAGCCCTCGGGCGTGGTCCCGCTGCCGGCGCCTTCCTCGCCCGCCGTACTGCCGGCCGTGCCGCCGTCCGCCGTACCGTCGCCCTTCGTACCGCCGTCTGTCGGGGCGTCGCTCGCGGACGAGCCGCCCCCGTCGTCGGTGGAGGCACCGTTGTCGGTGGGGGCACCGTTGTCGGCGGAGGCACCCCCGTCGCCGTAATTCAGCGCGGCGAAGCCGATGCCGCCGCCGAGGACGGCCGCCACGACCACGGCCACGAGCGTCGTACGCCAACGGCCCCGGCGGCCGGGGCCCGAGGGCGCGGCCTGCGGCACCGGAGCGGTCACGGAGCCTGGAGCGGGACCGAAGGCGGGTGCCGGGCCGGTGGCGGGTGCCTGGCCCATGGCGGATGCCTGGACGGTGGCACCGGGCGCGTAGGGCGCCCCGGCGAACGGCGGCTGCGCGGCGGCCATCTGCCGCTCTCCGTACGGCAGATGACGCGTCGGCTCGTGCTCCTCGGCCCCGGCGGACGTCCGGCCCTCGGCCACCTCGCGCAGCATGTGCTGGCTCTGCTCCGCGCCGGGCCGTCCGTCCTGGTCCTTGCGCAGCAGCGCGGCGATGACGGGCGCGAGCGGGCCCGCCTGGTCGGGGTAATCGGGCTCGTCCGTCACCACGGCCTGCATGGTGGACAGCGGCGAACTCCGGCGGAACGGCGAGCCCCCCTGCACCGCCGTGTAGAGCGTCACCCCGAGCGACCAGAGGTCGGAGGCGGGGCCGGGATCGCCGCCCCGTACCCGTTCGGGAGCCAGATAGTCGATGGAACCGATGAGTTCACCGGTCCTGGTGATGGTCGAGTCGCCCTCTATCGCCGCGATCCCGAAGTCGGTGAGCAGCACCCGGCCGTCGCGCGCGAGCAGGACATTGCCGGGCTTCACATCGCGGTGCAGCACCCCGGCCGCGTGCGCGGCGCGCAGCGCGTCGAGGACCGCGAGACCGATCCTGGCCGCCTCGCGGTAGTCGATCCGGCCGGACTCCTTCACGGCGTCGGCGAGGGAGGGGCCGTCGACGTACTGCATGACGATCCACGGCCGGCCGTCGTGCTCCAGCACATCGTGGACGGTGACGACACCCGGGTGACTGATCCGGGCCGCGGCCCGCGCCTCCTTCTGCGTCCGCTGGTGCAGTACGGCGCGGTCGGCCTCGGAGACATAGCGCCCCGCGGTCAACTCCTTGATGGCGACGATCCGGTGGAGCACCTCGTCATGTGCCCGCCACACCTTGCCCATGCCGCCGCTGCCGATGGATTCGGCCAGCCGGTATCGCCCGGCGAGCAGCGGCCCCGCGGCCGCCGCGTCCCTGCCCGTTCCCGATCTCGAACCGGATCCCGTTCCCGATCCCGCGCCCGTGCTCGTTCCCGTGCCCTGTGTCTGCTCCACGTCCCAGCCCCGTTCCTTGGGATCACAGATTACGGAGGGGACATACGGACGCGGAACCTCGGGTCGCTCACGGAAACCGCACTGTGATGCGTGACCAGCGTTGCAGAGGGCACAAGTTGGGACGCATGCCTCAGAGGCCGCGCACAGGTGGGGCGGTGTCGCGTGCCGATGGGCGGCGCCTCAGCCGGTGACCCGGTAGGCGCCCGACGCCTGCTGGTAGATCTCGTCGACCTTGTCCCGCTGCCCGTCCGGGCCGATGACCTGGATGATGTGGTAGCGACCGTCGACGATCATCGCGAGGTTCCGTACGAACACCGCGCGCCCGCTGCTGTCCTGCCAGGTGTACTGGCCCTCCGCCATGGCCTGCCGGCCCACATCGATCCGGCGTACGCCGGAGGCGCTGGACCAGGACGAGTCCCGGAACGGCTGGAGTTCCCGCTCCTTGTCGCGCTGATAGGCGACCGGGTCGCCGCCGTTCTCCGCCACACTGTCCCGGCCGGGAACGACGATCAGCGTGAAGTCGCCTCCGACATAACGGACTTGCCCGCTGTCGTTGATGGGGCGCCGCTGCCAGCTCTTGTCGACCCCGATCCGGAAGCCCTCGGAGTCCGTGCGCAGGGCATAGCCCTCGGCGAGATCGACATCGGAACCCGAGGTCTGGGGGGCCGAGGCATTGGGCGATGTCGATCCGGAGTTGCCCGGAGCCAGTGCTTCCGGCGCGGTGGACGCGCTGGGGTTCGCCTCGCCGACGCTCTGGCCCTGCTGCGTATCCGCCTTGGGCAGGAACATCACGGCGTAGACGATGGCCGCCACGAGCAGCAGCAGGATCAGGATCAGCAAGTTGCGGCCGAGGGAACGGGGGCCGCGTCCGGCGCCCTTCCCGCCCCTGTCCGTCCGGTCCGGACCGTCGAACCCGTCGGACCTGTCGGACCCGTCGGACCTGTCCGAGCTGTGGAACCTGTCCGTCCTGTCGAATCTGTCCGTCCTGTCGAACCGCTCCGACCCCCCCGGCCGCTCGGGGCCGTCCAGCAGCCGGTCCAGTCCTTCCGTTTCCTCATGGGGCGCGTCGGCCCGGAGCGCGTACTCGTTCTCGCGCTCATGCTCCCGCTCGTACTGGCGTCGCTCGTCGAGGCCGGCCCGGCCGCCCTTCTCCTTGCGCTCCTTGCGCTCCTTGCCCTTCTTGTGGCGGTGGCGTCCGCCCAGGTCGCGGCCACGCCCGCGGCGCCTGCGCACCAGCTCACCCCGGCGGCGCACGATCGGCAGCCGGGTCTCGTCCGCCGGCAGCTGTACGACGTCCAGACCGGCCTCCGGCTCGGGCGCGGACCGTACGAGCGAGCGCAGCCAGCCGCGCAGCTCCTCGAAGTCCGGCCGTTCGGTGGGGTCCTGACGCAGCAGCGACTCCACGACGGGACGCAGCGGTCCGCACTCCTCGGCGAAGGCGGGCGGTTCGGCGCAGACGAGTTGCACCAGCTCTATGGCGCTCTCTTCGGGGTACGGGGCATGGCCCTGCACCGCCCGGTACAGCAGGGCGCCGAGGGCCCACAGGTCGGTGGCGGGCCCGATGGGCGGTGCCAGCTGCCAGTTCTCATGGACGGGACCGGCCTGTTCGGGCGCCCAGCGCTCGGTGACGGCGCCGACGACCGCGATACGGGCCTGCCGGGCACGCTCGGCCGCGAGTGGGGTGGCGGGGCCGCGGTACGCGGGCACCGGGCCGCTCGCGACTATCTCGTCCCAGCGGCCTGCGCCCGCGCCCTGCCCGGTGACGGCGGGCAGCTGGGCGGACTGGCGCTGGGAGTCGGCGCGGAACGCGTCGCGCGCCCCGCCGGCCTGCCAGTTGCCGCTTCCTCCGCCGCTGCCGCTGCCGGGTCCGGAGTACGGGGTGTCGCCGCCACGGGCGACGAGGGCACCGGAGTCGGCGCCTGAGCCCTGCCCGGAACCGGAGCCGCCGGATGGCAGCGCGGGAATGCCGGCCGTACCACCGGCGGATGTACCACCGGCGGACGTACCACCGCCGCTCGCGCCGGAGCCGCCGCCCGAGTGACCGCCGCCGAAGGGGCCCGCCGAGTCCGGACCGTACGGGCTGCCGCCCGCCGGTACGGAGCCCGAGGCGTCGTTCCAGGGGGCCGGGCCGTCGCGCCAGACACCGGCCAGGTGGGCGCGGTAGGGGGTGGGCGGGTCGTCGTCCTCGTCCATGTCGGCGTCCGCTTCCGCCTCCGCGAAGGTGCGCGGGGGCGCCCACCAGTCGGGGTCGAGGCTCGCGCCCTGCGGGCCGCCGCCGGGACCGCTCCGGGGCGGCTCCTGCGCACCCGCACCGGTGGTCGTGCCGCCCGTACCCGCCGGGTGGCCTGTACCCGCCGTACCGCCCGAGGCTCCCGGGACAGCGGGGACGCCCGTACTGCTCGTACCACTCGCACCGCTCGTCCCGGAGCCCTGGTCCTCCGTGGCGCGCGCGGCGGCGCGCGCTCCCGCGCGGTACGCGGCGATGGCTCCGGCGCGCGCGGCGCGGATGTCGCCCGAGGCGCTTCCGCCCGGCAGCGCCGGCTGGCCGCCGTACGGCGCCGGGATGCCGGGGGTGCCGTGGTGCGGACGCGGCATCGCGCCGGACGTACCGGACGAGGTGCCGTCGTCGTACGGACTGTCCGTGCCACGGCCCGTCCCCAGCGCGGCGCGGCCCGGCGCACCGGGCACCCCCGCCGTCGGCCCGGGGTCGTACGGCAGGGCGGCCGTCGGCGAGCCGGACAGCCCTTCCGTCGGCGCGTACTGTCCGGGCGGGCCGAGCCGCTCGTAGGACCCCTGCTGCTCCCGCGCCCCCAGTTCCTCGTGCGGCGCGTGGGTGTCATGGAGTCCGTGCTGCTCCCGCGGCGCCTGGTGGTCCGGCTCCTCGAACCGGTCCGGCGGCTCGGGCACCGGCGCGTAGCCGCACAGCGCCTCTTCCGCCGCGCCCGCCGCGAGGCCGGTCAGCACCACGCGGCCGTCGTCGCAGACGAGCACCGTACGGACGGTGATGTTCCGGTGGGTCCAGCCGTGCGCGTGCACCACCCGTACCGCGGTGAGCACGTCGGAGGCGATCTCGGCGGCCCGGAAGGGGTTCAGCGGACGCTCGGCGAGCAGCGCGGCGAGCGGTCTGGCCGCGACGAGTTCACTCACTATCCACAGCGAACCGGCCTCCGCGAACACGTCGAAGACCTGGTCGAGCCGGGGGTGATCGGGGATCTGGGCGGCGCTCTGCGCGGCCTCGATGGCCCGCCGCACCGCCGGATCCGTATGTCTGCGCGCCGAACGCCCCGAGGCCCGGCGGGGCGCCGCGGCGCCGTCCGCGTCCACCACCTCCGCGTCCACAACCTCAGGCAACGGCACCTGCCTGACGAGGACTTCCTGCCCGCTGTACGTGTCGAAGGCGCGGGTCTCGACGAGTTCGTACTCATCGGAGGGCGGCAATGGCAGGCGATAGCGGTCGGCAAGCACCCGTCCCGCGTAGTCGTCCACAACGCCTCCCCACCACACGCCGTCTCCCGGTCCCGGAGACCCGCGAAACCGCCAATTCCGGTCGTTTACCGGCTCATTGTGGATGCGTACGGTTCGCGAGTTCTCACGATACGTGGCCGCGGGCCAACATGCCGCCGGGTCGCGGCAACCCGCTGCGTATCGTTAAGTTCTCGTACGCCGACCTACCCACCACAGCGGCCGGAACTCATCGCTCCGCCCACTCGATGCTCTCGATCGTCGGCTGATCAAGGCGGGCCGATTCAGGCGGGCCGATTCAGGCAGACCGTTTTAGGCGGACCGGCTCGGGCGGACCGGCTCGGGCGGACCGGCTCGGGCGGACCGGCTCGGGCGGACCGGCTCGGGCGGACCGGCTCGGGCCGTCGCCGAGGCGTCACTCGGGCCGCCGCCGAGGCCGCCGCTCAGGCCGTCGGCTCAAATGTCGCGAACGCCGTCTCGCGCAGCGTCTCGCACTCCGTGTCGCTCCACTCGCTCGCCTTGCAGCTGACCATGATCGAGTAGCCGCGCTTGGCGTCGATCTTGAAGCCCCGGTTGAGGACCCTGATGCGCTCGCCGCTCTGATCGCGCTCGAACTCCCAGTCGGCGACGGTCTGGTAGCCGTTGTAGTCGACCTTCTTGATGCCGCGCAGCTTGTAGTTGTTGCTGCTGCCCTTGACCGCCGACTGGAGCGCTTGCCAGGCGAGCACCGCGTCATCGGTCGGACTGTCGTTGAAGTCGACCTGGACCCTGGGGAATCCGCCGTCGGCGCTGTAGATACCACCCGAGTTGGCTCCGGCTATGCCGGTTCTCTTAAACCCCTCGGGCATCGCCATCGAGAAGTGGAACCGGTCGTCGTCGACCTTGGCGTAGCCGTCGGGCAGCGCGTCGCCCTGTGTTCCGCCGTCTCCCTTCCCGTCGTCGGAGCCGCCCGACGAATCGGAACCGGAACCGGGATCGGCCCCCTGCCCGTTCGTGGTGGCGGTGTCCCCCTCGCCGTCACCCGCCGCGCTCGTGTTCGGCGTCGGGGCCGTGGCCTTGCCGTCGCCCGATCCGTCGCCACCCGCGGTGGCGCCCGCCGAGGCGGTCGAGGGGTCCTTGCCCTGGTTGCTCCCCGACGCGTCGTCGGAGTTCCCGTTCAGGGCGACGATCAGGACCGTGGAGATGAGCGCGAGCGCGGCGACGACCGCGATGATCACCAGCGTGCGCCGGGGCACCACATCGGTGAGCGACGCGCGCGGCGGCGCGGGCCGCTGCGGGACCGAGGGCTCCGGGGCCGGCCGGGGCTCGGACGTGCCGGTCGCCGCGTTCCGTACGGAGCGCAGCGCGCCGCGCACCCGGTCCGCGCCCGCGTCCCCGGCGGAACCCCGCGCGGGGGAGACGGCCGGGGCCTCGCTCGGCACCGGCGGCAGCGGCACGACGCGGGTCGCGTCCGACTCCGGTTCCGGAGCGCGCCGGGGCTGCTCGGGCGCGTCGATGATGTCCTGGAGGAGCGCCCGCGCGCCCGCGTCGTCGAGCCGCTGCTCGGGGTCCTTGGCGAGCAGCCCGTAGATGACCTCTTCCAGCGGGCCCGCGTTCTTGGGCGGGTCGAGCGGCTCGGTCATCACGGCGGTCAGCGTGGCGATGGCGGAGCCCTTGTCGTACGGAGGGCAGCCCTCCACCGACGCGTACAG
Organism: Streptomyces sp. NPDC102274; assembly: GCF_044766385.1. Lineage (NCBI taxonomy): Bacteria > Bacillati > Actinomycetota > Actinomycetes > Kitasatosporales > Streptomycetaceae > Streptomyces > Streptomyces sp. NPDC102274. Next base: position 286,225 of record NZ_JBIWLW010000004.1, on the reverse strand, counting down.
CAGCCCGCCGAGCGACCAGAGGTCGGCCGCGGGTCCTGGCTTGTGGCCGCGGGCCCGCTCCGGCGAGATGTACGAGGGGGCGCCGACGAGCATGCCCGTCGAGGTGACCGACGGGTCGCCCTCGACCTGCGCGATACCGAAGTCGGTGAGGACCACGCGCCCGTCCTCGGCGATCAGCACATTGGACGGTTTCACATCGCGGTGCAGGATGCCCTCGCGGTGCGCGGAGCGCAGCACGTCGAGGATCGCGAGCCCGACCTCGGCGGCCCGCCTGGGCGTCAGCAGCCCGTCCTCCCGGACGGCTTCGGCGAGCGACTTGCCCTCGACGAGCTCCATGACGATCCAGGGCCGGTCGTCCTCGTCCACGACGTCATAGACCGTCACCGCGCCGCTGTTGCGGATCCGCGCGATCGCCTTGGCCTCGCGCAGTGTGCGCGTGATCAGCCGGCGCTTCTCGTCTTCGTCGATGCTGGAGGGAAAGCGCAGTTCCTTCACCGCGACCGTACGGCCGAGCGTCTCGTCGAGCGCCCGCCAGACCGTGCCCATGCCACCGCGCCCGAGCACCCCGTCGAGCCGGTACCTGCCCGCGAGCAGGCGCCCTTCCGGAGTGCCGTCGGCGCTCTTCCGCGCGTCCTGCTGGGGCTCCTGCGCCGTGTCCCGCGACTGCTCCGACTGCGACATGCGTCCCCTCTGCGATCCCTGATCCTGGCCCGCGACTCCACCCGCCCGCGCGGTGCCGTAACGCGCCCTGGCAGAGGCTTCATTGTCCCTCACTCCGGGACCGTCACCGCTCCCGGGTCCGGCGTCCGTCAGGATGGTGCCGAAGGAAGGAACCCCCACCATGCCACTACCCCGGGCCCGGTTGACCGCCCTGCTGGTCATAACCCTGTTCGGGCTAGGTACATCTGTGCCAGGTACCGGCGTTACGGATGTGCCGGGCGGGGCGGATGTGGCACGCACCGAAGCGGCCCGTCCCGCAGCCTCCCTTACGGAGAAACCACCCGCCTCGTCTCAGCCCTCGCCCACATCCGATGTCCTCCCCCTGCTGGTCTCCGACGGCCGCGCGCCCGGCGCCGCCCTGGTCTCCCGCACGTCCTCCTCCTCCCGGTTCGAGTCCGCCGGCTCCGGAATCCGCCGCGCCGACCGCTTCCGGGCCGGCAGCACCACCAAGACGCTGGTGGCGACGGTCGTCCTCCAACTCGCCGCCGAGGGGCGGCTGCGCCTGTCCGACACCGTCGAACACCATCTGCCGGGACTGGTCCGCGGCCACGGCAACGACGGCCGGCTGCTCACCCTGCGCGCACTGCTGAGCCACACCAGCGGGCTGTACGACTACACCGCCGCCGCCTCGGCGCCCGCCCCCACCACCCCCCGGGCGGCGCTCCGTATCGCGCTCGCGCACGCACCGGCGCCGCTCGGCTCGTATCTGTACTCCAATACGGATTACGTCCTGCTCGGCCTCGTCGTCAAGAAGGTGACGGGCCGTTCGTACGCGGCCGAGGCCAAGGACCGCATCATCGTTCCCCTCGGTCTCACCGGCACCTCCTTCCCCGGCGACCGGACCACGCTCCCCTCCCCGCACGGCCGCGCCTACACCCGGGATCCCGGCTCCGGCGGCCCCCCGCGCGATGTCACCGATCTCGACCCGCGTCCGGCGGGCGCGGCCGGCGAGCTGATCTCCACGCTCGATGATCTCAACCGCTTCTACTCCGCCCTGCTCGGCGGCCGGCTGCTCGCCGCGCCCCAGTTGCGCGAACTGCTGGACACCGCCGCCACGCACGGCGTCTACGGTCTGGGCATCTACCCGGAGCGGCTCTCCTGCGGCCGCACCGTCTGGGGCCACAACGGCCGGATTTCCGGCAGTTACGTCCGTACGGCCACCACCGCCGACGGCCGACTCACCCTCACCTTCCGCGTCAACACGGACACGCTCCCGGACGAATCCCTCGAACCGACCGAACGGGCCCTGCTGGAAGCGGAGTTCTGCCGTTCCGGAAGGGCCCCTCGCATTCGCTCCTGAGCGGGCCCTTCCGGCCCGGCACCTTCCGGCCCGGCACCGGCCACGGCGCGTCGATCAGTCGGACGGCGCCTCGGACCGCACGTCGGACGGCGCGTCAGATCGGCACGATGTCCGGCGCACCGAGCCGCGCCGCGTCCGCCGTCTGGTCGTCCGGCTGCCGCTGCGACTCCCGCTCCGCCTCCACCCGCTTCTCGTAGTGCTCGACCTCCCGCTCTATCCGGTCCTTGTCCCAGCCGAGGACCGGCGCCATCAGCTCCGCGCACTCCCGCGCGCTGCGCGTGCCCCGGTCGAACGTCTCGATGGAGATCCGGGTACGCCGGGTCAGTACGTCGTCGAGATGGCGCGCCCCTTCGTGCGAGGCCGCGTAGACGATCTCGGCGCGCAGATAGTCGTCGGCGGCGGCCAGCGGCTCACCGAGCCCCGGGTTCGCGGCGATCAGTTCGAGCAGCTCCTCGACGAGCGTCCCGTACCGGTTCAGCAGATGTTCCACGCGGGCGACATGGATCCCGGTCCGCGCGGCCATCCTCGCCCGCGCGTTCCACAGCGCGTGATAGCCCTCGGCACCGAGCAGCGGCACGTCCTCGGTGACGCACTCCGCCACCCGCTGGTCGAGGCCGTGCACCGCCTCGTCCACCGCGTCCTTGGCCATCACCCGGTACGTCGTGTACTTGCCGCCGGCGACGACCACCATGCCGGGCACCGGATGGGCGACCGTGTGCTCGCGCGACAGCTTGCTCGTGGCGTCGGACTCCCCGGCGAGAAGCGGGCGCAGCCCCGCGTAGACCCCCTGTACGTCGTCCCTGCTCAGCGGCGTGTGCAGCACCGAGTTCACATGTTCGAGCAGATAGTCGATATCGGCGCTGGAGGCCGCAGGATGGGCCTTGTCCAGATCCCAGTCCGTGTCCGTGGTGCCCACGATCCAGTGACGGCCCCAGGGGATGACGAACAGCACCGACTTCTCGGTCCGCAGGATCAGTCCCGTCGACGAGTGGATCCGGTCCTTGGGCACGACCAGATGGATGCCCTTGGAGGCCCGGACATGGAACTGACCGCGCTCGGCGATGAGGGCCTGGGTGTCGTCCGTCCAGACCCCGGTGGCGTTGACGACCTGCTTGGCCCGGATCTCGTACTCCCCACCGGCCTCCACATCCCTCACCCGCGCCCCGACGACCCGCTCCCCTTCCCGCAGGAAACCGATGACCCGCGCCCGGCTGGCGACATGTGCGCCATAGGTCGCGGCCGTACGCACCAGCGTCGCCACATAGCGCGCGTCGTCCATCTGCGCGTCGTAGTACTGCAACGCCCCGACCAGCGCGTCCTTCTTGAGGCAGGGCGCCACCCGCAGCGCGTGGCGCCGGGAGAGATGGCGGTGGACCGGCAGCCCGCGTCCGTGCCCGGACGAGACGGACATCGCGTCGTACAGCGCGACGCCCGAGCCGGCGTAGAACCGCTCCCAGCCCTTGTGCCGCAACGGGTAGAGGAACGGCACCGGCTTCACCAGATGGGGAGCCAGCTTCTCCAGCAGCAGCCCGCGTTCCTTGAGGGCTTCGCGTACGAGCGCGAAGTCGAGCATCTCCAGATAGCGCAAGCCGCCGTGGATCAGCTTGCTCGACCGGCTGGAGGTGCCGGACGCCCAGTCGCGCGCCTCGACGAGGCCGGTCGCCAGCCCTCGGGTCACGGCATCGAGGGCGGTCCCCGCTCCGACCACGCCCGCGCCTACTACCAGCACGTCCAGTTCACGCTCGGCCATCGCCGCGAGCGCCTGGCCGCGCTCCGCAGGTCCCAGTGTCGCTGTTCTCACCGCTGCCTCCCGTCGTCCCCCGTGTGGTCGGGCTCACATCATCGATTCTGTCCGCACTCCACGACTTCAGCCACTGCCTGTGGATAACACCGGTCACACAGCTGTCGACGAATAACGCCGTCCCTCTCGCGAAACGGGCTCCCCCGGCCACGAAATGCCACATAACGGTCATATTTACGCCTAGTCTGACATTGCGCGTGCCCATTCTGTCCACAGGGCTTGCGCTCTCTGTCCACTCCGGCTAAGGGAAGGGCGGTCATCGCCGTGCCCGCAGATCTCGCCGTCATCGGACTCGGTCATCTCGGCCTGCCCCTCGCCCAGGCCGCCGTGGCCGCCGGTATCGACACCATCGGCTACGACACCGACCCTCGGCCCGTCGCGGAGCTGGCCGCCGGCCACTCCCCGGTCGACGGACCGCTCACCGCCTCGGACGTACGCCGGATGCTCTCGGGGGGCTTCCGGCCGACCACCAACCCGACCGATCTCGGCCGGGTCCGTACCGCCGTCATCTGCGCTCCCACCCCCCTCGGCGCCGACCGCACTCCCGATCTGACGGCGGTCGGCGACGCGGCCCGCGCGCTGGCCGCCCGGCTGCGCCCGCACACCACCGTGCTGCTCGAATCACCCGCCGCCCCCGGCACCACCGAGGGCTTCCTCCGCACCGTCCTGGAAGAGGGCTCCGGGCTGCGCGCCGGACGCGACTTCCATCTCGCGTACTCCCCCGGCCGGCTCGACCCCGGCAACCGCACCCACGGCTTCGCCAACACCCCCAAGGTGATCGGCGGTCTCACCCCCGCCTGCACCGAATCGGCGGCGGCCTTCTACAGCCGCCTCACCGACAAGGTCGTCCGGGCGCGCGGCCCGCGCGAGGCCGAGACCGTCAAGCTTCTCGAAACCAACTTCCGGCACGTCAATATCGCCCTGGCCAACGAGATGGCCGTGCTCTGCCACGACCTCGGCGTCGACCTCTGGGACGTCATCCGCTGCGCCGAGACCAAGCCCTTCGGCTTCCAGGCCTTCCGGCCGGGACCCGGCGTCGGCGGCCACGGCGTACCGATGGACCCCAGCTATCTGCCGCACGCGGGCCGCACCCCGGGCCATCCGCTGCGGATGGTCGGCCTCGCCCAGGAGATCAACTCCCGGATGCCGCAGTACGTCATCCAGCGCAGCGCCACCCTCCTCAACGAGCACGGCAAATCCGCGCGCGGCGCCCGCGTACTGCTCCTCGGCGTCACCTACAAGCCCGACCTCGCCGACCAGGAGAGCTCACCGGCCACCGAGATCGCCTGCCGGCTGATGGATCTCGGCGCCGTCGTCAGCTACCACGATCCGTACGTCCCGGACTGGCGGGTACGCCAACTCCCCGTGCCGCGCGCGGACTCGCTCTACGAGGCCGCGGCCGACGCCGATCTGACCGTGCTGCTCCAGCACCACCGCACGTACGACCTGCAAGGTCTGGCGGTCAAGGCGCAGTTGCTGCTGGACACCAGGGGGGCGAGCCCAGCGGGCGCCGCGTACCGCCTCTGAATCCGGTATGTGGCTGTCTGAGCTGACTGCTACTGTCCAGGGCCATCGAGCGCAGGTCATGCGCACGACACTTTCCCTGGGGGGATTCTCAGCATGAGCCAGTCCGTTCCACCACCCGGCAACCCCTTCGCCGGCGGAGCCGTCCCGCCCGGCCCGTACACCCCGCCTCCGCCGCCCGCGCCCGTGCGCGACAATCTCGCGCTCGGTCTGGTCACGGCCCTGGTCGCCGCACTCGTCGCCGGCGGGGTCTACGGCGGGATCGCCGGGGCCATCGAGCGGGAGATCGGCTGGGCCGCCATCGGCGTCGGCTTCCTGGTCGGGTTCGCCGCGGGCAAGGTCGGCGGGTCCAACCCCGTGCTGCCGATCGCCGGAGCCGTCCTGTCCCTGGGCGCGGTCTACCTGGGCCAACTCCTCGGCATCGCGATCATCGTCGCCAAGGAACTGAACGTATCCGCGACGGACGTCTTCCTCGACAACTTCGGCCTGCTGACCGAGGCGTGGAACGAGGGCAAGGACGTCATGACGTTCCTGTTCTTCGCGCTCGCCGCCTTCGCGGCCTTCTCGGGCGCCAAGAAGGCCGCCGAATAAGGCAGCTGACCCAGGCAGCCCCCGCGAGAGACAGCAACAGACAGCGGGAGACAGCGAGATGCCCCGGACCGCGCGGTGCGGCCCGGGGCATCTCGCTGCATGAGTCCGGCGATCGTCAGCGGCGGTGCTGCGAGTCCGCCACCGTCACCTCGACGCGCTGGAACTCCTTCAGCTCGCTGTAGCCCGTCGTCGCCATGGCCCGCCTCAGCGCGCCGAAGAAGTTCATCGACCCGTCCGGGATGTGCGAGGGGCCCGTGAGGACCTCCTCCGTCGTCCCGACGATGCCCAGATCCACCAGCTTGCCGCGCGGCACGTCCTCGTGGACCGCCTCCATGCCCCAGTGGCGCCCCTTGCCCGGCGCGTCCGTCGCCCGCGCCAGCGGCGAGCCGATCATCACCGAGTCCGCGCCGCACGCGATCGCCTTGGGCAGATCGCCCGACCAGCCGACCCCGCCGTCCGCGATGACATGCACATATCGGCCGCCGGACTCGTCCATGTAGTCCCGGCGGGCCGCCGCCACATCCGCGACGGCGGTCGCCATCGGGACCTGGATGCCCAGCACATTGCGGGTGGTGTGCGCGGCGCCGCCGCCGAAGCCGACGAGCACGCCCGCCGCGCCCGTACGCATCAGATGCAGGGCCGCCGTGTACGTGGCGCAGCCGCCGACGATGACCGGCACATCCAGCTCGTAGATGAACTGCTTCAGGTTCAGCGGCTCCGCGGCCCCCGAGACATGCTCGGCGGAGACCGTCGTACCCCGGATGACGAAGATGTCGACTCCGGCGTCCACCACGGCCTTGGAGAACTGGGCGGTGCGCTGCGGCGAGAGCGCGGCCGCCGTGACCACGCCCGAGTCCCGCACCTCCCTGATGCGCTGCCCGATCAGCTCTTCCTTGATCGGCTCGGCGTAGATCTCCTGGAGCCTGCGGTTGGCGGTCGCCCCCTCAAGACCGGCGATCTCGTCGAGCAGCGGCTCCGGGTCCTCGTACCGGGTCCACAGACCCTCCAGATTGAGCACCCCCAGACCGCCCATCTCGCCGATCCGGATAGCGGTCCGCGGGGAGACGACGGAGTCCATGGGGGCGGCCAGGAACGGCAGCTCGAACCGGTAGGCGTCGATCTGCCATGCGATCGAGACCTCCTTCGGGTCCCGGGTGCGCCGGCTCGGAACGACGGCGATGTCGTCGAAGGCGTACGCCCTGCGGCCGCGCTTGCCGCGCCCGATCTCGATCTCAGTCACGATGTGTGGCCTTTCCCTCTACGTCTGCCCGTCCAGTATCCCCGACGCACCAGTGAGGGGCGGTCCCGGAATCCCGGGCCCGCCCCTCACGGAAGCACTCGCTCAGTTCGTGGTGTAGTTCGGTGCCTCGACCGTCATCTGGATGTCGTGCGGGTGGCTCTCCTTGAGGCCCGCGGACGTGATCCGTACGAACCGGCCCTTGCGCTCCATCTCGTCGATGGAGGCGGCGCCCACGTACCCCATCGTCTGGCGCAGCCCGCCGACCAGCTGGTGCAGTACGGCGGCGAGAGGACCGCGGAAGGGGACCTGGCCCTCGATGCCCTCGGGCACCAGCTTGTCGTCCGAGGACACCTCGGCCTGGAAGTAGCGGTCCTTGGAGAACGAACGCCCCTGGCCGCGCGACTGCATCGCGCCGAGCGACCCCATGCCCCGGTACGACTTGAACTGCTTGCCGTTGATGAACTGGAGCTCGCCCGGCGACTCCTCGCAGCCCGCGAGCAGGCTGCCCAGCATGACCGTGCTGGCTCCGGCGGCGAGCGCCTTGCCGATGTCGCCGGAGTACTGGAGGCCGCCGTCGCCGATGACCGGGATCCCGGCCGCCTGACAGGCCACCGCCGCCTCGTAGATCGCCGTGACCTGCGGGACCCCGATACCGGCGACCACACGGGTGGTACAGATCGAGCCGGGTCCTACACCGACCTTGACGCCGTCCACGCCCGCGTCGATCAGCGCCTGCGCGCCGTCACGGGTGGCGACATTGCCGCCGATGATGTCCACCGCGACACTCGACTTGATCTTGGACATCCAGCTGAGCGCGTTGCTGTTGTGGCCGTGCGAGGTGTCCACGACCAGGAAATCCACACCCGCCGCGACCAGCGCCTGGGCGCGCTCCATCGCTTCCGGGCTGGCCCCCACGGCGGCGCCGACCAGCAGCCGGCCCTCCGCGTCCTTGGCCGCGTTCGGGTACTTCTCCGCCTTGACGAAGTCCTTGACGGTGATCAGGCCCTTGAGGATGCCCGCGTCGTCGACCAGCGGCAGCTTCTCGATCTTGTGACGGCGCAGCAGTTCCATCGCGTCCACACCGGAGATGCCGACCTTGCCGGTGACCAGCGGCATCGGGGTCATGACCTCGCGCACCTGGCGCGAACGGTCCGCCTCGAAGGCCATGTCACGGTTGGTGACGATACCGAGCAGCTTGCCCGCGCGGTCGGTGACCGGGACGCCGCTGATCCGGAACTTGGCGCAGAGCTGGTCGGCCTCGGCGAGCGTCGCGTCGGGGTGCACCGTGATCGGGTCGGTGACCATGCCGGACTCGGAGCGCTTCACCAGATCGACCTGATTGGCCTGGTCGGTGATGGAGAGATTGCGGTGCAGCACACCGACGCCGCCCTGCCGCGCCATGGCGATCGCCATCCGGGCCTCGGTGACCTTGTCCATCGCCGCGGACAGCAGCGGGATGTTCACCTTGACGTTCCGCGAGACCAGAGAGGCCGTGTCCACCTGGTTCGGCAGCACTTCCGAGGCCCCCGGAAGCAGCAGCACGTCGTCGTATGTCAGCCCGAGCGTCGCGAATTTCTCGGGCACTCCGTCGACGTTTGCAGTCATGACACCTTCCCCAAATGGCCTTGATCGGTGCGGATGTCCATGCTAACGGGCTTCGCGGGCCACTCATTCCACGATCGAGATCACCGATCGGCTTCGTATGTTCATACGTTTGGATGCCTCCAGATGCCGCTCGCGGTGGCCACGGCGCGGCTTTAGGGCACCGACGGGACGCCCACAGCGGCACAGGCCGGACAAAGCGCCGGTACGACCGCCCGTTCGGGAGCCCGGACGACCGTCCCCGGTTCACGGACGACCGTCCCGGCTCACGGACGACCGTCCCGGCTCACTGCTCGGCCAGGGCCCGCAGCCTGCTGAGCGCGCGGTGCTGGGCGACCCGTACGGCGCCCGGCGACATCCCCAGCATCTGCCCGGTCTCCTCGGCGGTCAGCCCGACCGCGACCCGCAGCACCAGCAGCTCGCGCTGGTTCTCCGGCAGATTGGCCAGCAGTTTCTTGGCCCACTCCGCGTCGCTGCTGAGCAGCGCGCGCTCCTCGGGCCCCAGGGAGTCGTCCGGCCGCTCGGGCATCTCGTCGGACGGCACGGCCGTGGACCCCGGGTGCCGCATGGCGGCCCGCTGGAGATCGGCGACCTTGTGCCCGGCGATGGCGAAGACGAACGCCTCGAAGGGCCGGCCGGTGTCGCGGTAGCGCGGCAGCGCCATGAGGACCGCGACACAGACTTCCTGCGCGAGATCCTCCACGAAGTGCCGCGCGTCACCGGGCAGCCGGCTCAGTCGCGTACGGCAGTAACGCAGCGCGAGCGGATGGACCCGGGCCAGCAGATCGTGCGTGGCCTGTTCGTCGCCGTCGACGGCACGGTGAACGAGCGCACCAATCACCGTGGTCTCGTCATCGCGCATCGGTCCATGGTGCCTTGACGGCTGCTGATCGGTGGCACCGCGTCCATAGTTGTGCACCGAAGCGTTATGAGCGGGTGCGGCAGAACTCATTTCCTGCGCTCTCCCCTCGCGCTCGTCCGACTCGTCCCCGAGGAACTCCACATCTCAAGGATGCGGCATCGCGCGGGAAACGGGTGTGTACGGGCGTACGTTGCCCCGCCCGCCGGGTCCTGTCGTAACAGAACCCGGTGGCGGGCAGGGCACTGACACCTGTCAGCGGACGAGGCCCCAGCGGAAGCCGAGCGCCACCGCGTGCGCGCGGTCCGAGGCGCCGAGCTTCTTGAAGAGCCGCCGGGCGTGCGTCTTGACCGTGTCCTCGGAGAGGAACAGCTCACGGCCGATCTCCGCGTTGGACCGGCCGTGGCTCATGCCTTCGAGCACCTGGATCTCGCGCGCGGTGAGCGTGGGCGCGGCGCCCATCTCGGCCGAGCGGAGCCGGCGCGGCGCGAGCCGCCAGGTCGGATCGGCGAGCGCCTGGGTGACGGTCGCGCGCAGTTCGGCACGCGAGGCATCCTTGTGGAGATAGCCGCGGGCACCGGCGGCGACCGCGAGCGCGACTCCGTCCAGGTCCTCGGCGACCGTGAGCATGATGATCCGGGCGCCGGGGTCCGCCGAGAGCAGCCGGCGGACCGTCTCGACACCGCCCAGCCCCGGCATGCGTACATCCATCAGAATCAGGTCGGACCGGTCGGCACCCCAGCGGCGGAGGACTTCCTCGCCGTTGGCCGCGGTCGTCACGCGCTCGACGCCGGGCACGGTCGCGACCGCGCGGCGGAGCGCCTCTCGGGCAAGCGGGGAGTCGTCGCAGACGAGGACGGATGTCATGACCGTCCTCCGCAGCTGATGCGCGTCACCTTGAGCCTCCAGGCTGGGTACATATCGTCACCTGTGCGATTGACGCCCTCGGACATGCGCCCGAGCGCTCATTCTCTCAATCGCCTCGCACATTCAACGACGGTCACTCGAAAGAGTTACGGGTCGGACGACCCTCTTCGACACTCCCTGTGAGGGGTCGCACACAGAGCAGAGCGCCAGGGGTTGACCGGTACCCAATCGGAGGTATGCCCCATTTAGCGGCTTTTCTTCACTTTTACTGGTGTCTGTGGCTAGATTCGCAATGAGTCATATTTACATCTACTTACATAGTAGATGTACGGTCGTGAGCACCGGTGCGTGTACGCGCCGGGCTCGTACCCGGCGTCCAAGCGGCCCGTATCCGCCTCAGCACGGTTTCAAGGGGACATGAGCAATGGCAGATTTCTCCCGCCTTCCCGGACCGAACGCAGACCTGTGGGACTGGCAGCTCCTCGCGGCATGCCGGGGTGTCGACAGTTCACTCTTCTTCCACCCGGAAGGGGAAAGAGGCGCGGCACGAAGCGCGCGTGAGAACTCGGCGAAAGAGGTGTGCATGAGGTGCCCGGTACGCGCGGAGTGCGCGGCGCACGCCCTGGCGGTGCGGGAGCCGTACGGCGTGTGGGGCGGCCTGACGGAGGACGAACGCGAGGAACTGATGGGGCGGGCGCGGACCCGGCTCATCACGGCGTCGACCTCGGGGCACGGCAACGGCACCACCCACAGCCACCACCACGGGGGCCACGAGAACGGCTGAGTGGCCGCCACCGTATAAGCGAAGAAACGTTCCTGCAAGCAACGCCACACCGCATCTCCCGCGTCCCGCCCGTGTGACGCACCTTCCGCGCCCCGCCCGCGTGCCCTGTCAGCGCGCGCCGGCCAGGACCAGCTGATCCAGCGTCGCCGCCACCGCCGGGACCCGCGCCAGATCAGGCAGAGTCAGCGCGACGATCTCCCTGCGGACAGCCGGCTCGACCGCGAGCGTCCGGACCCCCTCCGTACGTACGGACTCCATCGCCAGCTCCGGCAGCACCGCCACCCCCAGCCCCGCCGCGACCAGGCCGATCACGGCCGGGTAGTCATCCGTCGCGAAGTCGATCCGGGGGGTGAATCCCGCTGCCTCGCAGGCGTCGACCAGCTGGGTACGGCAGCGCGGACAGCCCGCGATCCAGGATTCGGCGGCCAGCTCGGCGATCGCGACCGTACCGGCGTCGGCGAGCCGGTGGCCTTCGGGGACCAGACCCACGAGCCGGTCCACGAGCAGCGGACGTACGACGAGGTCGTCCCACTCCGCTCCGGAGCCGCCGTACCGGAACGCCAGCGCCACATCGCACTCACCGTCCCGCAGCATCACCGCCGAACTCGGCGGCTCGGCGTCGACCAGCGAGACCCGCGTGCCCGGATGGGCCGCGCGCAGGGCGGCCAGGGCGGTCGGTACCAGCGTCGAACTGCCGCTGGGGAAGGACACCAGCCTGACCCGGCCCGCCCGCAGCCCGGCGATGGCCGCGATCTCCTCCTCCGCCGCGGTGAGTCCGGCGAGGATGCCCGTCGCGTGCCGTACGAGTGCCTCGCCGGCCTGCGTCAGCCGCATCTCGCGGCCGGTACGGACGATCAGCGGGGTACCGGCGGACGATTCGAGCGCCTTCATCTGCTGGCTGACGGCCGGCTGCGTACAGCCCAGCTCACGCGCCGCCGCGGAGAAGGAGCCCGTGGCGGCCACGGTGCGCAGGACACGGAGATGACGGGCTTCGATCACTCTTGGAGTATAAGCGAGTCTTTGGGGTAATGCTCAATAACGGGTGGAACGTTTGAGAGTGCGAGGAATAGCGTGGCGCGTATGAAGCTTCTGACCGTAAATGTGGGGCGGCCGACGGCCGTGGAGTACACGGACGCCCCGGGCGGGGTCACCGGGATCGACAAGCGTCCGGCCGACGGTCCCGTAAGGGTGGCGGATCCCGGGGCCAAGGGCGAGGGCGGGAGCGGGGTCGCCGGTGACACGGTCTGCGATCTGCGCCATCACGGCGGCAGCGACCAGGCGGTGTACGCGTTCGCCCGGGAGGATCTGGACTTCTGGGAGCGGGAGCTCGGACGGCCGCTGGCCAACGGCGCCTTCGGGGAGAACCTCACCACCTCCGGCCTGGACGTCATGGGTGCCAGGATCGGCGAGCGCTGGCGGATCGGCCCCGAAGTGGTGCTGGAGGCGACGAGCGGGCGGATTCCATGCCGTACGTTCCAGGGCCGGCTCGGCGAGAAGGGCTGGATGCGGCGGTTCACCGGGCAGGCCGTGACCGGGGCGTATCTGCGGGTCATCACCCCCGGAGAGATCCGCGCGGGCGATCCGATCGAGATCGTCCACCGGCCGGATCATGAGGTGACGGTGGCCCTGGCCTTCCGCGCCGTCACCACCGAGCGGGAGCTGCTGCCGCGGCTCCTCGCCGCCGGTGACGCCCTGCACGCCGAGAAGTTGAGGGCGGCGCGGGAGTACGTCGAGAAATACGCCGCGGTGAACGCCGCGAAGTAACCCTTTCCCGGGCATCGCCGGGTCCGTCCGCGCAGGCACTAACGTGCCTGCCTATGACGACTGCTTTGATTACCGGCGCGACGGCGGGGATCGGCGCCGCCTTCGCTCGGCGGCTGGCCGCGGACGGGCACAATCTCGTCCTGGTGGCCCGCGACACCGAGCGTTTGCGGGTCCAGGCCACCGAACTGCACGACCGGCACGGCATCGAGGCCGAGGTGCTGACCGCCGACCTCTCCACCGACGACGGGATCGCCTCGGTGGAGAGACGGCTCTCGGACCGGAAGCAGCCGGTCGATCTGCTCGTCAACAACGCGGGGTTCGGCAACAAGGGACGGTTCCTCGATGTCTCGATGGCCGACGAACTGACCATGCTGAAGGTGCACTGCGAGGCGGTGCTGCGGCTGACCTCGGCGGCGGTCCCCGGGATGAAGGCGCGCGGCCGGGGCGGGGTCGTCAATGTGGCGTCGGTGGCGGCGTTCGTACCGCGCGGGACGTACGGCGCCTCGAAGGCCTGGGTCGTGCAGTTCACCCAGGGCGTGGCGCGGGATCTGGCCGGGACGGGGGTACGGCTGATGGCGCTGTGCCCCGGTTTCGTGCGGACCGAGTTCCATGAGCGGGCCGGGATGGGCACGGACAACATCCCGGGCTGGATGTGGCTGGACGCGGACAAACTGGTGGCCGTCGCGCTGGCGGACCTGGCGCGCGGGAAGGCCGTGTCCGTACCGGATCCGCGCTACAAGGCGCTGATGGGAGCGGTGAAGCTGGCTCCGCGCGGGCTGCTCGGCGGGATCACCTCGAAGACGGGCCGCAAGTACGGCCCGCGGTAGGCGCCGTCGGCCGACTCCGTCGAAGGCGCGGAACGCACCGAGGCCCGGCACCCCGCGGAGGGGTACCGGGCCTCGGTGCGTTCGTCCGGCGGACGCTCTACACCTCAGTGGCTGTGGCCGTGGCCGCCGTGACCCGCCTCGGCCTCTTCCTCGGCCGGCTTCTCGACGACCAGGGTCTCGGTCGTGAGCAGCAGCGACGCGATGGACGCGGCGTTCTCCAGGGCGGAGCGCGTGACCTTGACCGGGTCGATGACGCCGGCCTTCACCAGGTCGACGTACTCGCCGGTCGCGGCGTTGAAGCCGTGGCCCTTGTCCAGCTCCGACACCTTGGAGGTGATGACGTAGCCCTCAAGTCCGGCGTTCTCGGCGATCCAGCGCAGCGGCTCGACCACGGCGCGGCGGACGACCGCGACACCGGTGGCCTCGTCGCCCTCCTTGCCGAGGTTGCCGTCGAGCACCTTGGCGGCGTGCACCAGAGCGGAGCCACCACCGGAGACGATGCCCTCCTCGACCGCGGCGCGGGTCGCGGAGATGGCGTCCTCCAGACGGTGCTTCTTCTCCTTCAGCTCCACCTCGGTGGCGGCGCCGACCTTGATCACGCACACGCCGCCGGCCAGCTTCGCGAGGCGCTCCTGGAGCTTCTCGCGGTCCCAGTCGGAGTCCGTGGACTCGATCTCGGCCTTGATCTGGTTGATGCGCCCGGCGACATCGGCGGAGTTGCCGCCACCGTCGACGATGGTCGTGTCGTCCTTGGAGATGGTGACGCGGCGGGCGGAGCCCAGCACGTCCAGACCGGCCTGGTCGAGCTTGAGGCCGACCTCCTCGGCGATGACGGTCGCACCGGTGAGGGTGGCGATGTCGCCGAGCATGGCCTTGCGGCGGTCACCGAAGCCGGGGGCCTTCACCGCGACGGCGTTGAACGTGCCGCGGATCTTGTTGACGACGAGGGTGGAGAGCGCCTCGCCCTCGACATCCTCGGCGATGATCAGCAGCGGCTTGGAGCCACCCGCCTGGATGACCTTCTCCAGCAGCGGCAGCAGGTCCTGGATGCTGGCGATCTTGCCCTGGTGGACCAGGATGTACGGGTCGTCGAGGACGGCCTCCATACGCTCCTGGTCGGTCACCATGTACGGGGACAGGTAGCCCTTGTCGAAGGCCATGCCCTCGGTGAAGTCCAGCTCCAGACCGAAGGTGTTGGACTCCTCGACGGTGATGACACCGTCCTTGCCGACCTTGTCCATCGCCTCGGCGATCAGTTCGCCGACCTGCTCGTCCTGGGCGGAGAGCGCGGCGACGGCGGCGATGTCGGACTTGTCGTCGATCGGGCGGGCGGTCGCGAGGAGCTCCTCGGACACGGCCTTGACCGCGGCGTCGATGCCCTTCTTCAGGGCGGCCGGGGAAGCGCCCGCGGCGACGTTGCGCAGGCCCTCGCGGACCAGCGCCTGGGCCAGCACGGTGGCGGTGGTGGTGCCGTCACCCGCGATGTCGTTGGTCTTGGTCGCCACCTCCTTCACCAGCTGGGCGCCGAGGTTCTCGTACGGGTCGTCGATCTCGACCTCGCGGGCGATCGTGACACCGTCGTTGGTGATGGTGGGGGCGCCGAACTTCTTGTCGATGACGACATTGCGGCCCTTGGGGCCGATCGTCACCTTCACCGTGTCGGCAAGCTTGTTGACGCCGCGCTCAAGGGCGCGACGGGCGTCCTCGTCGAACTTCAGGATCTTCGCCATGGGAGCTTCTCTGTCCTCTCAATGAACTGCGCCCCTGTCCGCCCGGCAATCGCAGGGGGGCCAGGGGCGCAGTCCAAAAGCAATTAGGTGAATTACTTCTCGATGATCGCGAGTACGTCGCGAGCCGAGAGGACGAGGTATTCCTCGCCGCTGTACTTCACTTCGGTGCCGCCGTACTTGCTGTACAGAACGACGTCGCCGACGGAGACGTCGAGCGGAAGCCGCTCGCCGTTCTCGAATCGGCCCGGGCCCACGGCCAGGACGACGCCCTCCTGGGGCTTCTCCTTGGCGGTGTCCGGGATAACCAGGCCAGAGGCCGTGGTCTGCTCGGCGTCGAGCGGCTGGACCACAATGCGGTCCTCGAGCGGCTTGATGGCAACCTTGGTGCTGGCGGTCGTCACGATCCGACCTCCCCCTTCGGAGATCTCACGGGGTTAACTGTCTGAGGGTGGCGACCAGATAGATCCGTCGTCGCGGGTGCCGGACCTGTCAGTCGCGCTTTGGCACTCTCCAGTGGGGAGTGCCAGACCCGAGACTATGACCGCGATTAGCACTCGGTCAAGCGGAGTGCCAGTGAGCGCGTTCGTGGCGGATCTTTCATCACTACGGAAACGCAGCTCCGGGGGCCGGGGTTCCGTACGAGCCGGGCAGCACCGAGGGGCAGTGCCGGAGCGGTGGCGACGGCGGCGAGGGCGCGGACAGCAGCGGGGACGGCGGCGCGGACAGCGGCGGGGACGCGGACGGGGGCGCGGGCGACATCTCGTGCAGCCCGCAGACGGGGCGGTGGGGAACGCCCGGCGCGGACGGGTCCACGGACCCGTCCACCGATCCCGGTCCGGGCCCCGGCAGCGGCACGGGCACCCGGGGCGGGACCGAGGTGTGCGGGCCCACCCGCTGCGCCGCCTTGCGGCCGAGCCGTTCGATCGGATCCATCGGGTCCATCACGTCGGCCGACTGCGCGCAGCCGGCCGCGAGGAGCGCACCGGCTGCCAGCACCCCGGCCAGCAGCCGGTGCGCGGGTTTCATACGTAGTCCTCCAGCTTGCCGACGGCGTACCCCTTGTCCGTGACGACCTTCATGACATGGCGGATCATGTCGGGCATGGAGCCCTTCCACTCGTCCCGTCCGCGGAAGTGGGTCAGGATGATGTCGCCGGGGTGCATGTCCCGGTCCCACTCACGCCACTCCATGTGGTCCGGGAACGCCTCGGACGCCCAGATCGGCGCGGCCTTGATCCCGCACTCCTTCGCGGCGCGCAGCGTGTCGGCGTTGTAGTTGCCGTACGGCGGCCGGAAGAGCGTGGGCCGCTTCCCGTAGTTCTTCGCCAGCAGATCCTGCTGTCCGCAGATCTCCCGCTTCTGCTCCTCGTACGACAGGCCGGGCATGTACGGGTGGTTGAGGGTGTGGTTCTGGATGGCGACCCCGCGGTCCCGCATCTGCCTGAAGTAGCCGTAGTTGTCGTTGATGACGTAATCGCTGAGGAAGGCGGTGTAGGGGATCTTCAGTTCGCTCATCATCCGCAGCAGCTCGGGGTCCTTCTCCGAGCCGTCGTCCATCGTCAGGAAGACCACCTTCTTGCCGTCGACCGGCACGGTGGTGAACAGCGGCGGCAGGTCGTCGCCGCCCTCGACCTCGAAGCCCTCGCGGGTGGTGATCTCCGGCTTGACGGCGGGCGGCCGGGGCTCGGGCAGAGGGGTGCTCGCGAGCCCCCACTTCTTCGCGGCGACGGCGCGCGCGGCCTGGGCGCGGCGTACGTTCTCGGGCGAATAGAGCGCGTCCAGTTCGGCCGCCTTCTGTTCGTGCGGCGCCCCGGCGGCGACCTGGCCCGGCTTCCCGGCGGCGGACGCGCCGTGCGCGGACTTCGCCGGGTCGTCGGACCCGGTGGCACATCCCGCGGCGAGGGCGACGACCAGCAGCGCGATCAGGACCGTATGGCCGCGCCATCGTCCGCGTCCCGGTGCACGGTATGCGGCTTGTGTGAGCATCTCTTCTTTTTGTCGTACTAGCTGCATGGCGTCGCATCCTGTCAGCGCGCGGAGCCTCCGGGCGCCCGACACCGCCGCCCCGGCGCGTACCGTCCCCCGGCTGGCCCACAATGGACCGGGTGACCGACCGCGCCCCCTCCCCCGCCGCCTCGCCCCCTCCCGTACCGGCTCCTCCCACGCCGCTCCTCGCGCCCCTCCTCTCCGCCGAGGGACAGGCGCTGCTCGCCGAGTTGCGCGACCACGACCCGGCCCAGGAGCTCGCCCTCGCCACCCGGCTGCGCCGTGAGCACCCGGCCGAGCTGGTGTCGGCGGCGCTGGCGCAGGCGCGGCTGCGGCAGCGCGGAGTGGCGAAGTTCGGCGCGGAGGACGCGTACCGCATGTACTTCACGCCGAACGGCGTCGAGCAGGCCACGCGCGGCAGCGTCGCCGCCCACCGGGCCGCCCGGTTCCGCGCCCTCGCGCCGGACGCGCGGGTCACGGACCTCTGCTGCGGCATCGGCGGCGACGCGATCGAGCTGGCCCGCGCGGGCCTCGCCGTGACCGCGGTCGATCTCGACCCGCTGACCTGCGAGATCGCCCTCACCAATGTGCGCACCCTGGCGCCGGACGGCCCGCCCGTGACAGTGAGCCGGGCGGATGTCCTGGAGTACGACACGACCGGGGCCGACGCCCTCTTCATCGACCCCGCGCGGCGCGGCGGCCGGGGCAGGATCTTCGATCCGGAGGCGTACTCACCGCCGCTGTCCTGGGCGGTCGACGCGGTACGGCGGGCCGGCGCGGGCGCGGTCAAGATCGCGCCCGGCATCCCGCACGAACTGATCCCCGACGACTTCGAGGCCGAGTGGATCTCGGACGGCGGTGACGTGAAGGAAGCCGTGCTCTGGCACCGGCGCGAGAGCAGGCGCCGGGACGGCGGCCAGGAGGTCGTCGTCGCCGGAGCGCGCCGCGCCACCCTCCTGCCCTCCGGCGCCACCCTCACCGGCCGCGGTCTGCCCGATCCGCCCGTCCGGCCGGTCGGCCGTTTCCTGTACGAGCCGGACGGCGCCGTCATCCGCGCGCATCTGGTGGCCGAGGTCGCCGACGACCTGGACGGCGGGCTGATCGACGAGACGATCGCGTACGTCACGGCCGACGAACCGCGCCCGACCGCGTTCGCCACGCCCTACGAGATCACCGACCAACTCCCCTTCGGTCTCAAGAAGCTGAAGGCCCTGCTGCGCGAGCGCGAGGTCGGCGTGCTGACCGTGAAGAAGCGCGGATCGGCGGTGGAGCCCGAGGAGTTGCGCCGCCGCCTCAAACTCAAGGGACCCCACGCGACCACGGTCTTCCTCACCAGGGTCGCCGGCGCCCCGACGATGCTCATCGGCCACCCGGTGGACCGGACCCCCGGCGGGGGCTGCTAGGCAGTCAGGCCCGTCAGGTCGGTTCGGATCCGTCAATCCAGATCCGTCAACTCGTCCGCGTAGATCTGTGACAGCGGCTGCGGGCCGATGTACTGCTGGCAGTTGCACTGCCGGCGCTCGTACCGCAGGGGCTTCTTGTTCTCGTCCCACTCCATCGGCACCTCCACGTCCTCGTGGCACTTGCCCTGCCGGTCGTGCTTCGCCAGATGGTGCGAGCAGCCACAGACCGGCTCCGGGGGCTTGTTGGCCTGCTCAAGGGCCAGCCGTTCGTGCTCCTGGAGCTTGAGCCGCTCAATTCTTCGTTCGTGCCGGGTCCGCAGCGCTGTGCGACCCGTGTCGGCCATCCAGCCGAAGCCGCCCACGATGAAGAAGACGAAAATCCACCAAATCCATTCCATCCGCCGCCCCTTAACCCTGAATGGCGCATGCGTTCCCTCTTCAGGATAGGACGGACACGGTAAGACCGGCCTCAGCGATGCGCGCCTCCGCCGCCACGGATCAGCACCGGCCTCATCAACCCGCCTGACCAGTACTGATGCCTGACCGACGGAACCAGCCCGAGCAGACCGGTCACCAGGAGAGTGACGCCGAGCCCCAGCGCGTACGCCGTCTCACCCAGCGTGACCGATTCCCGGCCGACCGCGCCCCCGCTTCCGGCCTCGGCCAGGGCCCGGCCGGTCACCCATATCCCCACCAGGCACAGCAGCATCGAGGGCAGCAGCCACATCACGGACCGCCGGTGCGCGCCCAGACGTATGTCCGTCACGGGTTCCGGGGCGAACCGCGCCCAGGCGTCCAGCCGCTCCCGTATGACACGGCCCCGGCTCAGCCAGAAGCCGACCGCGACCGCCGCCGGGACCAGGAGAAACGCCGCGAGGCCCAGCGCGACCACTCCGGTCATCAGTCCGAGGCCGCCCCCCTCGAAGCTCTGGATCGCCGTTCCCACGGCCGCCCAGCCGAGCACGGCGAGCGCTCCCGTCAGCCAGAGCGCCACCAGCCGGCCGAGGGAGAGACCGCGTCTGCTCAGCTCCACCATCGTCCGGGCCCGCTCGGCGAGTTCCGCCGCGTGGTCGTCGGGCCAGGGGCTCTGCTCCTGGGGCGGCGGGGGCGGCGGCAGCGGAGCGCGGCTGATCATTCGGCAGAGGTTAGCGGTGTGGACGGGCGTCGACGGAGCGGGGTCCGATGCTGTGCCTGGCGAGGTCCGGGGCCATGCACAGCCGCCCTTGGCAGACCTCTTCGGCCAAACCCGTTCGGACAGACCTCTTCGGCCAAACCCGTTCGGACAGACCTCTTCGGCCAAACCCGTTCGGACAGACCTGCTCGGTCATACCTGTTCGGTCATACCCGTTGGGGCAGACCTCTTCGGTCAGACCTGTTCCGTCGGCCTGATCAGCATCTCGTTGACCGCCACCCGGCGAGGTCGGGTCACGATGTACTCGATCGCCTCCGCGATGTCCTCCGGCCGCAGGCTCTCCATCCCGCCGTACCAGGCCTCGATGTTGTCGCGGACCCCGTCCCGGAGGTGGTGAGTCAGCTCCGTGACCACCGCGCCCGGCTCCACCGCGCTCACCCGTACGTGCCGGCCCGCCAGCTCTTGGCGCAGCGCCTCGCTGACCGCCGTCACCCCGAACTTCGTCAGGTTGTAGACCGCCGCGTTGGCAGTGGCCGCCCGTCCCGCGACGGAGCTGATGTTCACGAGGTCGGCGACCCCGCGCGGCCCGTCGGCGGCGGCGGACACCAGGTGCGGCAGCGCGGCGTGCGTCACCCGGAGCAGCGCCGACAGGTTGAGGTCGACCATCCGCTGCCACTCCGCGACCGGGGTGTCCAGCGCGGGCCCGAGCAGCATCACGCCCGCGTTGTTCACGACGGTGTCCAGCCGGCCCAGCTCCTCGACGACCCGGGTGACGACCGCCGCGCCCTCGCCCGCCTCGGTGATGTCCGCGCCGAAGGCGTGCGCCGTGCCGCCCGCGTCCCGGATACGGGCCACGACATCGTCGAGCCGATCCCTGCGCCGGGCCACGACGGCGACCGACGCGCCCTCGGCCGCCAGTGACAGCGCCGTCGCCTCACCGATACCGCTGCTCGCGCCGGTGACCAGCGCGACCGTTCCGTCCAGGCGTCCGCTCATGTTCCACTCTCTTTCGCTCTTGGTCCGTGTGTCCGTCGAAACCGACGCGTCCATCGCGTTTTCCGTGCTCGTCATTCACGGGTGTCCGACACCCAGTTCGGGTCGTCGTTGTCCGAGCGGCGCCCCACCACACCCTCCGCCAGCCCGCTCAGCAGCCCCAGCTGTCCCGCGTCGAGGACGACGTCCAGCGCATCGATGTTCTCGTCGACCCGGGCGGCCCGCCGCGTACCCGGGATCGGCACCACCGGCAGCCCGAACCGCTCCCCCTGCGCACGGAGCCAGGCCAGCGCCACCTGCGCGGGGGTGGCGCCCAGCTCGTCCGCGAGGCCCTGGACCGCGCGTACGACGGCCTGGTTGCGGTCGAAGGCATCCCCCGAGAAGCGCGGCAGACCCGCCCGCCAGTCACCGGCCAGCGCGGCCCGGTCCGTGAGCGTGCCGGTGAGGAACCCGCGCCCCAGCGGCGAGTACGGCACGAACCCCACGCCCAGCTCGGCCGCCGTCGGCACCACCGCCCGCTCCACATCGCGGCTCCAGAGCGACCACTCGCTCTGCACGGCCGCGATCGGATGCGTGGCGTGTGCCCGCCGCAGTTCGTCGGCGGTCACCTCGGACAGCCCCAGATGCCGGACCTTGCCCTGCTCGACCAGCTCCGCCATGGCTCCGACCGTCTCCTCGACGGGGACGGAGACATCGCGGCGGTGCAGGTAGTACAGGTCGATGGTGTCGACACCCAGCCGCTCCAGGCTCGCGTCGGCGGCAGCCCGTACGTACGCGGCGTCACCGCGTGTCGTCATCCCGTCCGTACCCATGCCGGACTCGCCGAGGACGATGCCGAACTTGCTGGCCACGGTAACTTCCGCGCGCCGCTCGGCGAGGAACCGTCCGACGAGGCGCTCGTTCTGTCCGGCGCCGTACACGTCGGCCGTGTCGATGAGCGTCACGCCCCGGTCGAGCGCGTGGTGCAGGGTGGCCAGGGACTCCCGCTCCTCGGCGGGGCCGTAGACATCGGACAGGCCCATCGCTCCGTAGCCGAGCGCGCCGACCGCGAGCCCGTCGCCGAGAGTGGTGGTGGGGACGTGCCTCATCGCTGTGTTCCTTGGGGATCGAAGAGAATCGAAGAGAATCGAAGAGAGGGGTGGGGTGAAGGTGGGAAGAAGGTGGGGGTGGGGGTGGAATGCGGGGTGGTCGGTGCCGACCACCGCTCCTTCCACCACACAACCACCGCGCGCCACGTCCCGCACCACCTCGGCCACGCCCTGCCCGGACCCGGCCAGAGCCGACCTGGGCACTCCCCGACCAGGTCTGACAGACCCACCTTCGCCCGCCCGTACGCTCCCTTCGTGCGGCTACAGTCCTGCAAATGGAGCGCAACGCGGAACTGCGGGACTTTCTCCGCACCAGGCGCGCCCGGATCACCCCGGAGCAGGCCGGCGTACAACCCCATCCGGGCCCACGCCGGGTGCCCGGTCTGCGGCGCGAGGAAGTGGCCTACCTCGCGGGCGTCAGCGCCGACTACTACGGACGCCTGGAGCAGGGCCGTCATCTCAACATCTCCGACAGCGTCCTGGACGCCGTCGCGCGCGCCCTGCGGCTGAACGCCATCGAGCGCGACCATCTCATCGAGCTGGCCCGGCCGCCCCGGGGCAGCTCCCGCCGCAGATCACCCGCCACGCAGCGGATCCGGCCCGGACTGCTCGCTCTGCTGGCGGGCCTCGACCACGTACCGATGTTCCTGATCGGTTACCGGATGGACGTCCTCGCCTCCAACCAGCTGGCGCACGCGCTGCTCACCGATTTCGACGCGCAGCCCGCCGCTGAGCGGAACTTCGCCCGCTACATCTTCCTCGACCCCACCGCACGCGAGCGGTACGCGGAGTGGGAGGAGATGGCGGAGGACTGCGTCGCCAACCTGCGCCGTTACAGCGGCCGCTTCCCGCACGATCCCCGACTGGCCACGCTGATCGGTGAGTTGTCCGTCCAGGACGCGGACTTCCGCCGCTGGTGGGCCGATTACAACGTCCGGTACGCCACGCACCGCACCAAGCACGTACGGCACCCCGCGGTCGGTGAACTGGTCCTGCACTGCGAGACGCTGACCTTCCCCGACGAGCCCGACCAGCTGCTCAACCTCCTCAGCCCCGAACCGGATTCGGCCTCGGCCCAGTCCCTGCGGCTGCTCGGCTCCCTGAGCGCGCCTTCGGTTCCCGTGAACGCTCCCGCGAGTGTCAGACGGTCCGGGCAGGGCACCCCCGGGTAGTTTCGGGGCGATCGAGCCGAACGAGGTCCCCGCCCATGCCACCGCTGTCCTTCGTGTACCTGCTGAGACGGCTGCTGGGCAGTGAGCGCTGGCAGCGGCTGCATGTGAGAGCAGCCGCGTGGGCCACGCTGGCCGTCGTCGTGATCCTGCTGGTCGGCTCCTGGATCATCGTCCCGTTCGAGGTGTCGGCGCCGCACGCGACCATCACGTCCTTCCCCCTCGCTCTGTGGTGGTCGATCGAGACGGCGACCACCGTGGGGTACGGGGACCTGTACCCCGTCACCGCGCCGGGGCGCGTCATCGCCGGTGTGGTGATGCTCGCCGGGATCTCCGTGTTCAGCATCGTGACGGCGTCCATCGCCACCTGGTTCGTCGGCGGGGCAGCCCACCACGCGCGTCAGATGGCGCTGGCCGTCGAACACGCGGAGCGCGAGGGGAGGGCGGGGGTCTCGGAGGAGACACGCGCCCTCCACGAACGCTTCGACCGTCTGGAACGCCTGCTCATGGACTCCGGCGGCCCCGCGCCCCCGGAAAGTCCCCGCGCGAAGGATCCCTGACCGGTCGCTTCACCGGCTCGCTTCACCGGTCGGCTCCATCGGCCGGCTCCATCGGGTCACTTCACCGGCTCGCTCTCCGGATCACTTCGCGGCGGCGACCGGCCTGCCGAGGACCTCGGCCAGCCGTGAGTAGCTGTCGCTGCCGTGTCCGGCGTCGATGGCCCGCCGGGCGACGTCCCGCGCGGCGCTGAGCACCCCGGTTTCGAGGCCGCGGGCGCGCGCGGCGTCGATGATGTGGTCCATCCCCACCGCGGCCGAGAGGAGGGTGGACTGTTCGCCCGGGAAGCGGCCCTCCTCGATATGGCGCGCGAAGGCGTCCATGATGTCGGGCAGCAGATCGCTGATGCCCTTGGCGTACCGGGCGAAGTCCGTCGCCCTGATGTTCTCCCCCGCGGCCAGCGCGAAGGCGTGGACGACACCGCTCATGGCGGTCCAGAAAAGGTCGAGCAGAGCCACATCGTGCGCCGCCGCCCGGCCGGGATCCGTACCGAGATAGCCGGCGGTGCCGCCGAGGCTCGCCAGGGCGGGCCGGTGGGTCTCGTACACCTCCTCCGGTCCGCTGTAGAGGACGAGTGCGGCGGATTCCCCGATGGTCTGGGTCGGGGTCATGATCGATCCGTCGAGATAGCGGATGCCGTGTCCGGCGGCCCAGGCGGCCGTCTCACGGGCCCGGTCCGGTGAGTCGGTGGTCAGGTTCACCAGGGTGCGCCCCTTCAGCGCGGCCGTGGCGGGGGCGAGGAGCGCGTGTACGGCGTCGTAGTCCATGACACATACGAGCGTGAGGGGACTCGCCGCCACCGCGTCGGCGACCGTATCCCCGAGGACGGCGCCCCGGGCGACCAGGTCGCCGGCCTTGCCGGCCGAGCGGTTCCATACGGTCGTCGGGTGGCCGTTCTTCAGGAACGCGCCGGCCAGGGCGCGGCCCATCGGGCCCAGGCCGAGGACCGTGACGGGTATGCGGTTCGCGGTATTCGGTTCCGTCGTCGTCATGGCGGTTAAGCTAAACCTTCACGTCGGCGTGAGAGTCAACTCCTGCTGGTGGGGGGCCATATGCGTATCGGAGAACTGTCCCGGCGAGCCGGGGTCAGCCAGCGGGCGCTCCGCTACTACGAGGAGCAGGGACTCCTGCGCCCGGTGCGCCGGCCGAGCGGGTACCGCGAGTACGACGAGAGCGACGTGGCGAGTGTGCGGCGGATCCGCACACTGCTCGCGGCCGGTCTCGGCACGGCGGTGATCGCCGAGGTGCTGCCCTGCATGGTCGATGTCGAGGAAGAGGCCGTCCTGGCGCCCGGCTGCCCGGAGCTGGTCCCCGGGCTGTCCGTGGAACTCGACCGGATCAATGACGCCATCGCACAGCTCGACGCCGCCCGCCGGATCCTGACGGCCATCATCAACGCCCCCGTACCGGCCGCGGCCCCGCCCCCCGCCGGGACCGCGCGCGCGACCTGACCCCGTCCGCTCCGACGCCGGCTTACGGATTACGGCTTACGGCTTACGGCTCGGCGATCTCCCGTAGCTCGACGGTGATGTCGAACTCGTCACCGTGGATCTCCACGAAGCGCCGGGTCCACTCGATGGCCTGTTCCTTGTCCTTGGCCTGCACGATGGCGTACCCGCCGATGACCTCCTTGGCCTCGGTGAACGGCCCGTCGGTGACGCTGAGCCTCCCGCCGCTCCGCCGGAAGCGCACACCCTGGGCGGACGGCGTCAGCCCGGCGGTGTCGAGCAGCACACCGGCCTTGGTCATCTCCTCGATCAGCTCGCCCATGCGCCGCATCAGCTCGGGACTGGGCCCACCGGCGGGAGCGTTCTTCTCACTGCTGCTGACGGTCGACAGATAGCGCGGCATGGTGACTCCTCGGGGTGTACGGCGGGGCCGTTCCCCGCCCCTGTCACCCGTACGTCGAACGGGAACCCACCGGATCGACACGCACCGGAATTCCCACCGGTCGCGCTGAACGGGGCCGGGCCCACCGCCGGTTATTCCGCCGCGACCGACTCGAAGCGCCAGCGGTGCGGTGGCCGGGCGACGAGATCCGGGGGTGGGGGTGGGAGTTCCGGGAGATCCGCGTCGTAGGGGGCGTCCCACCAGGTGATGACCAGGACGCGGTCCTGGGGGGCGCGCAGGAGTTCGCGGCGGACGGGGGCGTACGGCAGCTCCCGCGTCCGCGCCCACACCAGCAGCTCCGCGCCCCGGCCGGGCGCCGCTTTCGCCTCCCACATCAGCGCGACCGTCATGAGTACAGGTTGTCCTTCGCCGCTTCGTGCACATGGTCGTGATCGTGCCGGTGGTCGTACGCCTGCCCCGGCACATGCGGTTCCGTCACCGGCAGCGACGAGTCCGCCGACAGCTCCCAGTCCGACGCCGGCCGGTTGCGCGCCACCATCTCCGCGCCCAGCGCCGCCACCATCGCGCCGTTGTCCGTGCACAGCCCGGGGCGCGGCACCCGCAGCCGTATGCCCGCCCGCTCGCAGCGCTCCCGCGCGAGCGCGCGCAGCCGGGAGTTGGCCGCGACGCCGCCGCCGATCATCAGATGGTCCACGCCCTCGTCCTTGCAGGCACGGACGGCCTTCCGGGTCAGTACGTCGACCACCGCCTCCTGGAACGAGGCCGCCACATCCCGTACGGGCACCTCCTCGCCCGCGTTCCGCTTCGCCTCGATCCAGCGGGCCACCGAGGTCTTCAGGCCCGAGAAGGAGAAGTCGTACGGCGCGTCGCGGGGCCCGGTCAGTCCGCGCGGGAACGCGATCGCGGAGGGGTCGCCCTCCCTCGCCAGGCGGTCGATCACCGGGCCGCCCGGGAACCCCAGCTGGAGCACCCGCGCGATCTTGTCGAACGCCTCGCCCGCCGCGTCGTCGATCGTCGCGCCCATCGGCCGCACATCGGCCGTGATGTCCGGCGCGAGCAGCAGCGACGAGTGGCCGCCGCTGACCAGCAGCGCCATGGTCGGCTCGGGCAGCCGGCCGTGTTCCAGCTGGTCGACGCAGATGTGGGAGGCCAGGTGGTTCACCCCGTACAGCGGCTTGCCCAGCGCGTACGCGTACGACTTCGCCGCCGAGACCCCCACCAGCAGCGCGCCCGCGAGACCGGGGCCCGCGGTCACCGCGATCCCGTCCAGATCGCGCGCGGAGACCCCCGCCTCCTTCAGCGCTCGCTCGATCGTCGGCACCATCGCCTCCAGATGCGCGCGGGAGGCGACCTCCGGCACCACACCGCCGAAACGCGCGTGCTCGTCGACGCTCGACGCGATGGCGTCGGCGAGCAGGGTCGTCCCCCGGACGATGCCGACGCCGGTCTCGTCGCAGGAGGTCTCGATACCGAGGACGAGGGGTTCGTCAGCCATGGGTCTCAGTTCCTTGATGGGTCTTCACGTGGTGGCGCATGACGAGCGCGTCGATATTGCCCGGCTGGTAGTAGCCGCGCCGGAACCCGATCGGCTCGAAGCCGAACCGCTCGTACAGCCGCTGTGCGCGGAGGTTGTCGACCCGCACTTCGAGCAGCACCTCCTCGCACTCGAAGGCGGTGGCGTGCTGGAGCAGGTCGGTGAGCAGCCGGGAGCCGAGACCGGTGCCCCACTGGTCGCGGACGGCGGCGATGGTCTGTACGTCGCCGAGTCCGCCCGCGGCGGCGAGTCCGGCGTAGCCGACGATCCGGACGCTGCCGGACTCCGCCGTCTCGGCCACCACATAGCGGCGGGTGGCCCGGGGGCCGCGCGCGTGGGCCAGTTCCGACCAGAACATGCCCGGCGACCAGGCGTCCTCGGGGAAGAGTTCGCGTTCGAGCGCGAGCACCGGCTCGATGTCCCACCAGCGCATCTCGCGCAAGGTGACGGCGGGAGCCGCCGCCCCGGCCGCCCCGGCCGCGTTCACGTCAGCCGCGTTCACGCCGGCCGCGGTCCCCTCTGCCGCGGTCCCGTCTGCCGCATCGGTCGCGTCCGTCACTTCGGCGTGACCACCTTGTAGTTCTTGGGCACCTGCGCGTCGGGCCGGCGCAGATAGAGCGGCAGCGCCGGCAGGAACTCACCGCCGGAGGCCAGTCTCTCCGCCGCCAATGAGGCGAGCGCCGCGGCCGACTGGTGCTCGGGGTCGCGAGCGTCCGGGAAGGTACCGGGGTAGAGCAGCGCCCCGGCGCCGACGGCGGGCAGCCCCGCGACCGCCTCCGCGATATCGGCGGGCCGGTCGACGGCCGGTTCGGTCAGCCGGGTACGGGCGTCCGCGTAGCGCGCCCAGTAGACCTCCTTGCGCCGTGCGTCCGTCGCGACGACGAAGGAGCCCTCGACCCCGGAGGCGTACGCGAGCCCGTCCAGCGTGCACAGCCCCCGCACCGGCACCCCGAGCGCCGAGCCGAGGGTCAGCGCCGTGACCAGGCCGACGCGCAGCCCTGTGTACGGTCCGGGGCCGACGCCGACGATCAGGTCCGTGACCGCGTCCAGTTTCAGCCCGGCCCCGGCGAGGACCCGGTCGACGGCGGGCAGCAGCAGCTCCCCATGGCGGCGAGCGTCGACCTGACTCTCCTCGGCCAGGACGGAGCTGCCGTCGTGGAGGGCGACGGTGACGGCGGGCGTGGCGGTATCAACGGCGAGCAGAAGCACGCAAACAGCCTACGGCTCCCGGCCCCAAGGCACGGCGCCCAGTCCCGTCAGCCGCCTGCTGCTAACGTCACCACGGAGTCATACGTACGAGAGGTGGATCAAGGTGTCCAGGAGCAGCTCGGGAATCGTGGCCGGGCTCACCGCGGCTGCCATCGCCGCGGTCGGTTTCCTCGCCTACCAGGCGTCGGCGCATGTCCCCGACACCCTCGCCAAGCCCAAGACACCCCGTACCGCCCCCTCCGGCGCCGCCGGGGCCCCCGCACAGAAGCCCAAGGACCCGCGTGTCCTTCCCGCGGAGTCGGGCAAGGGCCTACGGGTCGTCTATGCGCTGGCCAACCGGCGCGTGTGGCTGGTGGAGGAGAACGAGCGGGTGACGCGGACCTTCCCGGTCATGCCGAGCACCGTCAGCCCCGAACCCGGCTCGTATCAGGTGACCTCGCGGTCGGGATCGGTCACGGGCTCGGACGGCGTACGGATCGAGCATGTCGTGCGGTTCGCGCTTGTCGGCGATGTCGCGATCGGCTTCAGCGCGGCGGTGGACGGCACGCTGTCGAGCCCCGACCCGACGCTGAAGACGGGCGGGGTCAGGATGAAGGTCGCGGACGGAAACGCGATGTGGACGTTCGCGACGGTCGGTTCCAAGGTCGTGGTGGTCCCGTAGGCCGGAGGAGGCGAAGGCCGTTAGCCCCGAACTACCCGGCTACGCAGCCACTCGGCCCTCTTACGCGGCGTCGCGCTCCCGTGCGGCGTCGCGTCTCTGTTCCCGCTCGCGCAGCGGCTCAAGATCCCCGGTCTCGGCGTCCCTGGCCGCCGCCTCGGCGAGCGCCGCTTCGGCGACCGCCGCGGCCGACGGCTCGCACGGCGGCGTGGACACGGCCGCCGCCGACGCGCAGGACGCCAGCAGATCCTTCATGGGAACGGACGACGGCGAGAGCGATCGCGTCAGATACGGAGCGGAGCGCGGACGCGGCTCATGTGCTGGCGCCGGCATGGATGCCTCCTGGTGTTCGGGGGCAGGTGTAGTTAGGTAGACCTAACCACTTCTCCGTACCATGTCACCACGTACGGCACGGCACGCGCAACATTTTGCCGACGTCTTGTCGGAAAGTACGGAACGGCTGGCCGAATCGGTGGGGCGGCGGGGCGGTTCGGTGGGATGGCTCAGTGGGTCAGCGCGGCCAGATCCGCGTCCGACCAGCGGTTGCCGAAGCCGGTCAGCGTGACCGTGCGCCGTTCGTCAGCGCCGTCGGCCCCCGGGTCAGCTTCCGTATCCACGTTCGTATCCGCGCCCACGGTCCGGTGGATCACCACATGCAGCCGG
This sequence comes from Streptomyces sp. NPDC102274, assembly GCF_044766385.1. Classification (NCBI taxonomy): domain Bacteria; kingdom Bacillati; phylum Actinomycetota; class Actinomycetes; order Kitasatosporales; family Streptomycetaceae; genus Streptomyces; species Streptomyces sp. NPDC102274. The sequence goes on along the minus strand of NZ_JBIWLW010000004.1, from coordinate 256,373 downwards.
TCGTCCGACAGCTCCTCGACCTTGCCGTCGCCCCACTCCACGACCACCACGGAGTCCGGCAGCGAGACATCCAGGTCGAGGTCCTCCATCTCGTCGAGACCCCCGCCCAGCCGGTACGCGTCGACATGGACCAGCGCCGGGCCGCCGACCAGGGACGGATGGACCCGGGCGATCACGAACGTGGGGGAGGTGACGGCGCCGCGGACACCGAGGCCCTCGCCGAGGCCGCGCGTGAGGGTGGTCTTGCCCGCGCCGAGTTCACCGGTCAGCATCACGAGATCGCCGGGGCGCAGGAGGGCCGCGAGTCCGCGGCCCAGCTCCCGCATCCGCTCCGGGGTCTCGACGGTGAGGCGGACGGCGGGACGGTCGGGGAAACGGGTGGGCGCGGCGTCAGCCGCCGGGCTGTGCGGTGCTTCCATGAGTGCCAACGTTAGCCGCTGCCGGCATCGCGCCCACGCGTGCCAGCAGGTCGGCGAGCCGGTCCGTGACGGCCTCCGGATGCTCCAGGATCACCAGATGCCCGGCGTCCGGTACGAGTACCAGCTCCGCGTCCGGCAGCAGATCGCCGATGGCCTCGCTGTGCGTGCTGGGGGTCACCAGATCGCTCTCGCCGGCCAGGACCAGCGCCGGGATCTCCAGGAAGATCGAGAGCGCCTGCACCTTGTCGTGATCGGTGAAGGCCGGATAGAACTCCGCGACCACATCGATCGGGGTCGACTCGATGAGCCGCTCGGCGAACCGTACGACCGCCGGGTCCACCTCCTTCGAGCTGAAGGAGTACCGCTTGATCAGGCCCGCGAAGAGATCCGCCGTGGCCCGCCGGCCGCGCTCGACCAGCTCGGCCTGGGAGCCGAGCGCCTTGAGCACGCCGGGCAGGACGCGGCGTACGGCGTTCACGCCCGCGACCGGCAGGCCGTAGTTGACCTCGCCGAGCCTGCCGCTCGACGTACCGATGAAGGCGACGCCGACGACCCTCTCCCGTACCAGCTCCGGATACTGGTCGGCGAGGGCCATGATCGTCATCCCGCCCATGGAGTGACCGACCAGCACGAGCGGGCCCTCGGGCGCCGCCGCGTCGATGACGGTCTTCAGATCGCGGCCGAGCTGGTCGATGGTGACCGGGACCGCGCCGGGGCCCTGCTGGGCGGCGCCGCGCGCGGAGCGGCCGTGGCTGCGCTGGTCCCAGTGGACGGTACGGACGAGCCCGTGCAGGGCGGCGCGCTGGAAGTGCCAGGCGTCCTGGCTCAGGCAGTAGCCATGGCTGAAAACGACCGTGACCGGCGCGGGGGTTTTCCGGCCGAAGAGCCTGCGGCGGCGCGGGGAGGCCGCCGCACCCGCGCCGGTCGCGCTCTCCGGGTCGACCTCGTCGGTCTCGTAGTACAGCTCCGTACCGTCGTCGGCGAGCGCCTTGCCCGGGGTGCCGCGCAGCGCGCCGTACGGTCCCGACGCGTCGAGCGCGAGCCGGGCCCTTCTGCGCATCCCGCGGCCGACGGTCAGTCTCTCGATCGCGACTCCGGCCGCCGCACCGGCCGCGATCACGCCTATCGCGGCTCCGGCGACGCCCGCCTTGCGCCAGTTGCCCGTGACCGACGCCACCACGGCTGCCGCCCTGGCCGCCGCGTCACCCGCCGCGCTGCTCTCGCTCACCGTGCGCTCCTCGTCGTTCCCGCCGGAATCTTCCCCGTCGTACTGAGCTTCACCCGGCTGCGGTCACACGGGCCGTTGCCCCTTCAACATACGCATGCGGGCAACGCGGCATTTCAGGCCACTCGTTCCGGCCGTCGCGCGGATCGTCAGGCGGATCGTCGAGCGAGCCGTCATTCGGGCCGCTCGTTGACGTAGACGCGAGGGACGCGTGAACCGATGCGTGTGACGATCTCGTAGGCGATGGTGTCCGCCGCCTCAGCCCAGTCCTCCGCGGTCGGCTCGCCGCGGTCGCCCGGCCCGAACAGGGTCGCGGTCGTGCCCGGCTCGGGGGTGTCGCCGCCGAGGTCGACGACGAACTGGTCCATCGCGACCCGTCCGGCCACCCGCCGCCGCACCCCGCCGACCAGGACGGGACCACGGCCGGAGGCATGGCGCGGGATCCCGTCGGCGTAACCGAGGGGTACGAGTCCGAGGGTCGTCTCCCGGGACGTGACGTAGTGGTGGCCGTAGCTGACGCCGTGTCCTTCCGGCACCCGCTTGACCAGCGCCACGGAGGCCGAGAGCGTCATCGCGGGCCGCAGACCGAAGTCCCGGGAGGTGCCCACCTCCGGGCTCGGGGAGATGCCGTACATCGCGATGCCGGCCCGTACGAGATCGAAGGACGCCTCGGGGAGCGTGAGCGTGGCCGCGGAGTTGGCGATATGCCGGACCTCGGGCTCGACGCCCTCCTTCTCGGCGTACGCGATCATCTCGTGGAAGGCGTCGAGCTGCCCGGCGATGGAGGGATGGCCCGGCTCGTCGGCGCACGCGAAGTGGGACCAGAGTCCGGTGACCCTGACCAGACCGGCGGCCTGGGCGTCGAGCGCGGCGGCCACGAGTTCCGGCCAGTCGGCGGGCTGGCAGCCGTTCCGGCCGAGGCCGGTGTCCGCCTTGAGCTGGATACGGGCGGGGCGCGCCGCCGCGCGCGCGGCGGCGGTCACCTCGCGCAGGGCCCACATCGCGCTGACCGACATGTCGAGATCGGCCTCGATGCCCTCCCGCCAGGGATCGCCGGGTGTCCAGAGCCAGCACATGATCCGGCTCTCGATGCCCGCCGCGCGCAGGGCGAGCGCCTCATGGGGGGTGGCCGTGCCCAGCCAGGTGGCGCCCGCGTCGAGGGCGGCCCGCGCCGTGGGCACCATGCCGTGCCCGTATCCGTCGGACTTCACGACACCCATCAGCGCGGCGCCGGGTCCCACACGCGAGCGCAGCGCGCGCACATTGCCCCGAAGGGCGGCGAGATCGACTTCGGCCCGCGCGCGGAGGCCGGCCGAAGTGTGCTTGTTTTCGGTCATCGTGCCCAGTCTCTCAGAGCGATGTACGGGGCCGGTGTCGTCGCACTGCCTGCTCGGCACGGCGCCACCACCCGGCACACCACCGCCCCGCACATCACCACGTGTCGCACCGCCACTCGGCGCACCGCCGCTCAGCCCACGACGTTCCGCCATGCCTCCGGCAGGTGCTCCGCCACGTCGTCCGCCGCCACCGGCGCGTTCCTCGACGCCAGCCGGGCCGAGAGGCCATGGAGATAGGCCGCCACCGACGCGGCGTCGCGGGCCGGCAGGCCGGTGGCCAGCAGGGAGCCGGACAGGCCCGAGAGGACGTCCCCGCTGCCCGCCGTGGCCAGCCAGGACGTGCCCGTCGGGTTGACCCGGACGGGGACGGCCGGGTCCGGGTCGGCGACCAGCGTCGTCGAGCCCTTCAGCAGCACCGTCGCGCCGTACCGCGCGGCCAACTCCCGTACCGCCGCGAGCCGGCCCGACTCCACCTCCGCTCGGGCCACGCCGAGCAGCGCCGCCGCCTCGCCCGCGTGCGGGGTGAGGAGGGTCGGGGCCGTACGTCCCCGTACGGTCTCCGCGTCCAGCAGCCGCAGCCCGTCCGCGTCCACCAGCACCGGGACGTCCGAGGCCAGGACGTCCGCCACGGCGGCCTCGGGGCCCGAGCCCTCGCCCAGGGCGTCCCCCAGCCCCGGGCCGACCGCCCACGCCTGGACCCGGCCCGCCTTGGACGGCGGCCCTTCGTGCACCAGCGTCTCCGGGAAGCGCGCGATCACCGCGTCGCCGCGCGGGCCGACATAGCGGACCGCGCCCGCGCCGCCCCGCAGCGCGCCCGCCACCGCGAGCACCGCCGCGCCCGGATACCGCGTGGATCCGGCCACGACACCGACCACACCGCGCCGGTACTTGTCGCTCTCGCCCGTCGGCACCGGCAGCAGCCGCGCCACGTCCTCGTGCTGGAGCGCCTCCAGGCCGGGCACGGACGGCAGATGCGGCGCGAGGCCGATGTCCACGAGCCGTACCGCGCCCGCGTGTTCCCTGGCCGGGTCGATCAGCAGGCCCGGCTTGTACGTACCGAACGTCACCGTCACGTCCGCGAGCAGCGCCTCCCCCGTCACCTCCCCGCTGTCCGCCTCGACCCCGCTCGGCAGATCGACGGCGACGATCAGCGCGCCGGAGCCGCGGGCCGCCCGTGCCACCGGTACCGCGTCGGCGCGCAGCCCGCCGTGTCCGCCGATGCCGGTGATGCCGTCCAGTACGAGATCGGCATCGGCCAGTACGGCGAAGGGCTCGTCGGCGACGCGTCCGCCCGCGCCGAGCAGCGCCGTCAGCCCGCCCTCGTGGGTCCGGCCGGGGGCCAGCTCCACGACGGTGACCGCGGCGCCACGGCGGGCCAGCCGGGCCCCGGCGTAGAGGGCGTCACCGCCGTTGTCCCCGCTGCCGGCGAGCAGGACGACCCGCGCCCCGTACACCCGCCCCAGCAGATCCCGCAGCAGGCCCGCGCAGGCCGCGGCGAGACCCGCGGCGGCGCGCTGCATGAGCGCGCCCTCCGGCAGCCGTGCCATCAGCTCGCGTTCGGCGTTCCGTACCGTCTCCACGCTGTACGCAGTACGCATTCGACCAGCCCTTCCGCCGTCGCCGGCCGTCGCCCACCATTGCCCGCCGTCACCCACCATTGCCTGCCGTTGCCCGCCCCCTACCCTCAACCCTCGGCGATCACCACGGCCGACGCCACCCCCGCATCGTGGCTGAGCGACACATGCCAGCTCCGTACGCCCAGCTCCGCGGCGCGCGCCGCGACCGTCCCCCGTACCCGCAGCCGCGGCTGCCCGCTGTCCTCCACGCACACCTCGGCGTCCGTCCAGCGCAGCCCGACCGGCGCGCCCAGGGCCTTGGCCACGGCCTCCTTGGCGGCGAACCGCGCCGCCAGGGAGGCCACTCCACGTCGCTCGCCGCTCGGCAGCAGCAGTTCCTCCTCCGAGAAGAGCCGGCCGGCCAACTGCGGCGTCCGCCGCAGGGACTCCGCGAACCGGTCGATCTCCGCGACGTCGATCCCCACCCCGATGATCAACTCACCCTCCTTGTCCGGCTGCTCGCCGTATCCACTCCATGGTCACCGCTCACTCCACGGTCACGGACTTCGCCAGGTTCCTCGGCTGGTCCACCTCATTGCCGCGCGCCGTCGCCAGCTCGCACGCGAACACCTGCAACGGCACCGTCGCGACCAGCGGCTGAAGCAGCGTCGGTGTCGCCGGGACACGGATCAGATGGTCCGCGTACGGCACCACCGCGTCGTCCCCCTCCTCCGCGATCACGATCGTGCGCGCGCCCCTGGCCCGGATCTCCTGAATGTTCGACACGATTTTGTCGTGCAGCACGGAGCGGCCACGCGGCGAGGGTACGACCACCACCACCGGCAGATCCTCCTCGATCAGCGCGATGGGCCCGTGCTTCAGCTCACCGGCCGCGAACCCCTCGGCGTGCATGTACGCCAGTTCCTTGAGCTTCAGCGCGCCCTCCAGGGCGACCGGATAGCCCACGTGCCGGCCCAGGAACAGCACCGTCCGCTTGTCCTTGAGCGAGCGCGCCAGGGCCCGTACCGGCTCCATCGTCTCCAGGACCCGCTCCACCTCGCAGGAGATCCGCGACAGGTCCCGGATGACGGCCCTGATCTCGTCGCCCCACTTCGTACCGCGCCGCTGCCCCAGATACAGCGCGACCAGATAGCAGGCCACGAGCTGGGTCAGGAACGCCTTGGTCGACGCGACGGCGACCTCGGGGCCCGCGTGCGTGTAGAGGACGGCGTCCGACTCCCTCGGGATGGTCGAACCGTTCGTATTGCAGATGGCCAGCACCCTCGCGCCCTGCTCCCGGGCGTGCCGCAGCGCCATCAGCGTGTCCATGGTCTCGCCGGACTGCGAGATCGCGATCACCAGCGTGCGCCGGTCCAGGATCGGGTCCCGGTAGCGGAACTCACTGGCCAGCTCCACCTCGCAGGGCATCCTCGTCCAGTGCTCGATGGCGTACTTCGCGATCAGCCCGGCGTGGAAGGCCGTCCCGCACGCCACGATGACGACCTTGTCCGCCTCGCGCAGCACGGACGCCGGGATACGTACCTCATCGAGCGTCAGCGAGCCCTCGGCGTCGATCCGTCCGAGGAGGGTGTCCGCGACCGCCTTGGGCTGCTCGGCGATCTCCTTCAGCATGAAGTAGTCGTAACCGCCCTTCTCGGCGGCAGACGCGTCCCAGTCCACGTGGTACGAACGGACCCCGGCCGGCGCGCCGTCGAAGTCCGTCACCACCACCGCGTCGCGGCGCAGTTCGACGACCTGGTCCTGGCCGAGTTCGAGCGCGGAGCGCGTATGGGAGATGAACGCGGCGACGTCCGAGGCGAGGAAGGACTCGCCGTCCCCGACGCCCACCACCAGCGGGGAGTTACGGCGCGCGCCGACCACCACGTCCGGCTCGTCCGCGTGTACGGCGACGAGCGTGAAGGCCCCCTCCAGCCGCCGGCACACCTGCCGCATCGACTCCGCGAGATCGCCGCACGACGAGAACGCCTCGGCGAGCAGATGCGCCACGGCCTCGGTGTCGGTCTCCGACTCCAGGTCGTGGCCGCGCCCGGCCAGCTCGGCGCGGAGCGCGGCGAAGTTCTCGATGATGCCGTTGTGTACGACGGCGACGCGTCCCGCGTTGTCCAGATGAGGGTGGGCGTTGACGTCGGTCGGGCCGCCGTGGGTGGCCCACCGGGTATGCCCGATACCGGTGGTGCCGCTCGGCAACGGCCGTTCCACCAGCGTCTTCTCCAGGTTGACGAGCTTGCCCGCCTTCTTCGCCGCGGCCAGCCCGCCGTCGGCGAGTACCGCGACTCCGGCGGAGTCGTACCCCCGGTACTCAAGCCGCTTGAGGCCCGCGATGACCACATCAAGCGCCGACTGTCCGCCGACGTAACCCACAATTCCGCACATGTCGGCAGCCTAGGTGCTGTCCGGTCGATCTTCGTGGAGCGGCGGGTGCGGGGCGCATGCGCCTCCTGCTCCCCCGCACGTGACCGAGCACACCACCCGCAGGGACCCCGCACCCCCGACAATGAAGGGTGATCACTTCGCCGCCAGCAAGCGCCCAACGACGGGGCGAGCACGGGCCGACCCCCTACGTCGACCTCAGCCGGGCCGAGTGGAGCGCGCTGCGCGACAAGACGCCGCTGCCCCTCTCCGCCGAGGAGGTCGAGCGGTTGCGCGGACTCGGCGATGTCATCGATCTCGACGAGGTACGGGACGTCTATCTGCCGCTCTCCCGGCTGCTCAATCTCTATGTCCAGGCCACGGCGGGGCTGCGCGGCGCGCTGAACACCTTCCTCGGGGACGCGGGCAACGGGCACGGCGCCCAGCGCGGTACGCCGTTCGTCATAGGGGTGGCGGGCAGTGTCGCCGTCGGGAAGTCCACCGTGGCCCGGCTGTTGCAGGCGCTGCTCGCGCGCTGGCCCGAGCACCCGCGGGTCGAACGCGTCACCACGGACGGCTTTTTGCTCCCGATGAAGGAGCTCCAGTCCCGCGGGCTGATGTCGCGCAAGGGCTTCCCGGAGTCGTACGACCGCCGGGCCCTGACCCGGTTCGTCGCGGACATCAAGGCGGGCAAGGACGAGGTCACGGCCCCGGTCTACTCACATCTGATCTACGACATCGTGCCCGGCGAACTGCTCACCGTACGGCGGCCCGACATCCTCATCGTCGAGGGCATCAATGTCCTCCAGCCCGCGCTGCCCGGCAAGGACGGCAGGACCAGAGTCGGTCTCGCCGACTACTTCGACTTCAGCGTGTATGTCGACGCCCGCGCCGAGGACATCGAGACCTGGTACCTCAACCGCTTCCGCAAGCTGCGCGAGACGGCTTTCCAGAACCCCGCCTCGTACTTCAGGAAGTACACCCAGGTCTCCGAGGAGGAGTCCCTCGACTACGCCAGGACGATGTGGCGGACCATCAACAAGCCTAATCTTCTGGAGAATGTCGCGCCCACGCGCAGCCGCGCCACACTGGTCCTGCGCAAGGGCCCCGACCACAAGGTCCAGCGGCTGTCACTGCGCAAACTCTGAAGAGCTGAGGGACTGTCAGCGTGCTGCATCTGCGTCTGCTCGTGCCGGCCGGCCGTACCGACGAGGTCGTACAGGCCGTGGAGCGAACCGTCGGCACCGCGCACCTCGTCGTCGTACCGGGGGCCTCCCGCGATCCACGGGGCGATCTGGTCATGTGCGACGTGGCGCGCGAGGCGGGCGACGAACTGATCGCGGATCTGCGTGCCCTCGGGATCGACGAGACCGGTTCGATCTCGGTGGAGAACATCGATCTGTCGCTCTCCAAGCGGGCGGACGAGGCGGAGGAGGCGGCGCCCGGCGAGGGCGTCGACGCCGTGCTGTGGGAGCAGTTGGAGGAGGTGACCCACGAGGAGTCCTCGCTCTCCCTCACCTATCTGGCGTTCCTCTCCCTCGCGACGATGATCGCGGCCTGCGGGGTGGTGCTGGACAACGCGATCCTGATCGTGGGCGCGATGGCGGTGGGCCCGGAGTTCGGCCCGCTGGCCGGGATCTGTACGGCGCTGGTGCAGCGCGCTCCGCTGCTGGCGTGGCGTTCGCTGATCGCGCTGATCGCCGGGTTCGCGGTGGCGATGGGGCTGACGACCGTGTTCAGTCTGGTGATGGACGGCTTCGGGCTCTTCACGGAAACCATGCTGGAGGCCGACCGGCCCAACACCTCGTTCATCTGGAACCCTGACCTGTTCTCACTGGTGGTCGCGGCGCTCGCGGGTGTGGCCGGGATGCTCTCCCTGACCTCCGCGAAGTCGGGCGCGCTGGTGGGGGTCGCCATCTCGGTGACAACGGTCCCCGCGGCGGCCAACGCGGCGGTCGCCCTCGGCTACGGCGACTTCAAGCAGGTTGCGGGCTCCAGCGGCCAGCTCCTGCTGAACCTGGCGGGCATCGTCGCCGCCGGTACGCTCACGCTGCTCGCCCAGAAGGCGCTGTGGACGAAGCAGCGCGGACGCATACGGCGTACGGGCGGCACCGGCGTACGGTCCTGACCCGAGCGGCCCACAACCAGGCGGCCCGAAACCGAGTGGCCCACACCGGGCGGTCCACAACCAGACGGCCCGGAAACCGAGCGGCCCGGACCCCGTCGTGGGGTCCGGGCCGCCGGCACATTTCACCGACTCGGCTCAACGCCTTCAGCCGAGCGCCGACTTCACCGCGTCCGCCAGCCGGCTCGCCACCGTCCGCGCCTGGTCGATGTCCGCCGCCTCGACCATCACCCGTACCAGCGGCTCCGTGCCCGAGGGGCGCAGCAGGACGCGGCCCGTGGAGCCCAGTTCGTGCTCGGCCTCGGCGACCGCCGACGCCAGTTCGGCGGAGGTCTTCACCCGTGACTTGTCGACGTCGGGCACATTGATGAGCACCTGCGGCAGCCGTCGCATGACGCCCGCGAGGTCGGCCAGCGTACGGCCCGTCGCGGCGACCCGGGCCGCGAGCATCAGGCCGGTGAGGGTGCCGTCGCCGGTGGTGGCGTGGTCGAGGACGATGACATGGCCCGACTGCTCGCCGCCGAGGGCGTAGCCGTGCTCCTTCATCGACTCCAGTACGTAGCGGTCACCGACCGCGGTCTCGACGAGATGGATGCCCTCGCGCTCCATCGCGATCTTGAACCCGAGGTTGGACATGACCGTCCCGACCACCGCGTCGCCGCGCAGCGTGCCCGCCTCGCGCATCGCGAGGGCCAGTACGGCGAGGATCTGGTCGCCGTCGACCTCCTCGCCCGCGCCGTCCACGGCCAGGCAGCGGTCCGCGTCGCCGTCGTGTGCGATGCCGAAGTCCGCGCCGTGCTCGACGACCGCGGCCTTGAGCTGGTCCAGATGGGTGGAGCCGCATCCGTCGTTGATATTCAGCCCGTCCGGCTCAGCGCCGATCGTGATGACCTCGGCGCCGGCGCGGGTGAACGCCTCCGGCGACACCCGGGCCGCCGCGCCGTGCGCCTCGTCCAGGACGACCTTCAACCCGTCGAGCCGGTTCGGCAGCACAGCGATCAGATGTGCCACGTACTGATCGAAACCTTCGTCGTACGAGCGGACCCGGCCGACTCCGCCACCGGTCGGCCGCTCCCAGGGGGCGCCGGTGCGGTGCACGGTGTTCTCGTAGTAGGCGGCCTCGATACGGTCCTCCAGTTCATCGGCGAGTTTGTGCCCGCCGCGCGCGAAGAACTTGATGCCGTTGTCGGGCATGGCGTTGTGGCTCGCGGAGAGCATCACGCCGAGGTCGGCGCCCAGCACCCCGGTCAGATACGCCACCGCGGGGGTGGGCAGCACACCGACACGCAGCACGTCCACACCCGCGCTCGCGAGTCCCGCCACGACGGCGGCCTCCAGGAATTCACCGGAGGCACGAGGATCACGTCCGACCACCGCCGTGGGCCGATGCCCCTCGAACGTCCCCACCTCGGCGAGCACATGCGCCGCCGCGACCGAAAGACCGAGCGCCAGCTCAGCCGTCAGATCGGCGTTGGCGACACCGCGCACGCCGTCCGTGCCGAAGAGTCGTCCCACAGCTCTCCCTCCGAGAACACCCGGAGCCGGCAATCACCGATATCGCCCCGAGCGAAAAGATTTCGAAAACGCAAACCCATGCAAAGTTTTGAGCGCCTGATGCTGTTATACGCCCGAGTAACCAATAAAACGAACGCCCCGGCAGCACGGAGTGCCGCCGGGGCGTTCGGATGCCGTAGAGGCCGGCCAAGAAGGCCGTCATGCCAGTACCGGCAAGCGAGCGATTTAGCGCTTGCTGTACTGCGGCGCCTTGCGGGCCTTCTTCAGACCGGCCTTCTTGCGCTCGACCGCGCGGTCGTCGCGGCTCAGGAAGCCGGCCTTCTTCAGCGGGGCGCGGTTGTTGTCCACGTCCGCCTCGTTCAGCGAGCGGGCCACACCGAGACGCAGGGCGCCGGCCTGGCCGGAGACGCCGCCACCCGAGATACGGGCGATGACGTCGTAGCGGTTGTCGAGCTCAAGCACCTTGAAGGGCTCGTTGACAGCCTGCTGGTGCACCTTGTTGGGGAAGTACTCCTCAAGGGTGCGACCGTTGATCTTCCACTTGCCGGTGCCCGGGACGATCCGGACGCGGGCGATGGCGTTCTTGCGACGGCCCAGGCCGGCCGCCGGCTGCGGGTCGCCGAAGCGGGACGCCAGCGACTCGGAGGTGTACTCACCCTCGACCGGGGTCTCCGACTCGAAGGTCGTCACCTCGGCGTACGTCTCTTCCGCCTCGGGGGCTTCGACGGGGGTCTCTGCAGTGGTCTCGGCCACGATGCTCCTCAGATTTCTTTTCGTCTTAGGGGGTGGCCGGAACTACTGCGCGACCTGGGTGATCTCGAACGGGACCGGCTGCTGCGCAGCGTGCGGGTGCTGGTCGCCCGAGTAGATCTTCAGCTTCGAGATCATCTGACGGCCCAGGGTGTTCTTGGGGATCATGCCCTTGATGGCCTTCTCGACGGCCTTCTCGGGGTTCTTGGCGAGCAGCTCGTCATAGCGGACGGAACGCAGACCACCCGGGTAACCGGAGTGGCGGTACGCCAGCTTCTGGGTCCGCTTGTTGCCGGAGAGGTGCACCTTGTCGGCGTTGATGATGATGACGAAGTCACCGGTGTCGACGTGGGGCGCGTAGATCGGCTTGTGCTTACCGCGCAGAAGGTTGGCGGCGGTGGTCGCCAGACGGCCCAGGACGATGTCCTGCGCGTCGATGATGTGCCACTGGCGCGTCACATCGCCGGGCTTGGGGCTGTACGTACGCACGGTCGTATGCCTTCGCTTCTTCAGTGATGGGGTCTCCCCCAGCCCCCCAGGGCTGAGGGGACGGGTCCTGTACAGGGGCCACCCGGACGATCACGACAGCCCTGGCGGTGCTTCGGGGACGCAACCCGCGCACCTACCGCTGTCCATCGGCCCGGTGGACCGGCGTAAGGGCCCCTCGCGTGAGAACGACCAAGCCAATACGCATAACGAACCAGAAGAATACCGTCGCTGCCCCGTACGGGTCAAAACGGGGGCCGCGCCCCCAGGGGACGGTTCCCCGCCCGGACCCGCCCGGACCCGCCCGGCACCCTTCCGGCCGACGCCTACCGCGCCCGCCCGGCCGACGCCTATCGCGCCCGCTCCACCCGTCGCTCGTCCCACACCGGCTCCGGCGTCTCCCGTACGACCCCGTCCGAGCCGAAGACCAGATACCGGTCGAAGGAGCGGGCGAACCAGCGGTCGTGGGTGACCGCGAGCACCGTCCCGTCGTATGCCTCAAGACCGTCCTGGAGGGCCTCCGCCGACTCCATGTCCAGGTTGTCCGTCGGCTCGTCCAGCAGCAGCGCGGTCGTACCGCACAGTTCGAGCAGCAGGATCTGGAAGCGCGCCTGCTGGCCGCCCGAGAGCTTCTCGAAGGGCTGGTCGCCCTGGCGCTCCAGCTCGTACCGGCGCAGCACGCTCATCGCGCCGCCCCGGTCCTTCGCGTGCTCCGTCCACAGGATGTCGACCAGCGTGCGGCCGAACAGCTCGGGGTGGGCGTGGGTCTGCGCGAAGTGGCCCGGTACGACGCGCGCGCCCAGCTTCCACCGGCCGGTGTGCCGTACGTCCTCGCCGGCCAGCAGCCGCAGGAAGTGGGACTTGCCGGAGCCGTTCGAACCGAGGACCGCGACCCGCTCGCCGTAGTAGATCTCCAGCGAGAACGGCTTCATCAGCCCGGTCAGCTCCAGGTTCTCGCAGGTCACGGCCCGTACGCCGGTACGGCCACCGCGCAGCCGCATGGTGATCTCCTGCTCGCGCGGCGGCTCCGGCGGCGGTCCCGCGTCCTCGAACTTCTTGAAGCGCGTCTGCATCGCCCGGTAGCGGGATGCCATGTCGTGGCTGATCGCCGCCTGCTGCCGCAGTCGGTGCACCAGCGCCTTCAGCCGGGCGTGCTCCTCGTCCCAGCGCCGCTTCAGCTCCTCGAAGCGCGCGAAACGCTCCTTGCGGGCCTCGTGGTACGTACCGAACCCGCCGCCGTGCACCCACACGTCGGAGCCGGCCGGGCTCGGCTCCACGCTCACGATCTTCTCGGCGGCCCTGGCCAGCAGCTCACGGTCGTGGGAGATGAAGAGAACCGTCTTCCGGGTCTCCTTCAGCCGCTCCTCCAGCCACCGTTTGCCCGGCACGTCCAGATAGTTGTCCGGCTCGTCGAGGAGCAGCACCTGATCGGGTCCGCGCAGCAGCGCCTCGAGCACCAGCCGTTTCTGCTCGCCGCCGCTCAGGGTGCGCAGCTCGCGCCACTGCGCCTTCTCGTACGGGACGCCGAGCGCCGCCGTCGTGCACATGTCCCAGACCGTCTCGGCCTCGTAGCCGCGCGCCTCCGCCCAGTCGCTGAGCGCTTGCGCGTACCGCATCTGCGCGGCCTCGTCGTCGACCGTCACGATGCCGTGCTCGGCCTCGTCCACGGCCGCCGCGGCTTCCCGCAGGCGCGGCTGCGCGACCGAGACCAGCAGGTCACGGACCGTGCGCTCGTCCCGTACCGACCCCACGAACTGCGACATCACACCGAGCCCGCCGCTGACCGTCACCGAGCCGCCGTGCGGCTGGATCTCCCCCGCGATCAGCCTCAGCAGCGTGGTCTTGCCGGCGCCGTTGGCCCCGACGAGAGCGACGACGGAGCCTTCCGCGACGCGGAACGAGGCGTCGCCGAGCAGCACCCGTCCGTCGGGGAGGTAGTACTCCAGGTGCGCGGCCTCAACGTGTCCCATGTCCCGCATTGTCGGTGCAGGCGGCGCCGGAACCCAATCCTTTTCCGGTTCCCGCGCGGTTTCCCGGTCGCCGGGCGGTCTAAACTCGGGCCATGAGCTTTGGGCAAGGGGGGCCCTCCTGGGGCGGCCCCGGTTCACCGGAACATGACCCGTACGGCACACAGACACCGGATTGGGCCGCTCTCGCGGACGCCTCCGCCGCGCGTACCCGGCGCAAACGCTGGCTGATGATAGGTGGTGGCGTGCTCGCGACCGGCGTGATAGCCGCGATCGTGGCGACCGCCGTCGTCTCCATGAACGGCGGGAACGACCGCGGCTCGGAGAACACCGCCAACGAACTGCCCACTCCCACCGATCTCCCGGACGAGAGTCCCGAGGTCGATCCCACCTTCTCCTCGGTCGAGCCGCCGCCCCCGCCGAACCCGAAGGACTACGTCTCCAGCGCCGGCAAGGACAAGGCGCCGCTGAACGCCGACACCCTCTTCCCCGGTGGCAAGCTCACGATGAGCGACCGCGCCTACGCGAAGGGTGCGACGGCCATCACCACCAACTGCGCGGCGGCGGCCCAGGGCGCACTCGGCTCCATCCTCGCCTCGAACAGCTGCGACCAGGTGATCCGCGCCACGTACAGCAAGGACGGGGTCGCCGTCACCGTCGGCGTCGCGGTCTTCGAGACGGAGGCGCTGGCGCTGAAGGCCAAGGAGCAGTCGGAGGACGGCATCGCCTCGCTCTCCGGCGCCGGTGTCCCGACCTTCTGCCGGGCGCCCTCGGTCTGCCGCAAGACCACCAACTCGTACGGCAGGTACGTCTACTTCACGGTCGGCGGCTTCACCTCCGGCAAGAACGCCACCACTTCGGACAAGGACGTCTTCACCGCCGGGGACGACGTAGCGGAGTTCACCTTCCGCCGGATCCTCGAACGGGGCAGGGCCCAGGCATCGGCCGCGGCCACCGCCCCCGTCGGCCAGTAACCCACGCCCCACGGATCCCGGCCCACGGATCCCGGCCCACCCGCGCCGCCGCGCTTCCCCGGCACGGCGCGGGCTCCGCGCTGTGTACAGTCTGCGCAACTTGTGTGGCGCGGGTGAATGCACAGAGGACGTGGGGTGGATGGCGGTCAAAGTCACCGTGGTGGTGCCGACGTACAACTCGGGAATCCACATCGAGCCGCTGGTCGGCTCGCTGCTGGGGCAGACCCTGCCCAGCGACGAGTTCGAGGTGCTCTTCGTCGACGACGGCTCGACCGACGGCACCCCGGAGCGGCTGGCGGCCCTGGCCGCCGAGCACCATCACTTCCGGATGGAGCGCATCCCCAACTCGGGCTGGCCGGGCAAGCCGCGCAACATCGGCGTGGAGCGGGCGAACGGCCACTATGTGCAGTTCGCCGACCACGACGACCGGCTGGCGCCCGAGGCGCTGGAGCGGCTGTACGCCATGGCCGCGCGCAACGACTCCGACATCGTCATCGGCAAGGTCGCCAGCAACTTCCGCAGCCGGGGCGTCCCGTACGGTCTGATGACCCGGACCCGGGAGAACTGCACCGTACGGAACGCGCCGCTGATCGACAGCCTCACCCCGCACAAGATGTTCCGCACCGCGTTCCTGCGCGAACACGGCATCGCGCACCCCGAGGGGCCCTGGATCCTGGAGGACCAGCTCTTCATGGTCCGCGCCTATCTCAAGGCGTCCGTGGTCTCCGTACTGGGCGACTACGTCTGCTACGCGTACTGGGCCCGTGAGGACGCCGAGAACGCCGGTACGGCCGCCATGGACCCGCGCCGGTACTACGGGAATCTCCGCGAGGTCATGGGGACCGTCGTCGCGGGCACCGAGCCGGGGCCCGAGCGCGACCGGCTGCTGCGCCGCTTCTACCGGGTGGAGATGCTGCACCGGCTGGGTGAGCCGCCCCGTGGCCTGCTGGTTGACCCGCCGTTCGGGGACGACCCGTTCGAGGTGGTGCGCGAGCTGGCCGAGGAGTTCATGACGGACGGCGTGCACACGGGGCTGGCCGCCGTACAGCGGACCCGATCCGCCCTGCTCCGGGAGAACAGACCGGCGGAACTGACCGAGTTCACCCGCAGACAGACGGATCTGAGCGCCCGGTGCGCGGTCGAGCGGGTGGGCTGGAGCCGCGACCGGTTCAAGGCGTCGTTCACCGCCCGTTTCGCGGGCGAACCCGGCCCCGACGGCGCCCACGACGGCGCGGGGCTGCTGCTCGCCCGGCGCGGTGACCGGTACTTCCTCGCGCCCTCCCTGACGGACGGGGTCCTGTCCGAACCCGTCGATGTGACCGACGAGTTGAAGTCCTTCAAGGCCGATGTGCTGCTGCGCCACGCGCAGACCGCGCATGTGTGGCTCCCCGAGCGCGAGACCTCGCTCGTCCTGGCGGAGGAACCCGCTCCGGACGGCCCCGACGGCGCCGCGCCCGAAGGCACCGTTCTCGTACGGCCCGTGGTCCGCGGCACCGTCGCCATCGACCCGCTGCGCGCCGCGGGCGGCGGGCCCCTCGCCGAAGGCGTGTGGGAGGTGCAGATCAGGCTCATGGGGGCGGGCTTCGACCGGTACACGCGCCTCGGCGGGAGCACGGCCCCCGGGGAAGTGGCCCTGCCCGCCCCCGAGATCCTCGGCGGGCACGAGATCACCGGCGCCCTCACCGGCCAAGGGATGACGCTGTCCGTACGGGCAACCGACGCGGTGCCCGGCCCCCGCCCGCCGAAGGTCAGCGTCGTCGTACCGACCGCCGGAGCGGCACCGGAGGCGGTGGAGGCCACCCTCGCCTCACTGGCCGCCCAGACCCTGCCTGCGGACGGCATCGAGGTGATCAGCGTGGCGGACACGGCGCCGGGCACCGATCCCCGTAACGCCGGGACCGACCGCGCCACCGGCGAGTACGTGCTCTACATGGAACCCGGCGACCGGCTCGGCACGGAAGCCCTGGAGCGGATGTACGCGTACGGCATCGAGCACGACGCCGACATCGTCGCCGGCAAGCTCGCGGGCAAGGGCCGGCCCGTCCCCCGCGAGCTGTTCGTACGGGACCGGCCGCGCGCCACCCTCGCCAAGGACCCGCTGGCCGACAGCCTCACCGCCGACAAGCTCTTCCACCGCGCGTTCCTCGACGGGCACGGGCTGCGCTTCCCCGCGGGCGGGCGGCAACTGGCCGAGCAGGCGTTCACCGCCGAGGCCACCCTCCGGGCGGGCCGGACCGCCGTCCTCGGCAGCTACGTCTGCTACCACTACGGTCCGGGCGGCGCGGGCCCCGCCGTACCGCCCGGGGAGTTCCACGCCGAGCTGCGCGCCCTGCTGAAGACCGTGGACGGCCTCGTCGGTCCCGGGGCGGCGCGCGACCGGCTGCACCGGCGCTGGCTGCGCGTGGAGATCCTGGACCGGCTGAGCGGAAAGCGACTGCTGGATCTGGACGAGGCCGCGCGGCGCGAGCTGTTCCGGGCGATCCGCGAGGTCGTCGTGGACGGGATCTCGGACACGTCGGTGGCCGGTCTGCCCGCCGCGCGCCGGGTGGCCGTCGGGCTGATCACCGACGACCGGCTCGACGATCTGGTGGCCCTGGCCGCGTGGGAGTCCTCGGTCGTCTGCCACGCCCGGCTGGACGCGCTGTCCTGGCTGAACGACGGCGCCTGTCTGCGGATCGCCTTCACCGGCGAGCTGCACGGCGCCGAGGGCCCGCTGGGCGTCACCGACACCGGCACGGACCAGGAGGCCCTCGCCCCGGCCGGTCTCTCACCCGGCCTGCGGGAGCGTCTCGCCCGGGAGCCGCTCACCGGCGGCGCCTCCCCCGCCAAGGCGTCCGTCGTGCTCGTCCTGCGCGAGCGCGCCAGCGGCGCCGAGTACCGGCTGCCCACCAAGACCACCGTCTTCCGCCCCGACGGCGTGCTGAGCGTCGCGGGAACGGCCCGGCTCGACCTCGCCACGGCGCTGGACGGCGCCCCGCTCGGCGACGGCGTCTGGGATCTGTCCGTACGCCTCACCGCGCTCGGCTGGACGAAGTCCGCGCGGCTCGGCTCCCGGCGCGGCCCCGAGGTCCCCGAGCGGCCCACGCCCGTGCCGCACCCCACCGCGCCGGACCGCCGCGTCACGCCGTACTGGACCAATCCGCAAAGCGATCTGTCCCTGCGCGTCGCGGTCCCCCGGCCGGAGCCCGCGCCCACGCCTGCCACGCGGACCCGTACACCGGGCCCGCTGCGCCGTCTGGCCCGCCGCCTGCGGAGCGGCTGACCTCAGCAGCAGCCCGCGTCCCCGTCCGCGTCACCGTTCAGGTTCGCGCCCAGCGTCCGCTTGTTGCGCGCCGCCCGGTTCCGCTCGCCCAGCAGCTCGTCGGCCGGATAGCCGACCTCCTCCAGGGTGAGCCCGTGCGGCCGTACGACATGCACCGCCGAGTCCCGCACCCCCGTCGCGAGCACCTTCGCCGGCCACTCCACGGGCCGGTGCCCGTCGCCCACGAACAGCAGCGCGCCCACCAGCGAGCGCACCATGTTGTGGCAGAAGGCATCGGCCCGCACGGTCGCGGTGATCACTCCGTGTGTGTCCCGCTCCCACTCCAGCCGCTGGAGCGTACGGATCGTCGTCGCGCCCTCGCGCCGCTTGCAGTACGCCGCGAAGTCGTGCTCGCCGAGCAGCCCGGCGGACGCCGCGTTCATCGCCGCCACGTCCAACGGCCAGTCGTGCCACAGCACATGACCGCGCAGCAGCGGATCCACACCCCCGGGATGATCGGTCACGCGGTACGCGTAGCGCCGCCAGATCGCCGAGAAGCGCGCGTTGAAGCCCCGGGGCGCCTCGGCGACCCTCCAGACCCGTACATCGTGGCTCAGCCGCCCCGCGAGCCGCCTCAGCAGCCGCTCGCGGTGCTCGGCCCACACCTCGTCCGGCAGATCGACATGCGCGACCTGACCGCGCGCGTGCACGCCCGCGTCCGTACGCCCGGCGACGGTCAGCTCGTACGTACGCGAGGACCGCGTCACCGTACGCAGCGCGTCCTCGATCTCGCCCTGGACGGTCCGCCGGGTCCGCTGCCGCGCCCAGCCGGAGAAGTCCTTGCCGTCGTACGACAGGTCCAGCCGTATCCGTACGTGTCCGGGCGCCGCGCCCTCGATGTCCTCGCTCACCTGACCCACCTGACCCACCTGTCCGTCCTCTCCACGCGGAACGGGCCCGCCCCCCTCAGGGAGCGGACCCGTCCGTCAGTCGTCAGAACGCTCAGGCGTCCTTGGACTCCGACTCGGCCTCGGCGGCCGGCTTGGCGTCCTCGACGGCCTCGGCCGGAGCCTCGTCCTTCTTGAGGGCGTCTTCCTTGACCGCGCGCTTCGTCGCCGCCTCGGCCTCACCGGTGGCCTGCTGCGCCACGGTCAGGGCCTCGACCAGCTCGATGACCGCCATCGGGGCGTTGTCGCCACGACGGTTGCCGATCTTGGTGATACGCGTGTAACCACCGGGGCGGTTCTCGTACCGCGGGGCGATCTCGGTGAAGAGCGTGTGGACGACGCTCTTGTCCGTGATCGACTGCAGCACCAGGCGACGGTTGTGGATGTCGCCCTTCTTCGCCTTGGTGATGAAACGCTCCGCGATCGGGCGCAGGCGGCGGGCCTTGGCCTCGGTCGTCGTGATGCGGCCGTGCTCGAAGAGCGACTTCGCGAGGTTCGCGAGGAGCAGCTTCTCGTGCGCGGCGCTGCCGCCCAGACGGGCACCCTTGGCGGGCTTCGGCATGGTGTATCTCCTTGTGTCTGCACCGGCCGTATCAGGTACCGGTGTCAGTTCCCGTGGGGCGGCCGCCCCGCGGAAGTGAAATCAAGCCCCGGGCTCGGGACCCTGGGCGGAACCCTCAGTACTGCTCGGTCTCCACGAACCCGGCGTCCGCGTCGTCGTCGGCGCCGAAGGCGTCCGCCGCGGCGGTCGGGTCGAATCCGGGCGGGCTGTCCTTGAGGGCCAGGCCCATGCCGGCCAGCTTCGCCTTGACCTCGTCGATCGACTTCGCACCGAAGTTACGGATGTCGAGCAGATCGGCCTCGGAGCGCGCCACCAGCTCACCCACGGAGTGGATGCCCTCGCGCTTGAGGCAGTTGTACGACCGAACGGTGAGCTCAAGCTCCTCGATCGGCAGGGCGAGATCGGCGGCGAGCGCCGCGTCCGTCGGCGACGGGCCCATGTCGATGCCCTCGGCGTCGATGTTGAGCTCGCGCGCCAGACCGAACAGCTCGACCAGCGTCTTACCGGCGGACGCCATGGCGTCGCGCGGCCGCATGGCCTGCTTGGTCTCGACGTCGACGATCAGCTTGTCGAAGTCGGTGCGCTGCTCGACACGGGTCGCCTCGACCTTGTACGTGACCTTGAGCACCGGCGAGTAGATGGAGTCGACCGGAATCCGGCCGATCTCCTGGCCCACCTGCTTGTTCTGGACGGCGGAGACATAGCCGCGACCGCGCTCGACGGTCAGCTCCATCTCCAGCTTGCCCTTGCCGTTCAGGGTCGCGAGCACGAGGTCCGGGTTGTGGACCTCGACACCGGCCGGCGGGGCGATGTCGGCCGCCGTGACCAGGCCGGGGCCCTGCTTGCGCAGGTACATCACGACCGGCTCGTCATGCTCCGAGGAGACGACCAGCTGCTTGATGTTCAGGATGAGGTCGGTGACGTCCTCCTTGACGCCCGGCACGGTGGTGAACTCGTGCAGGACACCGTCGATCCGGATCGACGTGACCGCCGCGCCGGGGATCGAGGAGAGGAGCGTACGCCGAAGGGAGTTGCCGAGCGTGTAGCCGAAGCCCGGCTCCAGCGGCTCGATCACGAACCGCGAGCGGTATTCGTCGACGACCTCTTCGGTCAGCGAGGGACGCTGAGCGATAAGCATGTTTCGGTCCTCCAGTCTTGGCACCCGCTATTTGATGCCAACAGAACAAGGGTACGGGCGGCACGGCACCGAAGCGCCGTACCGCCCGCGAGCCGTTCCCCCCGCCCGGGGGAAAGGGTTCAGACGCGGCGGCGCTTCGGGGGGCGGCAGCCGTTGTGCGGGGTGGGGGTGACGTCCTGGATCGAGCCCACCTCCAGGCCGGTGGCCTGGAGCGAGCGGATCGCGGTCTCACGGCCGGAGCCGGGACCCTTGACGAAGACGTCCACCTTGCGCATGCCGTGCTCCTGCGCGCGGCGGGCGGCCGACTCGGCGGCCATCTGCGCGGCGAAGGGGGTGGACTTGCGCGAGCCCTTGAAGCCGACGTGGCCGGCGGAGGCCCAGGAGATCACGTTGCCCGAGGGGTCGGTGATCGAGACGATCGTGTTGTTGAACGTGCTCTTGATGTGGGCGTGCCCGTGAGCGACGTTCTTCTTTTCCTTGCGGCGCACCTTCTTGGCAGCGCCCTGACGACCCTTGGGGGGCATCTATTTCTCCTACAGGGAGGTGGTCGGTCCTACAGCGAAGACCGCTGATGAGCGTCCGCTGAGGACTACTTCTTGCCCGGCTTCTTCTTACCGGCGATGGCGCGACGCGGGCCCTTGCGGGTACGAGCGTTCGTGCTGGTGCGCTGTCCGTGCACCGGCAGGCCACGGCGGTGACGCAGACCCTGGTAGCAGCCGATCTCGACCTTGCGGCGGATGTCGGCGGCGATCTCGCGACGGAGGTCACCCTCGGTCTTGAGGTTGCCGTCCACGTACTCGCGGATCTTGACGAGGTCTTCCTCGGCGAGGTCGCGGACGCGGATGTTCGGGTCGACGCCAACGGCGGCGAGAGTCTCCTTGGACCGGGTGCGCCCGATACCGAAGACGTAGGTGAGGGCGACCTCGACGCGCTTTTCGCGCGGGAGGTCAACGCCTGCGAGGCGTGCCATTCATGGCTCCTGATGATGTCGGAGGTCTTCCGCAGTGTCTCTCCCGGCTGCCGCCCCGTCCCCTGGTGGGATCGGTACGGTCCGGGTCCCCGGCCTCCGCCGGAGGTGTCGGTCCCACCGGGTGGGAGCCGGACACTGCGTTATTACGAGTTCGCTCGCGTCGCGCGAAGTACTGCGAGAGGCAGGTGGTCTTGCGTCAGCCCTGGCGCTGCTTGTGGCGCAGGTTGTCGCAGATGACCATGACCCGGCCGTGACGCCGGATCACCTTGCACTTGTCGCAGATCTTCTTGACGCTCGGCTTGACCTTCATGGGATTGAGGTTCTCCGGGTCAGTGCGGGCACCCCGCGAGGGATGTCTGCAAGATCTACTTGTATCGGTAGACGATCCGGCCACGCGTCAGGTCGTACGGAGACAGCTCCACCACAACCCGGTCATCGGGGAGGATTCGGATGTAGTGCATCCGCATCTTGCCGCTGATGTGCGCGAGGACCTTGTGACCGTTCTGCAGCTCCACCTTGAACATGGCGTTCGGGAGGGACTCGATCACGGTGCCCTCAATTTCGATGGCACCTTGCTTCTTGGCCACGCTTCGCCCTTCGAATCGGCTACCTTGATCGATTCTGGCAGCCGCATGAAGACACACGGGTACACCAGAGCCGACGCGTCAGTCTACGGGAGCGCACTCGAAAAGACGAATCCGTTCAGTTTGCCCACCGAAGGAGATGTTTAAGCCAACGGGTCCGGAGCCGCGACGATGCCCAGCTCGGCGAGTTTCGCCTTACCTCCGTCGGGGGCGGTCAGGACCAGCGGGCCCTCCTCGGTCAGCGCCACGGAGTGCTCCCAGTGCGAGGACCAGGTCGCGTCGGTCGTGATGACCGTCCACTCGTCCTCCAGCACCTCCGTACGCGGCGTACCGAGGGAGACCATCGGCTCGATCGCCAGGCAGAAACCCGGGACCAGCTTCGGGCCCTTGCCGCGCTTGCGCGAGACATAGTTCAGCAGGTGCGGGTCCATGTGCATCTCGGTGCCGATGCCGTGGCCGCCGTAGTCCTCGATGATCCCGTACTTGCCCCCGCCGGGGCGGGGCTGGCGGCGGATGTACGTCTCGATCGCCCGGGACACGTCCACCAGCCGGTTGCCGCCGCGCATGGCCGCGATCCCGGCCCACATCGACTCCTCGGTCACCCGCGAGAGCTCGACGAGCTCCGGAGCGTGACCGGTGCCGACGAACGCCGTGAAGGCCGCGTCGCCGTGCCAGCCGTCGATGATCGCGCCCGCGTCGATGGAGATGATGTCGCCGTCCTTGAGGACGGTCGTGTCGTCCGGGATGCCATGGACGACGACCTCGTTGACCGAGGTGCAGATGGTCGCGGGGAACCCGCCGTACCCGAGGAAGTTCGGCTTGGCGCCGTGCTCGGCCAGCACCTTGCGGGCGACCTGGTCCAGATCGCCGGTGGTGGCGCCGGGCACCGCCGCCGCGCCGGTGGCCGCGTGCACGGCGGCGACGACCAGTCCCGCCTCACGCATCTTCGCGATCTGCTCGGGGGTCTTGATCTGCACCATGCCTGCGCCTTCCACCTGACTGTGACTGATTCGATACGCTCTGCTCGCTACGTCCGCCGCACACGGACCGCTCAACAGTACGGCCGTGGTGTCCGAGGGACGCCACGGCCGTACTGGTACTGCTGCACTGCTGGGACTCAGGGCCTACGCGGCCCGACCCCGCTCAAGCGCCGCCATCGCACGCTCGGTCACTTCGGTGACCTTGCCGAGCGCGGAGATCGTGACCACCAGGCCCTGGGCCCGGTAGTGGTCGATGATCGGCTCGGTCTGCGTGTGGTAGACCTCGAGACGGGTCCGCACCGTCTCCTCGGAGTCGTCGTCCCGCTGGTACAGCTCGCCGCCGCAGATGTCACAGACACCCTCCTTCTTCGGCGGGCTGTAGGTGACGTGGAACACATGCGCGCTGTCATTGCGACAGACCCGGCGCCCCGCGATACGCGTGACGACCTCGTCCTCGGGGACCTCCAGGTCCAGCACCGCGTCCAGCTTCACGCCGTCCTGCGCGAGGGCCTCGTCCAGCGCCTTCGCCTGCGAGACATTGCGCGGGAAACCGTCCAGCAGAAAGCCGCCGACGGCGTCCGGCTGGGCCATCCGCTCCTGCGCCATCGCGATGGTCACCTCGTCGGGCACCAGGTTCCCGGCATCCATGTACGACTTCGCCAGCTTGCCGAGGGTGGTGCCCTGGCTGATGTTGGCCCGGAAGAGGTCGCCCGTGGAGATGTGCGGGACCTTCAGGTTCTTGGCGAGGTACGCGGCCTGCGTTCCCTTGCCGGCACCGGGCGGCCCGACGAGGACGATTCGCATCAGCGGAGGAACCCTTCGTAATTACGCTGCTGAAGCTGGCTCTCGATCTGCTTCACGGTTTCCAGACCCACACCCACGATGATCAGGATGCTTGTCCCGCCGAACGGGAAGTTCTGGTTCGCACCGCCGAAGCCTGCCAACGCCATCGTCGGGACGAGAGCAATCAGACCCAGGTACAGCGAGCCCGGCCAAGTGATCCTGTTGAGCACGTAGCTCAGATACTCGGCTGTAGGTCGACCTGCCCGGATACCCGGGATGAAGCCACCATACTTCTTCATGTTGTCGGCGACTTCTTCGGGGTTGAAGGAGATCGCCACATAGAAGAAGGCGAAGAACACGATCAGCAGGAAGTACGTGGCGATGTAATACGGGTGGTCACCCTTGACGAAGTGCGCCTCGATCCAGGTCTTCCACGCGGAGTTCCCACTGGAGAACTGTGCGACGAGTGCCGGAATGTAGAGCAGCGACGAGGCGAAGATGACGGGGATCACACCCGCCTGATTCACCTTCAGCGGGATGTACGTGGACGTACCGCCGTAGGACCTGCGGCCGATCATGCGCTTCGCGTACTGCACGGGGATCCGGCGCTGCGCCTGCTCGACGAAGACGACCAGGCCCACCATCACGAAGCCGATCAGAATGACCGTGCCGAACTCGATCCAGCCCTTGGCGAGCGTGCCGCTCTCCTTGATGGCCCACAGCGCGCCGGGGAAGCCGGCGGCGATCGAGATGAACATCAGGATGGACATGCCGTTGCCGATGCCTCGGTCGGTGATGAGCTCACCGAGCCACATGACCGCCGCGGTACCCGCGGTCATGGTGATCACCATGGTGACGGTGACGAAGATCGACTGATCGGGCACGATCTCCGAGGCGACCGGGCAGCCGCTGAAGAGCGCGCCACTGCGGGCGGTGGCGACCAGGCCGGTGCCCTGCAGCACGGCGAGGGCGACCGTCAGATAGCGGGTGTACTGCGTGATCTTGGCCTGACCGGACTGGCCCTCCTTCTTGAGGGCCTCCAGCCTGGGGATGACCACGGTCAGCAGCTGCAGAATGATGCTCGCTGTGATGTACGGCATGATGCCGAGCGCGAAGATCGTGATCTGCAGCAGCGCCCCGCCGCTGAACATGTTCACCAGACCGAACAGGCTGTTATTGCCCTTCTGGGCCGCGTCGACACACGTCTGGACATTCTCGTAACTGACGCCCGGTACCGGGACATGTGCCCCGAGCCGGTACAGCACGATGATGGCGAGTGTGAAGAG
Organism: Streptomyces sp. NPDC102274; assembly: GCF_044766385.1. Classification (NCBI taxonomy): domain Bacteria; kingdom Bacillati; phylum Actinomycetota; class Actinomycetes; order Kitasatosporales; family Streptomycetaceae; genus Streptomyces; species Streptomyces sp. NPDC102274. Next base: position 231,158 of record NZ_JBIWLW010000004.1, on the reverse strand, counting down.
CAGCTTCTTGCGCAGGTCGGGCGTCTTGAACGCCCGGGCGAACGCGGTGAGCACGGTGCCTCCTGCGACCCCCGCGCTACTGCGTCAGAGGTGACGGTATTGAGGATCGACGGATACGGAACAAGCGGAACCGCGCGGGGCACCCCTGCGGACACTCCGCGCGGCGGGGGTCCGGGGGCGAGCCCCCGGCTTCAATACAGCAACAATGCACGCCACCTTACCGGCGACAGTGCCCCCCTTGGAACGACCAACCGGGGATGCCCCTTTTGAGAGGCATCCCCGGTCGGATGTTCAGGCCATCGAGTTGTCTCAGACGAGCTCGGTGACGGTGCCGCCGGCGGCGGCAATCTTCTCCTTGGCGGAGCCGGAGACGGCGTCAACCGAAACCTGCAGCGCCACGGAGATCTCGCCCTGGCCCAGGACCTTGACGAGGCTGTTCTTGCGCACCGCGCCCTTGGTGACCAGATCGGCCACCGTGACCTCGCCGCCCTCGGGGTAGAGAGCGGAGAGCTTGTCCAGGTTCACGACCTGGTACTCGGTGCGGAACGGGTTCTTGAAGCCCTTGAGCTTCGGGAGACGCATATGGAGGGGCATCTGCCCACCCTCGAAGCGCTCCGGAACCTGGTAACGGGCCTTGGTGCCCTTGGTACCACGACCTGCGGTCTTACCCTTGGACGCCTCACCACGACCCACACGGGTCTTGGCGGTCTTGGCGCCCGGGGCAGGACGGAGGTTGTGGACCTTCAGCGGGTTGTTCTCCGCCATGTCAGTCGACCTCCTCAACCGTCACGAGGTGGCGGACGGTGTTAGCCATGCCGCGGAACTCGGGGCGGTCCTCCTTGACAACCACGTCGTGCAGGCGCTTGAGCCCGAGCGAACGCAGGGTGTCACGGTGGTTCTGCTTGCTGCCGATGTACGACTTCGTCTGCGTGATCTTGAGACGGGCCATTACGCACCCGCTCCCGCACGCGCACGGAGCAGAGCCGCGGGGGCGACGTCCTCGAGGGGCAGACCGCGGCGGGCCGCGATCTCCTCGGGACGCTGCAGGCCCTGGAGGGCCGCCACGGTCGCGTGCACGATGTTGATCGCGTTGTCCGAGCCGAGCGACTTCGACAGGATGTCGTGCACGCCCGCGCACTCCAGCACGGCACGCACCGGGCCACCGGCGATCACGCCGGTACCGGGGGAAGCCGGCTTGAGCAGGACGACGCCCGCGGCCTTCTCGCCCTGGATCGGGTGCGGGATGGTGCCCTGGATACGGGGAACCTTGAAGAAGTGCTTCTTGGCCTCCTCAACGCCCTTGGCGATGGCGGCCGGCACCTCCTTGGCCTTGCCGTAACCGACACCCACGGTGCCGTCACCATCGCCCACCACGACCAGCGCGGTGAAGCTGAAGCGACGACCACCCTTCACAACCTTGGCAACGCGGTTGATCGCGACGACGCGCTCAACGTAAGCGGTCTTCTCGGCGGCAGCGCCACCGTCGCGACCCTTCCGGTCCCGCCGCTCGCCGCCACCGGCACCGCTTCCGCGGCGCTGGGGTCCAGCCATTGGATTTACCTCTCTCTGTTACGTCCGCTAGCTCCGGAACCGGGGCTTAGAACTTCAGCCCGGCTTCGCGGGCGGCGTCAGCCAGAGCGGCAATGCGCCCTGCGTACTGGTTACCACCGCGGTCGAACACGACGGCCTCGACGCCGGCGGCCTTGGCGCGCTCGGCGACCAGGGATCCGACCTGCTTGGCCTGGGCGCTCTTGTCGCCCTCGGCACCACGGATCGAGGTGTCCAGGGTCGACGCCGACGCGAGCGTGTGGCCCGCGATGTCGTCGATGACCTGAGCGACCATGTGGCGGTTGGAACGCGTCACGACCAGGCGCGGACGCTCCGGCGAACCGGAGATGCGCTTGCGAACGCGGATGTGACGGCGCTTGATGGCAGCGGCCTTGTAGGCCTTGCCCTTAGCAATCTTGACACCGTATGCCATGGCTTACTTACCCGCCTTTCCGACCTTGCGGCGGATGACCTCGCCCGCGTACTTGACGCCCTTGGCCTTGTACGGGTCGGGCTTCCGCAGCTTGCGGATGTTAGCGGCGACCTCGCCGACCTTCTGCTTGTCGATGCCCTCGACAGTGAACTTCGTGGGCGTCTCGACCTTGAAGGTGATGCCCTCGGGGGCCTCGATGAGGATCGGGTGGCTGTAACCCAGGGCGAACTCCAGGTTGGAGCCCTTCGCCTGGACGCGGTAGCCGACCCCGCTGATTTCGAGCGCCTTGACGTATCCCTGGGTCACGCCGGTGATCATGTTCGCCACCAGCGTGCGGGACAGGCCGTGCAGGGCCTTGTTCTGACGCTCGTCGTTCGGGCGCAGCACCTGAAGGATGCCGTCCTCGCCCTTGGTGACCTCGATCGGCGCGGCAACGGTGTGCGAGAGGGAACCCTTGGGGCCCTTCACGGCGACCGTACGGCCATCGATGGTGACGTCCACACCGGCGGGAACCTGGATGGGGAGCTTGCCGATTCGCGACATGAGCTTTTCCTCCGTTCCCGACTACCAGACGTAGGCGAGGACTTCCCCACCTACGCCCTTCTTGCTGGCCTGCTGGCCGGTCAGGAGACCGTGGGACGTGGAGATGATGGCCACGCCCAGGCCGCCGAGAACCTTCGGCAGATTGGTGGACTTCGCGTACACACGCAGACCCGGCTTGGAGATGCGCTTGATGCCGGCGATCGAACGCTCGCGGTTCGGGCCGAACTTCAGCTCCAGGACGAGGCTCTTGCCGACCTCGGCGTCCTCGACCTTCCAGCCGGTGATGAAGCCCTCCTGCTGGAGGATCTCCGCGATGTGCGACTTGATCTTGCTGTGCGGCATCACGACGTCGTCGTGGTACGCCGAGTTCGCGTTGCGCAGACGCGTGAGCATGTCTGCGATGGGATCAGTCATGGTCATGAATTGGCCTTCGGCCTCTCTCGCCGGGGTTTCCTGTATGCGCCATCCCTCTCCCCGATCAGAGCCGGGACGGGTGCGGTGCGGGGACCTACGGCGTAGTAAGTCTTAGGTGGACGGCGGGCGCCCAACCCCACAAGCCTACGGCATGTGAAGGAGGGCTCCCGCCAACCACATTGCTTACCGAGAGCTTCTGGTTGATTCCCTTTGGGGAATTACCAGGAACTCTTGGTCACGCCCGGCAGCTCACCGCGGTGGGCCATCTCACGAAGGCACACACGGCACAGGCCGAACTTGCGGTAGACGGAGTGGGGACGGCCGCAGCGCTGGCAGCGGGTGTAACCGCGCACACCGAACTTCGGCTTGCGGGCGGCCTTAGCGATCAGAGCCTTCTTCGCCACGGTCAGTTCTCCTTGAACGGGAAGCCGAGGTGACGAAGGAGGGCACGACCCTCGTCGTCATTGGTCGCCGTGGTGACCACGGTGATGTCCATGCCCCGGACCCGGTCGATCTTGTCCTGGTCGATCTCGTGGAACATGACCTGCTCCGTGAGACCGAAGGTGTAGTTGCCACGGCCGTCGAACTGCTTCGGGGACAGACCGCGGAAGTCACGGATACGCGGCAGCGCGAGCGACAGCGTACGGTCCAGGAACTCCCACATGCGGTCACCGCGGAGGGTGACGTGGCAGCCGATCGGCTGACCCTCGCGCAGCTTGAACTGCGCGATGGACTTCCGGGCCTTGGTGACGGACGGCTTCTGGCCGGTGATCGTGGTGAGGTCCTTGATGGCACCCTCGATCAGCTTGGAGTCGCGGGCGGCGTCGCCCACACCCATGTTGACCACGATCTTGACGAGACCGGGGATCTGCATGACGTTCTCGTACGAGAACTCCTCACGCAGCTTTCCGGCGATCTCCTCGCGGTAGCGCAGCTTCAGACGCGGCGCGGTAGTGGTCGCAGTCATCAGATGTCCTCACCGGTCCGCTTGGCAACGCGGATCTTGTTGCCCTCGTCGTCAAAGCGGTAGCCGACGCGGGTGACGACCTTCTTGCCGTCCTTCTCCACGACCAGCTGAACATTGCTGATGTGGATGGGGGCTTCGGTGGTCACGATGCCGCCGGTCTGCGAACCGCGAGCCGTCTGGCCGGCCTTGGTGTGCTTCTTGACCCGGTTGACACCCTCGACGAGAACACGGTCCTGCGTGGGGTAGGCCACGATGACCTTGCCCTGCTTGCCCTTGTCCTTACCGGTGATGACCTGAACCAGGTCGCCCTTCTTGATCTTCATGCTTACAGCACCTCCGGCGCGAGCGAGATGATCTTCATGAACTTCTTCTCGCGCAGCTCACGGCCCACCGGGCCGAAGATACGGGTGCCGCGAGGGTCGCCGTCGTTCTTCAGAATGACGGCGGCGTTCTCGTCGAAGCGGATGTACGAGCCGTCCGGACGGCGGCGCTCCTTGACGGTGCGAACGATGACCGCCTTGACGACGTCACCCTTCTTCACGTTGCCACCGGGGATCGCGTCCTTGACGGTGGCGACGATGACGTCACCGATGCCCGCGTAGCGGCGACCCGAGCCACCGAGAACACGGATGGTGAGAATTTCCTTCGCACCCGTGTTGTCGGCGACACGCAGTCGCGACTCCTGCTGGATCACGTCTATCTCCTGATCGTCTGCCGGTTCCCCGGGGGCCGATCACTCGGCCCCCGGAGCCTGGCGGAACTAGTCCGAGGGAAATGCCCTGCTGGCAAACCCCTCAGGGGTTACTTGGCCTTCTCGAGGATCTCGACGATGCGCCACCGCTTCGTGGCGGACAGCGGCCGGGTCTCCATCAGGAGGACGCGGTCGCCGATGCCGGCGGCGTTCTGCTCGTCGTGCGCCTTGAGCTTGTTCGTACGGCGGATGACCTTGCCGTACAGCGCGTGCTTGACGCGGTCCTCGACAGCGACGACGACGGTCTTGTCCATCTTGTCGCTGACGACCAGACCCTCACGGGTCTTGCGGAATCCGCGGTCGGCGCCCGCGGCGGAGCCGCTAGTGGTTGCAGTGGTCTCGGTCACGTTGCTCTCAGTCATCAGGCGCTCTCCACCGTCTCGATGCCCAGCTCGCGCTCACGCATCAGGGTGTAGATCCGCGCGATGTCCTTGCGCACGAGCTTCAGCCGCCCGTGGTTTTCGAGCTGACCCGTCGCCGCCTGGAAGCGGAGATTGAACAGCTCTTCCTTGGCCTCGCGAAGCTTGGCGAGAAGCTCCTCGTTGCCCAGTTCGCGCAGTTCGGACGCCTTGGTCACGGCCGCCATCACGACTCACCTGCCTCGCGCCGAACGATCCGGCACTTCATCGGAAGCTTGTGAGCAGCGCGGGTAAGCGCCTCACGCGCAATCTTCTCGTTCGGGTAGGACAGCTCGAACATCACCCGGCCGGGCTTGACGTTCGCGATCCACCACTCGGGGGAACCCTTACCGGAACCCATGCGGGTCTCGGCAGGCTTCTTGGTGAGCGGACGGTCCGGGTAGATGTTGATCCAGACCTTGCCGCCACGCTTGATGTGACGGGTCATCGCGATACGAGCGGCCTCGATCTGACGGTTCGTCACGTACGCGGGGGTCAGCGCCTGGATGCCGTACTCGCCGAACGCAACCTGCGTCCCACCCTTGGACATTCCGCTGCGCTTCGGGTGGTGCTGCTTGCGGTGCTTGACCCTACGGGGGATCAGCATTTCGGTCAGGCCTCCGTTCCGCCGGTAGAAGAGGACGTCGCCTCAGCGGCCGGAGCAGCGGCGGCGTCGGCCTTGGGGGCCTCGGCTGCCGGGTTCTGCTGCGGCTTGCGGCCACGGCCGCCACGCTCGCCACCGCGGCCACCACGGCCGGCGGGACGGTCGTTGCCACCACCACGGGCCGGACGGTTGCCGGCGCGGGCCGCGGCGTTCTCGGCGCGCACCTCGGCGATGTTCTTGACGTCGCCCTTGTAGATCCAGACCTTCACACCGATACGGCCGAAGGTCGTCTTGGCCTCGAAGAAGCCGTAGTCGACGTTCGCGCGGAGCGTGTGCAGGGGCACGCGGCCCTCGCGGTAGAACTCCGAGCGGGACATCTCGGCGCCGCCGAGACGGCCACCGCACTGGATCTTGATGCCCTTGGCGCCGGCCTTCATCGTCGACTGCATGCTCTTACGCATGGCGCGACGGAAGGAGACACGCGAGGACAGCTGCTCGGCGACGGCCTGGGCCACCAGCTGAGCGTCCACCTCGGGGTTCTTGACCTCGAGGATGTTCAGCTGGACCTGCTTGCCGGTCAGCTTCTCCAGCTCGCCGCGGATGCGGTCGGCCTCGGCGCCGCGGCGGCCGATGACGATGCCCGGACGTGCGGTGTGGATGTCAACGCGGACGCGGTCGCGGGTGCGCTCGATCTCCACCTTGGAGATGCCGGCCCGCTCCATGCCCTTCGTCATCATGCGACGAATGGCGACGTCTTCCTTGACGTAGTCCTTGTACAGCTTGTCGGCGTACCAACGGGACTTGAAGTCCGTGGTGATACCGAGTCGGAACCCATGCGGGTTAACCTTCTGGCCCATTACCGGGTTCCTTCCTTGCTGCTGACGACCACGGTGATGTGGCTGGTCCGCTTACGGATCCGGTAGGCACGGCCCTGGGCACGCGGACGGAACCGCTTCAGGGTCGGGCCCTCGTCCACATACGCCTCGCTGATGACCAGCGAAGAGGCGTCGGTGTGGTCGTAGTTGTGCGCGGCGTTGGCGATGGCACTGTCAAGCACCTTGCCGACCGGCACGCTCGCGGCCTGCGGGGCGAAGCGCAGGACCGCCTGAGCCTCCGTGGCATCCATGCCACGGATGAGGTCCACCACGCGGCGGGCCTTCATGGGCGTGACGCGGATGTACCGCGCCTGGGCCCTGGCTTCCATGGTTGTCCCTTCGGTGTAAGTCATAGTCAGTCACCCCGCGTTAGCGGCGCTTCGACTTCCGGTCGTCCTTGACGTGGCCGCGGAAGGTGCGAGTCGGCGAGAACTCGCCGAGCTTGTGGCCGACCATCGACTCGGTGACGAACACCGGGACATGGATCTTGCCGTTGTGCACCGCGATCGTGTGGCCCAGCATGGCCGGGACGATCATCGAGCGACGGGACCAGGTCTTGATGACGTTCTTGGTGCCTGCTTCGTTCTGGACGTCCACCTTCTTGATCAGGTGGTCGTCGACGAAGGGCCCCTTCTTGAGACTGCGCGGCATCTAAACCCGCTCCTAGCGCTTCTTGTTCGTCTTGCGGCGGCGGACGATGTACTTGCTGCTTGCCTTCTTCGGCGAGCGAGTACGACCCTCCTTCTGACCCCACGGGCTGACCGGGTGACGTCCACCGGAGGTCTTGCCCTCACCACCACCGTGCGGGTGGTCAACCGGGTTCATCGCGACACCGCGGACGGTCGGGCGTACGCCCTTCCAGCGCATACGGCCGGCCTTGCCCCAGTTGATGTTCGACTGCTCGGCGTTGCCGACCTCGCCGATGGTGGCGCGGCAGCGGACGTCGACCAGCCGGATCTCGCCGGACGGCATACGGAGGTGGGCCATGGAGCCCTCCTTCGCCAGCAGCTGCACGGAGGCACCCGCGGAACGGGCGAACTTCGCGCCGCCGCCGGGCCGCAGCTCGATGGCGTGGATGGTCGTACCGACCGGGATGTTGCGCAGCGCCAGGTTGTTGCCGGGCTTGATGTCGGCGGCCGGACCGTTCTCGACACGCGCGCCCTGCGCCAGGCCACGCGGCGCGATGATGTAGCGCTTCTCGCCGTCCGCGTAGTGCAGCAGCGCGATGCGCGCGGTGCGGTTCGGGTCGTACTCGATGTGCGCGACCTTGGCCGGCACGCCGTCCTTGTCGTGACGACGGAAGTCGATCACACGGTAGGCGCGCTTGTGTCCACCACCCTGGTGGCGAACGGTCACACGACCGGCGTTGTTACGGCCGCCCTTGCTGTGCAGCGGGCGGACCAGCGACTTCTCCGGCGTGGACCGCGTGATCTCGACAAAGTCGGCGACGCTGGAGCCACGACGGCCCGGGGTCGTCGGCTTGTACTTGCGGATACCCATTGTCTCTCAGTCCTCGGAAGAATTCCGGATCCTGGACGTCTCGACCTCCGTCAGGAGGTCGGGCCGCCGAAGATGTCGATACGGTCGCCCTCTGCGACGGTCACGATGGCGCGCTTGGTGTTCGCGCGCTTACCGAAACCGGTGCGGGTGCGCTTGCGCTTGCCCTGGCGGTTGATCGTGTTGACCCCGGTGACCTTGACCGAGAAGACCGCTTCCACGGCCTGCTTGATCTGGGTCTTGTTGGCGGTGGGCAACACGATGAACGTGTACTTGTTCTCGTCGAGCAGCGCGTAGCTCTTCTCGGACACCACGGGCTTGACGAGAACGTCACGCGGGTCGTCGAAGGTCTTGCTGGTGATCTCGGCCATCAGGCTTCGCTCCCTTCGGTCTCAGCGGCCCGTCGATCCGCGGGGCCGGACACGAAGGACTCGAAGGCGGCCTTGGTGAAGACCACGTCGTCGGAGACGAGCACGTCATACGTGTTCAGCTGCCCCGGCGCCAGGATGTGCACCTGGGGCAGGTTGCGGGCGGACAGCCACGCGGCCTCGTCGGACCTCTCGGCGACCAGGAGCACGTTCTTGCGCTCGCTGATCTTGCCGATCAGGGTCCTCGCGGCCTTGGTGGACACCGCGTCCTCGACCAGGCCGGAAACGACGTGGATACGAGAGTGACGGGCCCGGTCGGTGAGGGCACCGCGCAGGGCGGCGGCCTTCATCTTCTTGGGGGTCCGCTGCGAGTAGTCACGCGGCACGGGGCCGTGGACGACGCCACCACCGGCGAACTGCGGAGCGCGGGTCGAACCCTGACGGGCGCGGCCGGTGCCCTTCTGGCGGTACGGCTTCTTGCCACCGCCACGGACTTCGCCGCGGGTCTTGGTCTTGTGCGTGCCCTGTCGGGCAGCGGCCAGCTGGGCGACAACGACCTGGTGGATCAGCGGGATGCTGACCTTCGCGTCGAAGATCTCCGAGGGGAGTTCGACGGTCCCGGCCTTGTCGCCTGCCGGCGAAAGGATGTCAACGGTGCTCATCAGTTACCTCAGGCCCCCTTGGCCGCGGTACGGACCAGGACGAGGCCGCCGTTCGGACCAGGAACCGCGCCCTTGATCAGGAGCAGGCCCTTCTCCGCGTCAACGGCGTGAACGGTCAGGTTCTGGGTGGTGACCCGCTCGTTGCCCATACGGCCCGCCATGCGGAGGCCCTTGAACACACGGCCCGGGGTGGCGCAGCCACCGATGGAGCCGGGAGAGCGGTGCTTGCGCTGGGTGCCGTGACCGGCGCCGAGGCCCTTGAAGTTGTGACGCTTCATGACACCGGCGAAGCCCTTGCCCTTGCTCTTGCCCGTGACGTCTACCTTGACGCCGGACTCGAACGTGGCGGCGGTGATCTCCTGGCCGAGCGTGTACTCGGCGGCGTCGGAGGTACGGAGCTCCACCAGGTGGCGGCGGGGGGTCACGTCGGCCTTGGCGAAGTGGCCCTTGAGGGGCTTGTTCACCTTGCGCGGGTCGATCTCGCCGAAGGCGATCTGGACCGACTCGTAGCCGTCGGAGTCATTCGTACGGACCTGGGTAACAACGCAGGGCCCGGCCTTGACGACGGTCACCGGGACGACACGGTTGTTCTCGTCCCAGACCTGGGTCATGCCGAGCTTCTCGCCCAGGACACCCTTGATCTGCTTTGCCATCTCTTCCGCGCCTCTCAGAGCTTGATCTCGATGTCAACGCCGGCCGGAAGGTCCAGGCGCATCAGCGAGTCAACGGTCTTGGGCGTCGGGTCGAGAATGTCGATCAGGCGCTTGTGCGTGCGCATCTCGAAGTGCTCGCGCGAGTCCTTGTACTTGTGCGGCGACTTGATGACGCAGTACACGTTCTTCTCAGTGGGCAGCGGCACCGGGCCCGCGACCGACGCACCAGTACGCGTCACCGTCTCGACGATCTTCTTCGCCGAGGAGTCGATGACCTCGTGGTCGTAGGCCTTGAGCCGGATGCGGATCTTCTGTCCCGCCATGGCTGCTTCGTAGTCCTGTCTCTCGTAACGCTCTGGAACCCGGTAGCTCCGCTCCCCGCTCCGACCCACGCGGTCGGGCGTGTCGCATCCTCGCCAATGAAAATCTCCCGAAGGAATTTCCCTGCCAAGGGGTGCGGTCGTACGACCGCGAGCCGGGGCCGGGCCGCGATATCGCGATTAGCCACCGGGCGCCTGGCCGGAGCCCCGCTCACGCTTCCCGGAAGATTCCCGTACGTCCGCCTCAGCGCTGCCCTGAGGGGCAGTTGGGGCGACGAGTACTGTGGGACTCGCTTCCGGTCCTCCCGGCGGGAGGCGCGCAGCATCGGCACTCAACCGAGCAACCTGAACAGTGTGCCATAGGGGCCCTGGCCCTGGCCAATCGCGGCCGGAAAGGGTACCCCACGCCGGGACAGCTGAATCAGCGGACCGGCCCGGGACTCCGAAAAGGGGAGCTCGGAGCGGCACCGAGGGCGACCCCGTACAGACGGTGACGATCGACGGACCCAGGGGCGGCATGGGGTGACGAGTACGGCCGCGCCGCTTTCCGCCCGGGGCCGGGACCGGGACCGACCGGCCCACGACGTACGCCCACGACGTACGCAGGGGGCCGGGGCATACGAGCCCCGGCCCCCTGCCTCTGTCGCTGTCGCTACGGACGGGGCAGTCCGCCGGGCGCGGTGGCCCAGCCCGTGTTGGGCTGATCCCTCAGCGCGAAGGAGAGCGAACCGCCGGACCGTACGAGTGAGCCGCCGGCCCACGAGGCGTTCCGCCGCTCGCCGTTGATCTCCACGGAGTCCACGTACAGGTTCGCGTCGGACGCCGCCGGGGCGGTGATCGTGATGGCGCGGCGCTCCCCCGTCCCCGCGATCACCGCGCGCGGGAACAGCGGACCGGTCAGCAGCAGGTCGGCGCTGCCGGGGGCCTGCGGGTAGATACCGAGCGCGGCGAACACGTACCACGCCGACATCGTGCCGAGGTCGTCATTGCCCGGAAGCCCCGAAGGACCGGTCCCGTACACCGTGTCGACGATCTCGCGGACGGTCTCCTGGGTCTTCCAGGGCTGCCCGAGCGCGTTGTACAGCCACGGGGCGTGGATGCCGGGCTCGTTGGTGGGGTCGTAGCGCAGCGCGTCACCGCCGCGGACCGACCAGGAGCCGTCGGGCTTGTGGAAGAAGCCGTCCAGCCGGGCCGCCGCGGTGTCCCGGCCGCCCATGGCGTCGGCCAGGCCCTGGACGTCCTGCGGCACCATCCAGGTGTATGTGGCGGCGCTGCCCTGGGCGAAGCCCCGGTCGGAGGCGGGGTCGAAGGGGGTGACCCACGTACCGTCCAGGTTCCTGGCCTGGATGTAGCCCGCGCCGTCGGTGGCCCGCGGGTTGAATACGTTCTTCCAGTAGCCGCCCCGCTCGCTCAGCTCCCGGTACTCCCGGTCGCGGCCGAGCTGCCCGGCCCACTGGGCGAGCGCGGCGTCGGCGACGGAGTCCTCCAGGGTCTCGGCGGCGCCGCCCCAGCAGTGGCAGGCGTCCTGCGCGGCGTAGTGCGAGTCGAGGTACTGGGCCAGATTGGGCCGCTGCCCCTCGCACTGGCCGGGGCAGCCCGCGTCGGAGAGCCCGTCCGGGTGCGGGACCGTGGCCTGACGGTAGAGGGAGTCGAAGGCGCCCTCGGCGTCGAAGTTCCGTACGCCCATGGCATAGAAGGTTGCCAGCGTCGCGGCCGTCGGGTCGCCCGTCATCACATGCGTCGCGCCGCTGATGTGCACCCAGCGGTCCCAGACCCCGTCGTTCTGCTTGGCGAAGTTGAACAGCGACTGGGCGAAGTCACCGGCGACCCGTGGTTCGAGCAGGGCGAGCAGCTGTACCTGTGCGCGGTACTGGTCCCAGCCCGAGAAGTTGCTGTACTGCGCCCCCTGTCCGCGCTCCACGCGCCGTGTGACGCGGTCCATACCGGGGTAGCGGCCGTCACGGTCGCTGATCAGGTTGGGCTGCTGAAGCGAGTGATAGAGGGCGGTGTAGAAGGTGGTGCGCTGCGCCTCGCTGCCGCCGCCGATCCGAACGCCGCGCAGCTTCCGGTCCCAGGCCGCCCGCCCGGCGGCCGCCACGTCGTCCACGCTCGCGCGGGGCGCTATCTCCCCGCGCAGATTGGCCTCGGCTCCGGCGAGGGAGACGTACGAGATACCGAGCCGCATCCGGACATCGTTGTCACGCGCCGTGTCGAAGCCGACGTACCCACCGGATCCCCGGCCGGCCCGGTCCGCGCCGGTGGCGTACCCCTCGCCGCCGTCGGCCGTGGTGGAACCGGCGGACAGCCGGTCGTTCTGCCAGGTACCGACACCGGAGAAGGCGCGGTCGAAGGAGGCGGTGAAGTAGAGGCGGTAGTAGCTGGTGCGGTTGTTCTCACCGCCATTGGCACGCCGTCCGCAGAACGCCCCGGTCTCCACCCACCCGGTGACCTTGCGCGCCTTCTCGTCGATGGCGATGTGCGCGTCCTCGCTGCCGTTGAGGGAGTTGGAGACCCGGAAGAGCAGGTTGGCGGGCTTGTCGGCGGGGAAGGTGAAGTCGGCGACACCGGCCCGCTCGCTGACCGCGAGATCGGTGACGGACCCCGAGTCCAGCCCCACCCGGTAACGGCCGGGCTCGGCCTTCTCGTTGGCGTGCGAGAAGTCCGCGGCGTACTTCGCGTCCTTGGTGTCGGCGGACGGCGAGGTGTCGACCTCACCGACGAACGGCATGATCGGCACGTCCCCCGCGGCCCCCGGATGGCAGCCCGCGCCATTGACATGGGTCAGGCTGAAGCCGCGCAGGCGCGTCGTGTTGTACGAGTAGCCATTGGCCGCGGCGCTATTGGTCTGATCGCCGGCGGTGCTGGTCGGGGACCAGGCGATCATCCCGAACGGCAGATTGGCGCCGGGGTAGGTGTTACCGCCGTTGGCGGACCCGATGAGCGGATCGACGTACCCCACGGGGTGCCGCACCGTCTCGGCGGACGACGCCGCGTCGGCGGTGGTACCGACGGCGAGGGACGCGACGAGCCCGGCCAGAGCCGCGACCACACCCCCGCCGAACAGCGCCGATCGGCTCCTTCGTCTCCGCCTCTTCCGGAACGCTTCCATCGCGAACCACGCCCTTTCCTGTGTAGCCACGTCCATTGAGACGGCTGTGACCTTAGGAGCGTTGGGCGGTCCGGTGTCATCCGGCGGGAAGCACAGCCGGTGAAGGTTGCGTGAACCGGCCTGAGTTGGCGCGGCAGGGACCGCGGCGGAAGCACAGGGCCCCGCGCCCCGTCCTTGCGGACGAGATGCGGGGCCCCTGCTGAAGCTCCGAGGAGCTACCAGGTCAGATCAGCGATTACTTGTTGATCTTGGTGACCTGGCCGGCGCCGACGGTCCGGCCACCCTCACGGATGGCGAACTTGAGGCCCTCCTCCATGGCGACGGGCTGGATCAGCTCGACCGTCATGACGGTGTTGTCGCCCGGCATGACCATCTCGGTGCCCTCGGGGAGGGTCACCACGCCGGTCACGTCCGTGGTACGGAAGTAGAACTGCGGGCGGTAGTTGTTGAAGAACGGGGTGTGACGGCCACCCTCGTCCTTCGACAGGATGTAGGCCTGGGCCTCGAAGCTGGTGTGCGGCGTGACCGAACCCGGCTTGATGATGACCTGGCCGCGCTCGACGTCCTCGCGCTTGATGCCACGGAGGAGCAGACCGACGTTCTCACCGGCCTGGCCCTCGTCGAGCAGCTTGCGGAACATCTCGATGCCGGTGACCGTGGTGGTGGTCTTCTCGGTCTTGATACCGACGATGTCGACGGTCTCGTTGACCTTCAGGACACCACGCTCGATACGACCGGTGACGACCGTGCCACGACCGGTGATCGTGAAGACGTCCTCGATCGGCATCAGGAACGGCTTGTCGACGTCGCGCTCGGGCTGCGGGATGGACTCGTCAACGGCCTTCATCAGGTCGAGAACGGTCTTGCCCCACTCGGCGTCGCCCTCAAGGGCCTTGAGCGCCGAGACCTTGACGACCGGCAGGTCGTCGCCCGGGAACTCGTACTCGGAGAGCAGCTCGCGGACCTCGAGCTCGACGAGCTCGAGGATCTCCTCGTCGTCCACCATGTCGGCCTTGTTCAGGGCGACAACGATGTACGGAACGCCGACCTGGCGGGCCAGGAGCACGTGCTCCTTGGTCTGCGGCATCGGGCCGTCGGTGGCGGCGACCACGAGGATGGCGCCGTCCATCTGCGCCGCACCCGTGATCATGTTCTTGATGTAGTCCGCGTGACCCGGGCAGTCGACGTGCGCGTAGTGACGCGACTCCGTCTGGTACTCGACGTGCGCGATGGAGATGGTGATACCGCGCTGGCGCTCCTCGGGAGCCTTGTCGATCTGGTCGAAGGCCGAGGCCTCGTTCAGGTCCGGGTACGCGTCATGCAGCACCTTGGTAATGGCGGCCGTGAGGGTCGTCTTACCGTGGTCGATGTGACCGATGGTGCCGATGTTGACGTGCGGCTTAGTCCGCTCGAACTTCGCCTTCGCCACTGGGGTCCTCCTGGAGTGGTTCTGTACGCCTTACTCATCGGCGCCAGGTGATCTTTGCTGGGATGCCGGCCCCCGGGGCGGCCCCGTCATGATCCGGTGGATCCGGCGGAACTGCCCCGGGACTTGCCGGTGACAAGCCTAAAGCGTGGACTCGGAAGAGTTACTCGCCCTTGGCCTTCGCGATGATCTCCTCGGCGACGTTCCGGGGAACCTCGGCGTAGGAGTCGAACTGCATCGAGTAGCTTGCGCGACCCGAGGTCTTGCTGCGGAGGTCTCCGACGTAGCCGAACATCTCCGACAGCGGTACCAGGCCCTTGATGACCTTGGCGTTGGACCGGTCCTCCATGGACTGGATCTGTCCACGGCGGGAGTTGATGTCGCCGATCACATCGCCCATGTAGTCCTCGGGCGTGGTGACCTCGACGGACATCATCGGCTCAAGGAGTACGGGAGACGCCTTGCGGGCGGCTTCCTTGAACGCCTGCGAACCGGCGATCTTGAAGGCCAGCTCGGAGGAGTCGACCTCGTGGTAACCACCGTCGAGCAGCGTCAGGCGCACGCCGGTCATCTCGTAGCCCGCGAGGATGCCGAACTGCATGGCCTCCTGCGCGCCGGCGTCCACCGAAGGGATGTACTCCTTCGGGATACGGCCACCGGTGACCTTGTTCACGAACTCGTACGAGGTGTCGCCACTCTCGATGGGCTCGATCATGATCTGCACCTTGGCGAACTGCCCGGTGCCACCGGTCTGCTTCTTGTGGGTGTAGTCCACACGCTCGACGGTCTTACGGATCGTCTCACGGTAGGCGACCTGCGGCTTGCCGACGTTCGCCTCGACCTTGAACTCGCGGCGCATGCGGTCGACCAGCACCTCGAGGTGAAGCTCGCCCATACCGCCGATGACGGTCTGGCCGGTCTCCTCGTTGCTGTGCACCTGGAAGGAGGGGTCCTCCTCCGCGAGACTCTGGATGGCTACACCCAGCTTCTCCTGGTCGCCCTTGGACTTGGGCTCGATCGCGACCTCGATGACCGGGGCCGGGAAGTCCATGGACTCCAGGATCACCTGGTTCTTGTCGTCGCACAGCGTCTCACCGGTGGTGGTCTGCTTCAGGCCCATGACGGCGACGATGTCTCCGGCGCCCGCCGACTCGATCTCCTCACGCTTGTTCGCGTGCATACGGTAGATCTTGCCGATGCGCTCCTTGCGGCCCTTCACTGAGTTCAGCACCGCGGTGCCGGACTCCAGAAGGCCGGAGTACACCCGGATGAAGGTGAGCTTGCCCAGGTGCGGGTCCCTCATGATCTTGAAGGCCAGCGCGGACAGCGGCTCGTCGACGGAGGGCTTGCGCTTGACGACCAGCTCGGGGTCCTTCACGTCGTGGCCCTCGATGGCCTCGACGTCGAGCGGGGTCGGCAGGTAGCGCACGACCGCGTCGAGCAGGGGCTGAACGCCCTTGTTCTTGAACGCGGTACCGCAGAACACCGGGGTGACGGTGGTGCCGGCGGACTTGCCGGAGGCGATGGTGATACGGCGGATCGCCGCGTACAGCTGCTCCACGGTGGGCTCGGTGCCCTCCAGGTACAGCTCCATCAGCTCGTCGTCGTTCTCGGAGACGGTTTCGAGCAGCTTGCCGCGCCACTCCTCGGCCGCCTCGACGTGCGTGGCCGGGATGTCGACGACGTCGTACATCTCGCCCTTGGTCGCCTCGGCGGACCAGACAAAGGCCTTCATCGTCACGAGGTCGACGACGCCCGTGAAGTCCATCTCGGTGCCGATCGGCAGCTGCATGACGATGGGGACCGCGCCAAGGCGGTCCTCGATCATGTCGACGCAGCGGTGGAACTCCGCGCCGGTCCGGTCGAGCTTGTTGACGAAGCAGATGCGCGGCACGCCGTAGCGGTCGGCCTGGCGCCATACGGTCTCGGACTGCGGCTCCACACCGGCGACACCGTCGAACACGGTGACGGCACCGTCGAGGACGCGGAGCGAACGCTCCACCTCGACCGTGAAGTCCACGTGACCCGGGGTGTCGATGATGTTGATGGTGTGGTCGACGTCGTCGAGCGGCCAGTGGCAGGTCGTCGCGGCGGACGTGATGGTGATGCCGCGCTCCTGCTCCTGCTCCATCCAGTCCATCGTGGCAGCGCCGTCGTGGACCTCACCGATCTTGTAGCTCACACCGGTGTAGAACAGGATGCGCTCGGTGGTCGTCGTCTTGCCCGCGTCGATGTGGGCCATGATCCCGATATTGCGGACCTTGGCCAGGTCAAGCGAAGTGGTGGCCATAAGGCTCAATCTTCTCTCGGTCTCGATGTGGGGAGCGACTACCAGCGGTAGTGCGCGAAGGCCTTGTTGGACTCGGCCATCTTGTGCGTGTCCTCACGCTTCTTGACCGAGGCGCCGAGGCCGTTGGAGGCGTCGAGCAGCTCGTTCATGAGGCGTTCGGTCATGGTCTTCTCGCGACGGGCGCGGGAGTAACCCACGACCCAGCGCAGAGCGAGGGTGGCGGCGCGACCGGGCTTGACCTCGATCGGCACCTGGTAGGTGGCGCCACCGACACGGCGGGACTTGACCTCAAGCGTGGGCTTGACGTTCTCAAGCGCGCGCTTCAGCGTGATGACCGGGTCGTTGCCGGTCTTCTCGCGGAGGCCTTCCATGGCGCCGTACACGATCCGCTCGGCAGTGGAACGCTTGCCGTTGAGCAGAAGCTTGTTGATCAGCGACGTGACAAGAGGAGAACCGTAGACCGGGTCGATGATGACCGGGCGCTTCGGGGCGGGGCCCTTACGAGGCATTCTTACTTCTCCTTCTTGGCGCCGTAGCGGCTGCGGGCCTGCTTGCGGTTCTTGACGCCCTGGGTGTCAAGGGAGCCGCGGATGATCTTGTAGCGAACACCCGGCAGGTCCTTCACACGGCCACCACGCACGAGCACGATGGAGTGCTCCTGCAGGTTGTGTCCCTCACCCGGAATGTAGGCCGTGACCTCGATGCCGGAGGTCAGACGCACACGCGCGACCTTCCGGAGGGCCGAGTTCGGCTTCTTCGGGGTGGTCGTGAAGACACGCGTGCAGACGCCGCGGCGCTGAGGGGAACCCTCAAGTGCGGGCGTCTTGTTCTTCTCGACCTTGTCCTGCCGGCCCTTCCGGACCAGCTGCTGGATCGTAGGCACTACTTCTCCGGTTTCTGTGTGCCGTTAGTGAAACTAACCTGGAACACCTCCGACCCACGCGGTCGGGTGTGTCGAATACTGCATAGCCTCGCCGGAGGGCGAGGAGGGGGCAGATTACGGTGGCCGGTGCTCAAGCTCGCGTGCGGTTGAGGACACGCACAGGAGCCCAGGCACACCCCAGGCACAAGGTCTGAGCGTACCTACCTCATGGACTCCGGTCAAAACAAATGCCGGGCCCCCCGACACGCCGGACGTCCCCCCGGTGAACGGCGGGCGACGGGAGGCAGTACCACCGTTCAAGTCTGCCCGATCCGCGTTCTCAGTAAATTGATCCGAGCCGGCGACGACCGGTGGGCGAACGGGGACACCATGACCGCACCATACGTGCCAGGCGGTGAGGGGCTCGATGACCGGGTGCCCTTCCTCGCCCGGCTGGAGAGCGCGGACCGCGCGGCGCTGCTCGCTCTCGGCCACACACTGACTTTCGCGCCACGCGCGCCGCTGCTGCACCAGCACGAGCCGTCCTCCCACGTTCTGCTGATCCTGCACGGGTGGACCAAGGTGACCGCCGTCGCGGCCAACGGCTATGAGGCGCTGCTCGCGCTGCGCGGCCCCGGCGACATCGTCGGCGAATCCGCCGCGCTCACCGGACGTCCGCGCGCGGCGACAGTGACCGCGCTGGCGCCGCTGCAAGCCACGGCCGTCGAACACGAGCGTTTCAGGGAGTTCCTCGCCCACTCGCCCGCAGTCTCGTTCAAGCTGCTCGGGCTCACTGCGGATCGGACGCGTGCCGCCGACCGGCGGCGTCTGGAATTCGCCTCGATGAGCGTCCGGGAACGGTTCGCCGTACTGCTCCTGGATCTTGCCCGCACCCATGGCCGCCGTACTGACGAGGGCATCGAACTCGCTGTGCCGCTGAGCAAACAGGAGCTGGCCGGCTCGGTAGGGGCGTCCAGGGAAATGGTGCAGCGGCTGCTCAAGGAGCTGCGGGACCGCAAGGCCGTGGCCACAGGACGGCGCGCGCTGGTGATCGTACGACCGGACGTCCTGCGACGGATCGCGCGAGCGGAGAGCCCCGCTTATCCAGAGGCCGTGTCGTCGGCTCCGGTCGACACTCCAGACCCTGCCTCATGACGCTGTGTGGCCACACCGCCCCCACGGGTAACTCTGTGCACACGGTCACACTTCGAATGCGTCATCCGCCCTCACTCCTGGGCGCTCGTCGTCGCCATGCTCTTCACCGGCGCGACACCAGCACCGCATCCCGGCGAAAGGCAGTCATGACCGACCCAGTCAGCCGCACCATTCTTCTTCTCGACATCGAGAAATTCAGCGAACGGGACGACGTCGAACAGGCGTATCTGCGCCGCATGCTCTACGACATCACCGACCGTGCTCTGGAGACGGCGGACATCGACGAAACGCGGCGGCTGCGCGCCGACCGTGGCGACTCCGTCATGGAGCTGATCGACGCGAACACTTCCCTGACAGCGCTGCTGCGCGCACTGCTCACCCATGTGCCCGCCCAGCTACGGACGGTGAACCGGATGGCGTCCAGTTCCGCCCAGATACGACTGCGGGCGGTTCTGGCCACGGGATACGTGGCGATCGACGAGCACGAGGGATGGGTCGGGTCGGACCTCAACCGTGCTTGCCGGCTGCTCGACGGCGAGACGCTGCGCGCCGCGTTACGGGAGCGTACGGACGACTTCGCGCTCTGCGTCTCACCGTCGGTGTACACGGGGATCGTGCGGCACAACCATCCCGGCATCCCTGCCGAGGATTTCCGTGCCATCAAGGTGACCAGCAAGAACGGGCCACTGGAAGCGTGGCTGCACGGACCGGTGCCGACGACAGAGGGGAACGAACCGGGCCAGGTCCGTGACCACACCGAGAACCAAGGCCAAGCCCATAGCCCGACGGATACGAGCGGCGCGCGGCCGGGCGCCGCTCCCGCCCCTCAAGCCCCTTCGGGCACCGGACCGGTATTCCACTTCAACAATGGTGCCACCGTGCACTTCGGCGGCGGTCTTGTCGCCGGAGATCAACACGGCGTCTCCGGTGGCCAGGTCACCGGAGACGTGATCATGGGCAGCACCACCGACCACGGTGAGCACGGATGAGCACGGCCGAGACGGAGACAGGCGGGCCGCAGCAGTCGGGACCCGCCGACGACTACGCCGACGAGGACGACACCCAGCAGTCCCCGGACAGCGACGACGGCTCCGAGGAGCCCGACCAGCCGCAAGACGCCTGGTCGGCCAGGCGGGACCTGATCGATCACAGCCCCAGGAGCATGAGGGTCGGATCCGGGGCCCGGTTCAGCGGCGGTCTCGTCGGCGGCTCCCAGCACGGCGTCAGCGGAGGACAGATCTCCGGAGACGTCATCATGGGCAGCAAGACGGAGATCTACCACTTCGGCGGCTCGGCGGCGGCCCACTCGTCCGGCGAGGTGCCCCAGGCGACGCTGGAACGGCTGGCCGCGCACTTCGTCTCCGAGGGAACCAGCTTCGACACCCTGGCCGAGCGGCTGCGCGCCGAACGCATCCTGGTGCTCTCCGGCCCGCACTTCACCGGTCGGCGCACCGCCGCCCTCATGCTGCTTCACCGCCTCGGGGCTTCCCCCGTACGCGCGCTCGACCGCGAGACGTCCCCGACCGGACTGGCTGACCAGCTCATTGACGACGGGCAGGAAGACGCCCCGCAGGAGCAGCACCGCGCCCGCGGCTATGTGCTTTGCGACCTGATCACGCGCCGCGGCCGACCACTGCGGGAGGCTCACATCCTCGCTGCCCGGGACCGGCTCGCCAAGGACGACGGGTATCTGGTGATCACTGTGAGCCCCACAGCCTCACTGGAGGACATCCACGAGGCCGAGTGGCGACCTCCCACCGCCAGAGCCGTGCTGGAGGCGCACCTACGGGTACTGACAGAGACCGGGACCACTCGCGAACTCCTGGATCTACCGTCGGTGACCGAATTCCTCGGCCGCAGCCATCAGCTACGCGAAGCCGCCGAATACGCCAAGGTCCTCGCGCGGTACTCAGCGGGGCAGACCGACGAGCAACGTATCGGACACTTCTCGCTGGCCGCTCTCGAAAGCCAGGTGCAAGAGTGGTTCGAGGAGGACGAGGCATCTTCTCATCTGCGCGACAAAGCGTTCCTCGTCGCGCTGGCTGCCTTCGACGGCGGGCCCTACGCGCTGACGGCCGAGCTGAGCGACTTGCTGTACGCCTTCCTCCAGAAGACCGAAAACCCCGCCCAGCCACCCACGGTCCCCGTCTTCGGTACGCACATCGGCAAACGCCTCCAGCTCGCTCGCGCCACCCGGTACGAAGAGGAAGAGCACACCGAATGGGGACCGGTCACCCAGCTCAAGGCCGCCTACCTCGACGATCGTGCCTCACTCGTGCTGCTGCGCGAGGTGTGGACGGGACATCCCTCCGCTCGCGCCGCGTTGGTCCGCTGGCTGCGACAGTTGGCCGAGGACGGCCGACCACTCGTACGGACCCGGGCGGCCTCGACCGTCGCCGTTCTCGCCTATACCGATCTGCCGTCCGCGATGGCTCTGATCATCGAGCCATGGGCCACATCCGGCCGATTCCGGCAGCGCCTCGTCGCCGTCAACTCCCTGGCACTCACTCACCTCCTCGGCACCCGGAATGTGCCGCGCATCCTAGACGCCTGGTGCCTGAGCGAGGATCAAGGGCTGTGCTGGGTGTCCATCCGTGCCCACGGTCTGATCGGCCCCGAGCGCCCGGAGGAGGCCCTGGCCGCACTGCGCCGCGCCGCGCGCCACCAGCAGAAGCAGGAAGACCCCGACGAGGTGCTGACGGTCGAACTCGCCGCTTCGGTCGAACTCCTGCTCCTCTCCGACGCCGCTGAGCAGGTCCTTTCCGAACTACTCAGGACTTTGCACGACGACCGTCCCGTCTTCGATCTAGCCCTGAACGGCTTCCTCAGCGCCTGTAACCAGACGAAGGACGACGAACCGTATGGGCGTCCGCTCATCCTCGACTGGTACGCGCAAGCCGCCGCTCAAGAGCCCGGCCAGGCACCAGCCGCCCGGGGCATCGTCGAAATGTGGCGAGCCGCGCTGGGAGACCGCCTCCACACACAACGCGCGCTCGACGTGCTACGCCACTGGGTGCTGGCGGCGAGCCGCGATTCCGCGACCGAGTGGGCGCTCGCCGCGCTGCTGGCCGAACTTGTCACCTCAGCCACGGAACGCCAGCGGCTCGCCCATCTGCTGCGCACCATGCCCGGCGAGGACGGCGCCTCTCCGCCGCCCGTGGCAGACCGCCTGCTGTCCGTCCTGCCGCGCCGCTGAGACCGCTCCGGCTTCGGCCGGGAACCCGTCAAGTCCTCCCGAGGAGAATCGCGCCATGCCCGACTTCCGCCGTCCACCCGAGTGGGAGCAACCGGCCGACCGGCACACCCAACTGATCGACCCGGTCCTCACCGTACGGCAGCTTTCACGATTCGAGTTCACCCGCAAGCAGCTCACCCGCATCGACCACGCCTTAGTCTTCTCCACGCCCAGAGGGGAGTACAACACATATCTGCCTCCACTGCGGCCGAGCCGGGGCCAGGCCGCCGCCAAGCGGTACTCCGCCGTGTACGAGGTGGACATGGGCGTCCATCCCGTCCAGGCCGAGATCAGGTTGCCCAGCGACAACGACGCCTTCGAATTCCGAGTCACCGCCGAAATGTCCTGGCAGGTGACCGACCCCGCGCACTTCGTGGAGAGCGGTCACCGGGACGTACCGCGCCTCCTGCTGAGCGAGTTGGAGCAGGCAGCCAGGCCGGTCACCCGCCGCTTCCCCATATCCCGGAGCGCGGAAGCAGAACAGGAGGTGCTGCGGGCCCTGTCCGCGCGTGGCCCCCTCGGCTCCACCGCCGGTCTCCGGGCTTCCTGGACCGTACGGCTGCGTGGCGACCAGGAGAACATTGACCACCAGCTACGTCTCCAGGCGATCGACCATGCCTCCACCGAGCAGATCCATACCGAACGGCGCGGTATGGAGTACGACTCCGAGCTGGACAGGCGCACGAGGCAGCAGGACTCCCTCCAGGTGGGCCGCGCCCTGGATTACGGACGCCAACAGCAAGAGCTCGTACTGCAACAACAGCGGTGGCAGCACGACCTGGCCATGGCACAGGGGCGCCAGCAGCTCGAACTGCAGAAGATCGAGGCGGAGAAGATCGATTTCTACCAGTGGCATCTGCAACAGGGCGGGGTGCACGGATGGGCGCTGCATCTCGCCCAACACCCCGAGGACTCCCGGCTCGTGATGAACAGCATGCGCGAGGACCAGCTCCGGTTGATCCAGTCCCAGATGGAACTCGTCGCCCAGCTCCTTGGCGGCGACGGCGCGGAGAGCTACGAACTGGAAGGGCCCAAGCAGTTGGCCCTGCGCACCATGAGTGACATCCTCAATCAACGGCTCCCCGGAGTGGCGCAGGAGTCCGCCCCGCCACAGCCGACCGTCCCCGCCCCGGCCGTGCAGGGTGCCTCTCCTTCCGTGCCCCCGTCTCCTGCCCCACAGGACCAGGTCCCCGCCGAACCGCCACTCCCCCCGCAACCGCCTCAGCCGCGTGTGCGGGATGCCGTGCCCAACGTCTCACCCGCCGCGCCCGCGCCCCCGGTGGACACCCCCGGAGCCTTCACGGGCTGGCGGCCACCACCGGGCTACGGAAGCGCATCTGTCCCGCCGGAACCCCCCGCGCATCAGCCGCCCGCCAGCACTCAGGACACCGAGAGCGCCAAGAGCCGGCACGTCAATGGTCCCGAGACCGAGGCCGGGTGACCGGTGCCGATGTCGCGGCGCCTCTCCTCACCGGTTCGCGGTCCGAGATCGCCCGCGCCGACAGCACGACCACCCGGTGCACCGGCACAGGCCTGCTCCCCGCCGCGCCGCTCATCGGCTGACGCCACCACATCGCGAAGGATGACCATGTCCCAGCCACCCTACCCAGGTGCCACGCCCGAGCCACCGCCCTACCGGGCGGCCAGGCCCAGCCATCGGCCGGTCCCGGCGCCCCTGGCACGCCACCGCGGTACCCCCAGGCCGGCCCCGCATCTGTGCAGTCTCCCGCTCCCCCGCCGCACCCGGGGCAGCCGGCCCCGTACGAGCCCCCCGCCCCGGCCCCGCCCCACCCCCGGACTGCCCCACACGACCTGGACTATCAGAACGCTCCGGGCAACCGGGTGCACTTCACCGCCCGCCAGCGCGGCGCCGACGCCACCTCCCTCGGGCGGCTGGCACTCCATCTTCCCGGCTTTCTGATGAGCCTGCTGGTGGTCCTGATGCTGACCAACATCCTTGAGCCCTGGCTCGGAATCCCCCACTGGGTACCTACGTTGATCTGGCTGGCCTCGGGCGCCCTTGTCTTCCACCGCCCGGCCGAGGACTTCTTCGCACGGTATCTGCTGCGGTTCCAACGCCCGCTGCCCCACGAGACCGCCCGCCTCGCTCCGGTATGGCGGGAGGTGACCGCACGAGCAGGGGTCGACGGCCGGCAGTACGAGCTGTGGATCGAGGACAGCCAGCACCTCAACGCCTACGCCGCGGCAGGGCACATAGTCGGCGTCACCCGGTTCGCCCTGGAGCGGTTGCCGAGCGCGCAGCTCGCCGCCGTACTCGCCCATGAACTCGGCCACCACACCGGAGGACACGCCTGGTCCTCCCTGCTGGGCCACTGGTACTCACTCCCCAGCCGACTCGCGTGGCAGGTCGTCCGCAGGGCAGTCGTCTTCGCGGTCACGTTCGCCGGGTATGTGTCCTGCCTGGCCGCCGGTGTCCTGGTGTTGGTGATCGCCGTCTTCACGCTCGCCACGGTCACCGTACTGTACGGGCTGCCGCTGGCGCTCCTCGTCGTCCCCTATCTCATGGCCGCCGTCGGGCGCCGCGCCGAACTGCGGGCGGACCAGCACGCCGCAGCGCTCGGTTTCGCTCCGATGCTCGCGCAGGTCCTGCACACCATGCACCACTCGGAGACCCAGGCGCGGCTCCACGCCGCGGCGGCCGCCGGGAAAGCGCCTGCCGAGCCGGGAGTCCTGGCCCGGCTGCTCGCCACGCACCCTGACTACCCGACGCGGCTGTACCGGCTTCAGCCCTACATCCAGCCGCGGGGCTGAGAAAACGCCGAAGGGCGGCCCCCGCCGAGGGGACCGCCCTTCAGAACAACTACTTACTGGTTGTACGGACCGTAGTCGTAGTCCTCCAGCGGAACGGCCTGGCCGGAGCCCGTGCCGAACGGCGAGTAGTCGATGTCGTCGTAGCCGACGGCCGAGTACATCGCGGCCTTGGCCTCCTCGGTCGGCTCGACCCGGATGTTGCGGTAGCGGGACAGACCCGTACCGGCCGGGATGAGCTTACCGATGATGACGTTCTCCTTGAGGCCGATCAGGGAGTCCGACTTGGCGTTGATCGCCGCGTCGGTGAGGACCCTGGTCGTCTCCTGGAAGGACGCCGCCGACAGCCACGACTCGGTGGCCAGCGACGCCTTGGTGATACCCATCAGCTGCGGACGGCCGGAGGCCGGGTGGCCGCCTTCCGTGACCACACGACGGTTCTCGGTCTCGAACTTCGAGCGCTCCACCAGCTCGCCCGGCAGCAGCTCCGCGTCGCCGGACTCGATGATCGTCACGCGGCGCAGCATCTGCCGGATGATGATCTCGATGTGCTTGTCGTGGATCGACACACCCTGCGAGTTGTAGACCTTCTGGACCTCGCCGACCAGGTGGACCTGGACCGCGCGCTGACCGAGGATCCGCAGCACGTCGTGCGGGTTGGTGGCACCCACGGTGAGCTTCTGGCCCACCTCGACGTGGTCGCCCTCGCCCACGAGCAGACGGGCACGCTTCGAGATCGGGAACGGCGTCTCGTCGCTGCCGTCGTCCGGGGTGACGACGATCTTCTTGGTCTTCTCGGTCTCCTCGATACGGATGCGGCCGGCCGCCTCCGAGATCGGGGCGACACCCTTGGGCGTACGGGCCTCGAAGAGCTCGACGACTCGGGGCAGACCCTGGGTGATGTCGTCACCGGCCACACCACCGGTGTGGAAGGTACGCATCGTCAGCTGGGTACCGGGCTCACCGATGGACTGGGCGGCGATGATGCCGACCGCCTCACCGATGTCGACCAGCTTGCCGGTGGCCAGCGAGCGGCCGTAGCAGAAGGCACAGGTGCCGACCGCGGACTCGCAGGTCAGGACCGAGCGGGTCTTGACCTCCTCGACCCCGGCGGCCACGACGGCGTCGATCAGGACATCGCCCAGGTCGACATTTGCCGGCGCGATGACCTTGCCGTCGACGACGACGTCCTCGGCGAGCATCCGCGCGTACACGGACGTCTCGACGTCCTCCGCCTTGCGCAGCACACCGTCGGCGCCGCGCTCGGCGATCCGCAGCTTCAGACCGCGGTCGGTGCCGCAGTCCTCCTCGCGGATGATCACGTCCTGCGAGACGTCCACCAGACGACGGGTCAGGTAACCCGAGTCGGCGGTACGCAGGGCGGTGTCGGCCAGACCCTTTCGGGCACCGTGCGTGGCGATGAAGTACTCCAGCACGGACAGACCTTCACGGAAGGACGCCTTGATGGGACGCGGGATCGTCTCGTTCTTGGCGTTGGACACCAGACCACGCATACCGGCGATCTGACGCATCTGCATCATGTTTCCGCGAGCACCCGAGTTGACCATCATGGAGACGGGGTTGGTCTTCGGGAAGTTCGCGTTCATCGCCTCGGCGACCTCGTTGGTCGCCTTGGTCCAGATCGCGATGAGCTCCTGCGTGCGCTCGTCCTTGGTGATCAGACCGCGCTCGTACTGCTTCTGGACCTTGTCGTCCTGCGCCTCGTAGCCCCGGACGATCCCCTTCTTCGCCTCGGGCACGATGATGTCGGAGATGGCGACGGTGACACCGGAACGGGTCGCCCAGAAGAAGCCGGCCGCCTTCAGGTTGTCCAGCGTCGCCGCCACGATGACCTTGGGGTAACGCTCGGCCAGGTCGTTGACGATCTCGGAGAGCTGCTTCTTGCCCACCGTGTAGTCGACGAACGGGTAGTCCTCGGGCAGCAGCTCGTTGAAGAGCGCGCGGCCCAGGGTCGTACGCAGCCGGAACGGGTCGCCCTGCTGCCACGGCACCGCGGTGCCGTCCGTGTCGGCCTCCTCGGCGACCGGCGGGGTCCAGCCGCGCGGCGGGATGGTGCCCACCGGGAAGCGGATGTCGACCTTCGCCTGGAGCGAGAGCTCACGGTTGTCGAACGCCATGGTCGCCTCGGCCGCGGAGCCGAAGGACCGGCCCGCGCCCTTGACCTCGCGCTCCTCCTCGTCCGTCGTGAGGAAGAAGAGACCGAGCACCATGTCCTGGGTCGGCATGGTGACGGGACGACCGTCGGCCGGCTTCAGGATGTTGTTCGAGGACAGCATCAGGATGCGGGCCTCGGCCTGCGCCTCCGCGGAGAGCGGCAGGTGGACGGCCATCTGGTCACCGTCGAAGTCCGCGTTGAACGCGGTGCAGACGAGCGGGTGGATCTGGATGGCCTTGCCCTCGACCAGCTGCGGCTCGAAGGCCTGGATGCCCAGACGGTGCAGGGTCGGCGCACGGTTCAGCAGCACCGGGTGCTCGGCGATGACCTCTTCGAGCACGTCGTACACGACCGTACGGCCGCGCTCGACCATGCGCTTCGCCGACTTGATGTTCTGCGCGTGGTTCAGATCCACCAGGCGCTTCATCACGAACGGCTTGAAGAGCTCCAGCGCCATGGCCTTCGGCAGACCGCACTGGTGCAGCTTGAGCTGCGGGCCGACGACGATCACGGAACGGGCCGAGTAGTCGACGCGCTTGCCGAGCAGGTTCTGACGGAAACGACCCTGCTTGCCCTTGAGCATGTCGCTCAGGGACTTCAGCGGGCGGTTGCCAGGACCGGTGACCGGACGGCCGCGGCGGCCGTTGTCGAACAGCGCGTCGACGGCCTCCTGCAGCATCCGCTTCTCGTTGTTCACGATGATCTCGGGGGCACCGAGGTCAAGGAGACGCTTGAGGCGGTTGTTGCGGTTGATCACACGGCGGTACAGGTCGTTCAGGTCGGAGGTCGCGAAGCGGCCACCGTCCAGCTGCACCATCGGACGCAGGTCCGGCGGGATGACCGGCACGCAGTCCAGCACCATGCCCTTGGGGCTGTTGCTGGTCTGCAGGAACGCCGAGACGACCTTGAGGCGCTTGAGCGCGCGGGTCTTCTTCTGGCCCTTGCCGGTACGGATGATCTCGCGGAGGCGCTCGGCCTCCTCGTCCAGGTCGAAGGACTCCAGGCGCTTCTGCAGCGCCGCGGCACCCATCGAACCGTCGAAGTACGTGCCGAAGCGGTCACGCAGCTCGCGGTAGAGCAGCTCGTCGCCCTCCAGGTCCTGGACCTTGAGGTTCTTGAAGCGGTTCCACACCTCGTCGAGCCGGTCGATCTCGCGCTGCGCGCGGTCGCGCAGCTGCTTCATCTCACGCTCGGCACCCTCGCGCACCTTGCGCCGCACATCGGCCTTGGCGCCCTCGGCCTCCAGCTCGGCCAGGTCGGTCTCAAGCTTCTTGGCGCGGGCTTCGAGGTCGGCGTCACGGCGGTTCTCGACCTGCTGGCGCTCGACGGAGACATGCGCCTCCAGCGACGGAAGGTCGCGCGTGCGGCGCTCCTCGTCCACGAACGTGATCATGTACGCGGCGAAGTAGATGACCTTCTCCAGGTCCTTCGGCGCGAGGTCGAGCAGGTACCCGAGGCGTGACGGGACGCCCTTGAAGTACCAGATGTGGGTCACGGGCGCGGCCAGCTCAATGTGGCCCATCCGCTCACGGCGCACCTTGGCGCGCGTGACTTCCACGCCACAGCGCTCACAGATGATGCCCTTGAAGCGGACACGCTTGTACTTGCCGCAGTAGCACTCCCAGTCCCGGGTCGGACCGAAGATCTTCTCGCAGAAGAGTCCGTCCTTCTCGGGCTTGAGCGTGCGGTAGTTGATGGTCTCCGGCTTCTTCACTTCGCCGTGCGACCAGGTCCGGATGTCGTCCGCGGTGGCAAGGCCGATCCGCAGCTCGTCGAAGAAGTTGACGTCGAGCACTTGTCGTCAATCCCTCTTTCGGGGGTTCGAGCCCCTCGCGTCAGCGAGTAGATGGGGCACTTCAGCAATGGTCTGAACGGGTCCGGGGAGAGCCGGCCGGATACGGGATCCGGCCGGCGAACCCGTCAGACCTCTTCGACGCTGCTCGGCTCGCGCCGGGACAGGTCGATACCGAGCTCCTCCGCCGCGCGGAAGACGTCCTCGTCCGTGTCACGCATCTCGATGGACATACCGTCCGAGGACAGCACCTCCACGTTGAGGCAGAGCGACTGCATTTCCTTGATGAGCACCTTGAAGGACTCGGGAATGCCGGGCTCGGGGATGTTCTCGCCCTTGACGATGGCCTCGTAGACCTTCACGCGGCCGGTCACGTCGTCGGACTTGATCGTCAGCAGCTCCTGGAGGGCGTACGCGGCGCCATAAGCCTCCAGCGCCCACACCTCCATCTCACCGAAGCGCTGACCGCCGAACTGGGCCTTACCACCCAGCGGCTGCTGGGTGATCATCGAGTACGGGCCGGTCGAACGCGCGTGCAGCTTGTCGTCGACCAGGTGGTGGAGCTTGAGGATGTACATGTACCCGATCGAGATCGGGTCCGGGAACGGCTCACCGGAGCGGCCGTCGAACAGGTGCGCCTTGCCGGACGGCTGGACCATCCGGTTGCCGTCGCGGTTCGGGATCGTCGCCTCGAAGAGACCCGAGATCTCATCCTCACGGGCACCGTCGAAGACCGGGGTGGCGACATTGGTGCCGGAGGCGACCTCATCGGCGCCGATGGCCTTCAGCCGCTCCATCCAGTCCTCGCTGCCCTCGACCTTCCAGCCCTGGCTGGCGAGCCAGCCGAGGTGGATCTCCAGGACCTGTCCCGGGTTCATTCGGGACGGGACGCCCAGCGGGTTGAGGATGATGTCGACCGGGGTGCCGTCCTCCAGGAACGGCATGTCCTCGATCGGCAGGATCTTCGAGATGACGCCCTTGTTGCCGTGACGGCCGGCGAGCTTGTCACCATCGGTGATCTTGCGCTTCTGCGCGACGTACACGCGAACCAGCTGGTTCACGCCCGGCGGCAGCTCGTCGCCCTCCTCGCGGTCGAAGACCCGTACGCCGATGACCTTGCCGGTCTCGCCGTGCGGCACCTTCAGCGAGGTGTCACGGACCTCACGGGCCTTCTCACCGAAGATCGCGCGGAGCAGTCGCTCCTCCGGGGTCAGCTCGGTCTCACCCTTGGGCGTGACCTTGCCGACCAGGATGTCCCCGGCGACGACCTCGGCACCGATCCGGATGATGCCGCGCTCGTCGAGGTCCGCGAGGACCTCCTCCGAGACGTTCGGGATGTCCCGGGTGATCTCCTCGGGGCCCAGCTTGGTGTCACGGGCGTCGACCTCGTGCTCCTCGATGTGGATCGAGGAGAGGACGTCGTCCTGGACCAGCCGCTGGCTGAGGATGATCGCGTCTTCGTAGTTGTGGCCCTCCCACGGCATGAACGCCACGAGGAGGTTCTTGCCGAGCGCCATCTCGCCGTTCTCGGTCGCCGGACCGTCGGCCAGAACCTGGTCGGCGATGACCCGGTCGCCCTCGTCCACGACAACCTTCTGGTTGACGGAGGTGCCCTGGTTCGAACGGGAGAACTTGTGCAGGCGGTACGTGGTGTACGTGCCGTCGTCGTTGGCGGTGGTGATGTAGTCCGCGGAGACCTCCTGGACCACACCGTCCTTCTCCGACTTGAGTACGTCACCGGCGTCGACGGCGCAGCGGTACTCCATGCCGGTGCCGACGAGCGGTGCCTCGGACTTGATCAGCGGAACGGCCTGACGCATCATGTTCGCGCCCATGAGGGCACGGTTGGCGTCGTCGTGCTCCAGGAACGGGATCATGGCGGTCGCGACCGACACCATCTGGCGCGGGGAGACGTCCATGTAGTCGACGTCGTCACCGGGGACGTAGTCGACCTCACCGCCACGACGGCGGACCAGGACGCGGGCCTCCTCGAACCGGAACTCGTCACTGAGCGGCGCGTTGGCCTGCGCGATGACGAACCGGTCCTCTTCGTCGGCCGTGAGGTAGTCGACCTCGTCGGTGACGACGCCGCCGGTGACCTTGCGGTACGGCGTCTCGATGAAGCCGAACGGGTTGATCCGGCCGTAGGAGGCGAGCGAGCCGATCAGACCGATGTTCGGTCCTTCAGGGGTCTCGATCGGGCACATGCGGCCGTAGTGCGACGGGTGCACGTCGCGGACCTCGAAGCCGGCCCGCTCACGGGAGAGACCACCCGGGCCGAGCGCGTTCAGTCGGCGCTTGTGGGTGAGACCCGACAGCGGGTTGTTCTGGTCCATGAACTGGGACAGCTGGCTGGTGCCGAAGAACTCCTTGATGGAGGCGACGACCGGCCGGATGTTGATCAGGGTCTGCGGCGTGATCGCCTCGACGTCCTGAGTGGTCATGCGCTCGCGCACGACGCGCTCCATACGGGCGAGACCCGTACGGACCTGGTTCTGGATCAGTTCGCCGACGTTACGGATACGACGGTTGCCGAAGTGGTCGATGTCGTCGGTCTCGACCATGATCGAGGTGCCGTTCTCGCCGACCGTCTCGGTCTCGCCTGCGTGCAGCTTGACCAGGTACTTGATGGTGGCGATGACATCGTCGGTGGTGAGCACGCCGGCGTCCAGCGGCTCGTCCGCGCCGAGCTTCTTGTTCACCTTGTAGCGGCCGACCTTCGCGAGGTCGTAGCGCTTCGGGTTGAAGTAGAGGTTCTCCAGCAGCGTCTGAGCGGCCTCGCGTGTCGGGGGCTCGCCCGGACGCAGCTTGCGGTAGATGTCGAGCAGCGCGTCGTCCTGGCCCTGGGTGTGGTCCTTCTCCAGGGTGGCGCGCATGGACTCGTACTCGCCGAACTCCTCCAGGATCTGCTCGGTGGTCCAGCCGAGAGCCTTGAGGAGGACGGTCACGGACTGCTTGCGCTTGCGGTCGATACGGACACCGACCATGTCGCGCTTGTCGATCTCCATCTCCAGCCAGGCACCCCGGGACGGGATGATCTTGGCGGAGAAGATGTCCTTGTCGGACGTCTTGTCGATCGACGAGTCGAAGTAGACGCCCGGCGAGCGGACGAGCTGGGACACCACGACACGCTCGGTGCCGTTGATGACGAAGGTGCCCTTGTTGGTCATGAGCGGGAAGTCGCCCATGAAGACCGTCTGGGACTTGATCTCGCCGGTCTCGTTGTTGGTGAACTCAGCCGTGACGAAGAGCGGGGCGGCGAACGTGAAGTCGCGCTCCTTGCACTCGTCGATGGAGTTCTTGGACGGCTCGAAGCGGTGATCGCGGAAGGTCAGCGACATCGACCCGGAGAAGTCCTCGATCGGAGAGATCTCCTCGAAGATCTCCTCCAGACCTGACTTCCTGGGGACGTCTTGCCCACTCTCCAGAGCCGCCTCGACACGAGCCTTCCAAGCGGCGTTACCGAGCAGCCAGTCAAAGCTCTCGGTCTGCAGCGCCAGGAGGTTCGGAACCTCGAGGGGCTCCTTGATCTTTGCAAAGGAGATGCGCAGCGGGGCGGTGCTGGCACCGTTGTTCGTATTCGTGGTCGAGGCGTTGCGCGAGGCGGCCAAGAGGGGGTCCTTCCGAGGGCTCGGACTCACTACGCGCGTACCGGTCCCAAGCCGGGCACGGAGAGGGAAAGCCCTGTTCAGGGCCGTTCACTCACCGATGCTCTTGCGAGGCGGTGCCCCTGGTGACGGGCAGGGAGCAGCTAACAGGCAGCGCAAAGGGTCAGTGTAGCCACTTGGCACACTGATGTCCAGAGCGGGTTTTCCGACACCCTCGTTTTTCTCAACACCCTTGTCTCAACTGCGGCAACTCAACTGCGGCAAGCCTCGCGCCGTAGGCGCACATCGATACTGCCCTCTTCGCCGTCGATCCATGCCTCGGATGCGGATCGATTGTGCCGACGCGTCCTGAGAATTGCGCGCTGCGTGCGGTTCGTCAAGGCCCCCCACCCCGCGCGGAAGGTCACGGGGCGTACGGAGGCACGGCGATGATCACGATACTCGCCGCGCGCCGAAGAGCAAGGCAGCCCCCACGGGAGCGCGAAAGGGCGACCACCCGACTGGGTGATCGCCCTTCGCGTCAACACTGCGCCTCGCGGCGCCGAGACAGCCTCCGTACGCCTACAGGCGCCCGGTGACGGACTCGTACGGGGTCACTTGACCTCGACGGAGGCGCCGGCGCCCTTGAGGGACTCGGCGGCCTTGTCAGCGGCCTCCTTGGCGACCTTCTCCAGGACGGGCTTCGGGGCGCCGTCCACGAGGTCCTTGGCCTCCTTGAGACCCAGGGAGGTCAGCTCACGCACGACCTTGATGACCTGGATCTTCTTCTCGCCGGCACCCGTGAGGATGACGTCGAACTCGTCCTGGACCTCTTCGGCCTCGGCCGGGGCACCGGGGGCACCGGCGACCGGCGCGGCGACCGCGGCGGCGGCGGTGACGTCGAACTTCTCCTCGAACGCCTTCACGAACGCGGAGAGCTCGATGAGGGTCATGTCCTCGAACTGCGCGAGCAGGTCTTCCTGGCTGAGCTTCGCCATGATGGCGGTCCTTCCACTAATTCGGCTGGTGCCGTATGTACAGTTCCGCGGGCGTACCGGCCCGCTGCGACCGAGCGAGCGTGATTACTCGGAGTCGGCCTCGACGGGAGCCGGCGTACCGGCACCGCCCTGCTCTTCCTTCTTGACGCGAAGCGCTTCCGCGGTGCGGACGAACTTCGACGGAAGCGCCTGGAAGAGCGAGGCAGCCTGCGACTGCTTGCCCTTCATGGCACCTGCCAGCTTGGAGAGCAGAACCTCGCGGGACTCAAGGTCCGCGAGCTTCTTGATCTCGTCGGCGCTCAGCGCCTTACCATCGAGGACGCCGCCCTTGATGATGAGATTCGGGTTGTCCTTGGCGAAGTCACGAAGACCCTTCGCCGACTCCACCGGGTCACCGGTGACGAAGGCAACCGCCGTCGGACCCGCGAAGAGGTCGTCCAGCGTGTTGATCCCGGCCTCGTTGGCCGCGATCTTGGTCAGCGTGTTCTTCACCACGGCGTACTGGGCGTTCTCACCGAGAGAACGACGCAGCTCCTTGAGCTGCGCCACGGTGAGACCCCGGTACTCGGTCAGCACGGCGGCGTTCGAGCTGCGGAACTTGTCCGTCAGCTCGGCTACCGCGGCAGCCTTGTCGGGCCTTGCCATGAGCATCGGCCTCCTTCCGGGTGATGAGGACCGCTCAGAAGGGGCTGGGCAAAACGAAACGCCCCGGCGCAGGCGCACGGGGCGTAGCTCGACCGAATGGAATCCGGGAGCTGTCCACAGTCACCTGCGCAGGTCGTCCGCAGCTAGCGGATCCTTCGGCCGCCGCACCCTCTTACGAGCACACGGCAACGACCAGCGGTCTTTGGCTTCTGGGGCAGACTACGTGAGGAGGAACGCGCCGGGCAAATCAGCTGCCGGCGCCGGCGTCGCCCAGCTCACCCAGCAGCTCGGCGAAGTCGAAGGTGTCTCCGGCCGGCGGGGCCTGGACCTGCGCCTTCGCTCCGTAGTCGGAGTAGTGCGCCGATATGTTGACCTCGCCCTGAGCGGTGTCCATACCGATGTCCATCTTCACCGGATAGGCGTCCTCGTTGACCCAGACCTCCGTGTCGTACCCCTTCAGGCCCGACTTCTTCATCGAGTCGAGGAGGTCCGCGCGCTCCTTCGCGCTGAGCACGTCGAGCGAGCCATTGGACTTCACCATCTCGTCGAGCGTGAGCGTGCCCTTGTAGTGCTCGGCCTGGACGCCGTCGACCTTCTCGCTGCCGAGGTGCTTCAGATTCGGCGAGTCGAGCAGCAGGGCGAGCTGCTGGGCCGGGTCCTGGTTCATGTTCTCCAGGCCGCCCGTCAGCTGCTTCTGGACCGCCTCGTCCCCGGACGCCTCGGCCAGCGCGCTCAGGTCGAGCTTCATCCAGCGCTTGCCGTCCATGTCCTTGGCCGCGTCGGGGCCCATGTCCATATACATGGCGTTGTCGAGCCAGACCATACGGATCTCGTCCGGGGCCGCGGCGTCGGCGGAAAGCGCCGATCCGTCCATGGTCATGTCCATCACCGTGGGGTCCCACCCCATGACGCCGGACATTTCCATGTCGCCCGCCGCGCCCGCCGCGCCCGGCATCGACATCGTCATGCGGACCTTGGCCGACTTCGCCTCGGAGGTCTTCTTGTAGGCGGCGGTGATGACATCCGCGGCCCCCGACGAGGTCTGTGCCTTCTCCAGGGCCGGGGCCCCTTCCTTCGTACCGCCGTCGCTCTGACAGCCCGCGACAGCGGCGATGACGGCCACGGCCGCCAGCGAGACGCCCCCGCGCCTCCACACAGACATGCTCATATCCCACCCCTTGGTTGTGCGTTCAACTCCTCTGCACGGTAACGCACGTCGCTGACAAGCCGTAGGGACGAAAGCCGGTCCCCGCACCTCCGGAGAGGTGCGGGGACCGGCTTTCGTACGCGAGACCCGCGGCTGCCGTCAGTGTCAGACGGCGGCCGGGTCCTCCTCCACGAGGAGGTTGCGGGTGCGGTTGGCGTCCAGCGGGATGCCGGGGCCCATCGTCGTGGCCAGGGTCGCCTTCTTGATGTAGCGGCCCTTGGCGGCGGACGGCTTGAGACGGAGGATCTCCTCCAGCGCCGCGGCGTAGTTCTCGACCAGCTTCGTCTCGTCGAAGGAGACCTTGCCGATGATGAAGTGCAGGTTCGAGTGCTTGTCGACGCGGAACTCGATCTTGCCGCCCTTGATGTCGTTCACAGCCTTGGTGACATCGGGGGTGACGGTGCCGGTCTTCGGGTTCGGCATCAGACCACGCGGGCCGAGGACGCGGCCGAGGCGGCCGACCTTGCCCATGAGGTCCGGGGTGGCGACGACGGCGTCGAAGTCCAGACGGCCCTTCGAAACCTCGTCGATCAGTTCGTCGGCGCCGACGATGTCGGCGCCCGCGGCACGCGCGGCCTCGGCACGGTCACCGGTCGCGAAGACCAGGACCCGGGCGGTCTTGCCGGTGCCGTGCGGAAGGTTCACGGTGCCACGGACCATCTGGTCGGCCTTGCGCGGGTCGACGCCCAGACGCATGGCCACCTCGACGGTGCCGTCGAACTTGCTGGTGGTGGTGTCCTTGGCGATACGGACGGCCTCGAGCGGGGCGTACGAACGCTCCCGGTCGATCTTGGCGTCCGCGCCGCGGAGAGCCTTGCTGCGCTTCACTTCATCTCCTGTGGTTCATCAGGTGTGGAGGTCGTGGTCCGGGCCGCGCATGGCCCTGCCACTGGGGCTTGCCCGGTCGGGTCAGCCCTCGACCGTGACGCCCATGGAACGGGCGGTGCCGGCGATGATCTTCTCGGCGGCGTCCAGGTCGTTGGCGTTCAGGTCGGGCATCTTGGTGGTGGCGATCTCGCGCACCTGGTCGCGGGTGAGCTTCGCGACCTTCTTGACGTGCGGCTCGCCTGAGCCCTTGTCCACGCCCGCGGCCTTGAGGATCAGCTTGGCGGCCGGCGGCGTCTTGGTGATGAAGGTGAAGGAGCGGTCCTCGTAGACCGTGATCTCCACCGGCACGACCATGCCACGCTGCGACTCGGTCGCGGCGTTGTAGGCCTTGCAGAACTCCATGATGTTGACGCCGTGCTGGCCCAGCGCGGGGCCGACCGGCGGAGCCGGGTTGGCCGCGCCGGCGCTGATCTGGAGCTTGATAAGCCCCGTGACCTTCTTCTTCTTGGGAGGCATTGCTCTCTCCGGGTCCTAGTGAGAGTTTTCAGCCAGCCGTCCGGTCATCCGGATGGAGGCATACCGCACAACGATAACGGGTATGGCTGTGCGGCCAAAAACCGACAGGTCAGACAGCTGTATGAGCCTGTCTGACCTGTCGGAAGCTGCGGTCGCGGGCGGGCGCCGAAGCGCACGCCGCCCGCTGGGCTCAGTTCTTCTGGATCTGGTCGAAGCTCAGCTCGACCGGGGTCTCGCGGCCGAAGATCTCGACCAGGCCCTTGACCTTCTTCGAGTCGGCGTTGATCTCGTTGATGGTCGCCTGGAGCGTGGCGAACGGACCGTCGGTGACGGTGACCGAGTCGCCGACCTCGAAGTCCAGCACCTGGACCTCGACCTTGCGGGACGGAGCGGGCTTGCCCTCGGCCTCCGCGGCCTCACGGGCGGCCTTCTCCTCGGCCTCCGGCGCGAGCATCTTGACGATCTCGTCCAGGGTCAGCGGGTACGGGTCGTAGGCGTTGCCCACGAAGCCGGTGACACCGGGGGTGTTGCGGACGACGCCCCAGGACTCGTTCGTCAGATCCATGCGCACCAGGACGTAACCCGGGAGCTTGTTCTGGCGAACGTTCTTGCGCTCGCCGTTCTTGATCTGGACGATCTCTTCCTCGGGGACCTCGGCCTGGTAGATGAACTCCTCGACGTTCAGCGAGACGGCGCGCTGCTCCAGGTTGGCCTTCACGCGCTTCTCGTAGCCCGCGTAGGTGTGGATCACATACCACTCGCCGGGCAGCCCGCGGAGTTCCTCACGAAGGGCGGCGACAGGGTCGGCGGGGGCCTCGGGCTCCTCGTCGGCGTCGATCCCGTCGGTGTCGCCCGCGGCCTCGTCAGCGGCCGCTTCGTCGGCGTCGTCCTCCGCGGGGTCGTCCTCCGCGGAGTCGTCCTCGATATGGAGCGCGGCTTCCTCGGCCGGCTCGCCCGCGGCGACGTCAGCGGCTTCGGCCTGGTCTGGCTCGACAGCGTCCGCCGCCTCGACGATGCCGGTCTCGTCCTCGCGGGACTCCACCGACTCGCTGGCGTCGTTCAGTTTCGGGTCAGACACGGTGGCTGCTTCTTCCTGGCTCAATGGGTGGAACACGCGAAAGGGGCGCCGCGCCGGTCCGCCGGGTCCGGGCGCCCTC
Source organism: Streptomyces sp. NPDC102274 (assembly GCF_044766385.1). Classification (NCBI taxonomy): domain Bacteria; kingdom Bacillati; phylum Actinomycetota; class Actinomycetes; order Kitasatosporales; family Streptomycetaceae; genus Streptomyces; species Streptomyces sp. NPDC102274. The sequence continues at coordinate 193,373 of NZ_JBIWLW010000004.1, read as the reverse complement.
GCGGGATCAGCCGAAGACGTACTTGATTGCTTGCTGGAAGCCATAGTCAATCACGGTCACCAAACCGATCATGACGACGACGAAGACAATCACCACGGTGGTGTACGTAGTCAGCTGGTTGCGAGTCGGCCAGACGACCTTGCGCAGCTCGGCGACGATCTGACGGTAGAAGAGCGCGAGACGGCCCAGGGGGCCCTTCTTACCGCGCTTGCCGCCCTTGCGAGGCTTCTTCGACTCGGCGGACTCGTCGTCCGCATCAGGCTTGTCGATGGAGCCCACGGCGTCCGTCACGCTCTCTCACCTGATTCCGGGTCGTGGCCGTGCCGCGCCCGGGGGAGCCGCACGGCGATGCATTCAATGTACGTACATGCGCACACATCCTGGCGAAGATGTGTGTAGCAGGGCCGGAGGGACTTGAACCCCCAACCGCTGGTTTTGGAGACCAGTGCTCTACCAATTGAGCTACGACCCTTTGCGTTTTCCCCAACCTACCGCATCCGACCGGATGCACGGAGTGCGCGGTACGGACCTGGCGGCTGAGGGCCAACGACGAGTGAGTGTACGTGGTCGCGGCCCCCGCGTCGAACAGCTTCCCCCAGGACGGTCGCGGCCCACGTCCCGCGACGCGGTCTTCCTTCCGTGTGTCCACCCAGCGAAACCTGTGTGCCAGGGAGGTTTCGGGTCTGGGACCATGGGCCCATGAGCGCTGCAACCCCTCCGACCGAGCGCCGGGTCTCCGCCCGTATCGGCGCGATCTCCGAGTCCGCGACTCTCGCCGTGGACGCCAAGGCCAAGGCCCTGAAGGCAGCCGGGCGTCCGGTGATCGGCTTCGGCGCCGGCGAGCCCGACTTCCCGACGCCCGGCTACATCGTCGAGGCCGCTGCCGAGGCGTGCCACAACCCCAAGTACCACCGCTACACGCCCGCCGGGGGGCTCCCCGAGCTCAAGGCCGCGATCGTCGCGAAGACGCTGCGCGACTCCGGCTACGAGATCGAGCCCTCCCAGGTCCTGGTGACCAACGGCGGCAAGCAGGCGATCTACGAGGCGTTCGCGGCCGTCCTGGACCCGGGTGACGAGGTCATCGTCCCGGCTCCGTACTGGACGACGTACCCCGAGTCGATCCGGCTGGCCGGCGGTGTCCCGGTAGAGGTCGTGGCCGACGAGACCACCGGCTACCGGGTCTCCGTCGAGCAGTTGGAGGCCGCGCGTACCGAGCGCACGAAGGTCGTCCTCTTCGTCTCCCCGTCCAACCCGACGGGCGCCGTCTACAGCCCCGCCGACACCGAGGCCATCGGCCGCTGGGCCGTCGAGCACGGCCTGTGGGTGATGACGGACGAGATCTACGAGCACCTCGTGTACGGCGACGCCGCCTTCACCTCGCTGCCGGCCGTCGTGCCGGAGCTGCGCGACAAGTGCATCGTGGTCAACGGTGTGGCCAAGACCTATGCGATGACCGGCTGGCGTGTGGGGTGGATCGTCGGCCCCAAGGATGTCGTCAAGGCCGCGACCAACCTCCAGTCGCACGCGACGTCCAATGTCGCCAATGTCTCGCAGGCCGCGGCGATCGCCGCCATCTCCGGTGACCTCACCGCGGTCGTCGAGATGCGCGCCGCCTTCGACCGGCGCCGCCGGACCATCGTGCGGCTGCTGAACGAGATCGACGGCGTCGTCTGCCCGGAGCCGGAGGGTGCCTTCTACGTGTACCCGTCGGTGAAGGCCCTGCTGGGCAAGGAGATCCGCGGCAAGCGCCCGCGGACGTCGGTCGAGCTGGCCGCGCTGATCCTGGACGAGGTCGAGGTCGCGGTCGTCCCCGGAGAGGCGTTCGGCACACCCGGCTATCTGCGGCTGTCGTACGCGCTCGGTGACGAGGACCTGGCGGAGGGCATCGGCAGGGTCCAGAAGCTGCTGGGCGAGGCCACGGACTGAGCAGGTGCGCAACGGGCCCCCGGCGATCGCCGGGGGCCCGTTTTTGCGTTCGGACAAGATCTCGATCGGGGAATGTGGCTGCCGGTCGGCGCGAGCATGGGGCAGGATCTACGAATGGAGAGCACCACCCGCCCCCGCGATCTCAGCCTGCTGCCCAAGGCTCATCTGCATCTGCATTTCACCGGTTCGATGCGGCCCACGACGCTGCTCGAACTCGCCGACAAGTACGGCGTTCATCTCCCCGACGCGCTGACCAGCGGCGAACCGCCCAAGCTGCGCGCGACCGACGAACGCGGCTGGTTCCGTTTCCAGCGGCTCTACGACATCGCCCGGTCCTGTCTGCGGACGCCCGAGGACATCCAGCGGCTGGTGCGCGAGGCGGCCGAGGAGGACGTACGGGACGGCTCGGGCTGGCTGGAGATCCAGGTCGACCCCACCTCGTACGCCCCCCATCTCGGCGGACTGATCCCGGCCCTGGAAGTCATCCTGGACGCCGTGGACACCGCGTCCAGGGAGACCGGTCTGGGGATGCGGGTGCTGGTGGCGGCGAACCGTGTGAAGCATCCGCTGGAGGCCAGAACGCTGGCCCGGCTCGCCGTGCGGTACGCGGACCGGGGTGTCGTCGGCTTCGGGCTCTCCAACGACGAGCGCCGGGGGATGGCCAGAGACTTCGACCGGGCCTTCGCGATCGCCAGGGACGGCGGGCTGCTGGCCGCGCCGCACGGCGGTGAGCTGACCGGGCCCGCGTCCGTACGCGACTGCCTGGACGATCTGCGGGCGGCCCGCATCGGGCACGGCGTCCGCGCGGCAGAGGACCCGAAGCTGCTGCGCAGGCTCGCCGAACGCGGGGTGACCTGCGAGGTCTGCCCGGCCTCGAATGTCGCGCTGGGCGTCTACGAGAAGCCGGAGGACGTCCCGCTGCGGACGCTGTTCGACGCCGGGGTCCCGATGGCGCTGGGCGCGGACGACCCGCTGCTCTTCGGCTCGCGGCTGGCGGCGCAGTACGAGCTGGCCCGCCGGCACCACGGCTTCGACGACACCGAACTGGCCGAGCTGGCACGGCAGTCGGTGCGGGGTTCGGCGGCGCCGTGGGAGGTACGGGAAAAGCTGCTGACGGGCATCGACCGCTGGCTGGCCGACTGACGCTTCGCACCACGCCCCGGCTCCTGTCCGGCCGGACAGGACCCAGCCGGTCAGGAGTCAGCCGGACAGGCTAGAGGCTCACGCCGACCGTCACCGGCTCGTTGACCAGCGTGATCCCGAACGCCTCCTGGACCCCGGCCACCACCTCGCGGGCGAGCACGAGCAGATCCTCGGTGGTCGCCGCACCCCGGTTGGTGAGGGCGAGGGTGTGCTTGGTGGAGATACGGGCCGGGCCCGTGCCGTACCCCTTGGTGAAACCGGCCCGGTCGATCAGCCAGGCCGCGGAGGTCTTCGTACGCCCCTCCCCGTCCGGGAATCCGGGCGGCGTCACCTCGTCGCCGAGGCGGGCCCGTACGCGCGCGACGAACTCCGCGTGCTCCCGGTCGGTCAGGATCGGGTTGGTGAAGAAGGAGCCGGCCGACCAGGTGTCGTGGTCCTCCGGGTCGAGCACCATGCCCTTGCCCGCCCGTAGCTTGAGGACGGTGTCCCGCGCGGTCTCCGCCGGGACGCGGTCGCCGGGCTCGACACCGAGGGCGCGGGCCGTCTCGGCGTACTTGAGGGGGGCGGAGAGCCCATGCGCGTCCTCCAGGGCGAAGCGGACCCGCAGCACGACCCAGCGACCGGGGTGCCGCTTGAACCGGCTGTGGCGGTACGAGAAGCCGCAGTCGGCGTTGGTGAGCGTGACCGTCCGCCCGGTGGAGCGGTCGTAGGCGACGACTTCGGTGAGGGTGCTCGACACCTCCTGGCCGTACGCGCCGACATTCTGGATCGGCGTGGCGCCGGCCGAGCCGGGGATCCCGGCGAGGCATTCGATGCCCGCCAGGCCCGCTTCGACGGTACGGGCGACGGCGTCGCTCCAGATCTCGCCGGCGGCCAGTTCCAGCGTGGTGCCGTCGAGCGAGAAGCCCTTGGTCGCGATGCGCAGGGCGGTGCCGTCGAAGCCCTTGTCCCCGATGATCAGATTGCTGCCGCCGCTGATGATCAGCAGCGGCGTACCGGCGTCGTCCGCCTCGCGCACGGTGGCGATCACTTCGTCGTCGGTGACCGCCGTGACCAGGCGGGTCGCCGGGCCGCCGAGGCGGAAGGTGGTCAGTGGGGCGAGGGGAGCGTCGTGGAGTTCCTGCACGGGACAAGAGTACGGGCCGCCGGGACCTGGGAATCGGATCTCGACGGCCCATAGGTCCTGCTCCGGCGGGACAGGAATCAGACGGCGGCGTCAGACGGCGGCGGGCTCGCGCTCGCCCAGGTCTTCCTTGGCCGCCGGCGCCCGCCGGGCACCGCGCCCCGGGATGAGCAGGGCCGTCAGCGCGCCGAGCGCCACCAGCCCCGCGCCGATCCAGAGGGCCGGTACGGTGCCGTCCCTGAAGGTGTCGGGCGTACGGTAGCCGCCCTGCGCGGCGAAGATCGCGCCGAGGATGGCCACACCGAGCGCTCCGCCGACCTCGCGCAGGGCGTTGTTCGTACCGGAGGCGATGCCCTGCTCGGCCGGGCTGACGCTGGACATGACCAGGCTGGCGGCCGGAGCGAAGTAGAGCCCCATCCCGACCCCACTGATGATCAGTGCGGGCAGTTGCACCGCGTACGACATGTCCGGCTCGACGACCAGTGCGAACAGCCCCAGCCCGAGCGCCTGGAGGGCCAGGCCCGTGACCACGACGGGCCGGCCGCCGATCCGGTCCGTGAGCACCCCGGCGATCGGCGCGACGAGCAGCGGCATGGCGGTCCACGGGAGCATCCTCAGCCCGGCCTGGGTGGGCGTATAGCCGAGGACACCTTGCAGGAACTGGCTGAGCAGGAAGATCGAGCCGAACATGCCCAGGAACATCAGGAGGCTGGCGCCGTTGATGCCGGCGAAGCCGCGGTTCTTGAACAGCCGCATGGGCAGCATCGCGTACGGGTGGCGCAGTCCGTGCAGGACGAAGGCGACGAGCAGCGCGCCGCCGGCTGTCAGGCCCAGCAGGACGGGGAAGCTGGTCCAGCCGTCGGCGTTGGCCGTGACCAGGGCGTAGACGATGCCGAAGAGGCCCGTACTGACGAGGAGCGTGCCGGGGATGTCGAGGCGCGCGTTCGGCGCGTACGACTCCTGGAGGCGTAGCCGGGCGAGGGGCAGCAGGGCGAGGCCGATCGGGACGTTCAGCCAGAAGATCCACTGCCAGGAGAGGTGTTCGGTGAGGGTGCCGCCGACAAGTGGACCGCTGGCGACGGCGAGGCCGGTGACGGCGCCGAAGACGCCGAGGGCGGCTCCTCGCCGTTCGGCGGGGACGGCGGCGGTGAGCAGGGTGAGCGTGAGCGGCATCATGATCGCCGCGCCGACGCCCTGGACGGCGCGCGCGGCGATCAGCGCGTCGATGCCGGGTGAGAGTGCTGCGGCGGCCGAGGCACCGGTGAAGATCGCGAGGCCGGCCAGGAAGAGTCTGCGGCGGCCGTACCGGTCGCCCAGCGCGGCGCCGGACATGAGGAGGACCGCGAACGTGAGCGTGTAGGCGTTGACGGTCCATTCCAGGTCCTCCAGCGCGCCGCCGAGTTCTTCGCGGATGGAGGGCAGGGCGGTGGTGACGACGAGGTTGTCCAGGGCCGCCATGAAGCTGGCGACACCGGTGATGACCAGGGTCCAGATGGCTCGGGACCCGCCGGCCGGTGGCTGACTCATTGTTCTCCCCCTGATGGGCATGACACTTATTAGTTATCGATGACTAACTTTCATGGACATACGGAGACGCCGAGCACTCCCCCGGTGACCGTTCAGCCCTCGGACGGCCGCGCCGAGTCGTAGAAGCCGGACCAGACGCGGTGATCGGGCGCGAAACCCAGCGAGACAAGGGTGTTGATCAGCATTCCGTACGCCAGGAACGTCGTGGTCTCGCCCACGTCCGCCCCGAGCACCAGATGCACCGTGTCCCAGAGCGTCTGCCAGCCGGCCCGTACCGTGTCGCCGAACTCATGGTCACCCGCGGCCTCGGCGGTCGCCACCGCGACATACATCTGCATCTGCATCAGCAGTTTTTCCGGATCATCGGCGATGAGCCGCTGGTAGGCGTTGGCCATGGCATGCAGGGCCGCTTCGCCCTCCAGCCCTTCCGATGCCTCCGTCATGACGCGTGTGGTGTCCGCCAGACAGCGTTCGGCGGCGGCGAGGAACATGGCCTGCTTGTTCGGGAAGAGCCGGAAGAGATACGGCTGCGAGACTCCGACCCGGTGGGCGATCGCCTCCGTGGAGGTGCCGAGGTAGCCGCCCCGGGCGAACTCCGCGACCGCCGCACGGACCACGCTCTCGCGTCGCTCTTCTGCGCTCATCCTGACCATGGAGCCAAGTTATTGGCCAATCACTACCCACGTCAAGCGTAAGGGGCGCCCGCCGATTGCGGGCACCCCTTACACAGCGCGTACTCAGGACACAGCGCTCACTCAGGACGCACAGGACACGCTCACTCAGGCGAGCCGGACAACCGCGCGGGACATGCCCAGCACCTTCTGGCCCGCGCTCATCGCCGTCAGATCCACCCGGACCCGGTTGTCCTCCAGCTTGGCCGCGACCTTCGCGCTGACCTCGATCAGCGCGCCCTGGTCGTCATTGGGCACCACGACCGGCTTGGTGAAGCGGACGCTGTACTCGACGACGGCTCCCGGGTCGCCCACCCAGTCGGTCACCACCTGGATCGCCTCGGCCATGGTGAACATGCCGTGCGCGATGACGTCCGGAAGCCCGACCTCCTTGGCGAACTTCTCGTTCCAGTGGATCGGGTTGAAGTCCCCGGAGGCGCCCGCGTACCGCACCAGCGTGGCGCGCGTGAGGGGGAAGCCACGGGCTGGCAGCTCCGTACCGATCTCGACCTCGTCGTAACCGATCTTCGCGGTCACCGGCCTCACGCCCCCTCGGCGGCGCGGGCCACCAGCTTGGTCCACGCGGTCACGACATGCTCGCTGGCCTCGTCGCACACTTCACCGCGGACATCGATGATGTCGTTCCCGGCCAGGGACTTGATCGCCTCGATGGTCGAGGTGACGCTCAGCCGGTCGCCCGCCCGCACGGGACGGGTGTACGCGAACTTCTGGTCGCCGTGCACCACACGGCTGTAGTCCAGACCCAGCTGCGGATCGGCGATGACCTCACCCGCGGCCTTGAAGGTGATCGCGAACACAAAGGTCGGCGGCGCGATCACATCGCAGTGCCCGAGGGCCTTGGCGGCCTCCACATCGGTGTACGCCGGGTTGGGGTCGCCCACCGCCTCGGCGAACTCGCGGATCTTCTCCCGGCCGACCTCGTACGGCGCGGTGGGCGGATAGCTCCGCCCCACGAAGGACTGATCGAGCGCCACTGACTCGCTCCCTCCTGATGTTGATGACCACAGGCCTGCTGGAGACCCTGATGTAGACAAGGAAACGACACGAGGCCGTCCCCAACCGGGGACGGCCTCGCATACGAGCCTGATTCAGCGCGTTTCGCGGTGCGCGGTGTGCGAGTTGCAGCGCGGGCAGTGCTTCTTCATCTCAAGACGGTCCGGGTTGTTACGCCGGTTCTTCTTGGTGATGTAGTTCCGCTCCTTGCACTCCACGCAGGCCAGCGTGATCTTCGGGCGGACGTCGGTGGCAGCCACGTGAGTGCTCCTTGGACGGACAACGGATGAACGGATGAACGCAGAAAAGAGTAGCCGATCGAAGGACCGACCCCACAATCGGCTACTTTGTGTAGCGGTGACCGGACTTGAACCGGTGACACAGCGATTATGAGCCGCTTGCTCTACCGACTGAGCTACACCGCTTCGATGTTGGATCTCCTCGCCCGAAGGCGAGGATCACCGAACATCTGAGCCCCAATACGGAATCGAACCGTAGACCTTCTCCTTACCATGGAGACGCTCTACCGACTGAGCTATTGGGGCGAGCGATGAAGACATTACACGGTCGATTGCCGATCGCCCAAATCCGTTTTCCGCCCCTCGCCCCACGCGTCCCGCGGTGTCCCGTACGCCACTGGTGGGCTCGCCGGTACGACTATTGCGCTCCTCCTCGAAGGCCGGCTGAGGCGCCCCTAGGCTCGACTCACGCTGCGTGACGTGCACGCCGGAGTCCGACCAGAAAGCCCTCATCAGGAGCCCGATGCCCGACAGCCAGCCGCAGCCGCAGCCGCAGCCGTCCGACGGAGCCCCGGCCGACTCCACCGCGCTCGTCCTGTGCGGCGCCCGTCTGACCGACGGCCGCACCGTGGACGTACGGCTCAGCTCGGGCCGGATCGAGGCCGTGGGAACGGCGGGCAGTCTCGCCGCGCACGGCACGCGGCTGGATCTGGCCGGTTATCTGCTGCTCCCCGCCCCGGCCGAGCCGCATGCCCACAGTGACACCGCCCTCACCGCGCTCACCCCCGACGGACCGGGCTCCTACTCCCCCGAGGATGTGCAGCGCCGCGCCACCGAGGCCGCCCTGCTGCAGCTCGGTCACGGCGCGACCGCGCTGCGCTCCCACGTTCGGATCGGGGACGCGCAGGAGCTGGGCCGGATGGCGGCGGTGCTCCAGGCCCGGCGTTCGCTGCGCGGTCTCACCGATCTGACCGCCGTCGCCGTACCGCGCCTGCTCACGGGCCTCGCGGGCGCCGACGGGCTCGCGATGCTGCGGGACGCGGTGAAGATGGGCGCGGGGGTGTTGGGCGGCTGCCCCGACCTGGACCCGGATCCGGCCGGGTACGCGGAAGCGGTGCTGGGGATCGCGGCCGAGCACGGCTGTCCCGTCGATCTACATACGGACGGTGACGATCCGGTCCGGCTCGCCCGGCTCGCCGCGATGGCGGGCGGCCTGCGGCCCGGGGTGACGCTCGGGCCGTGCGCGGGGCTGGCCAGGCTGCCCGCCGGGACGGCGGCGCGGGCCGCCGGCCAGCTGGCGGCGGCCGGCGTGACGGTGGTCTGTCTGCCGCAGGGCGGCTGCGGAGGCGTGGAGCGCACGGATGTGGAGCGGGTGGGCGCGGACCGGCGCGGCGGCGCGGGCCGACGGGGTACGGAGCCGCCCGGCGCGGAGTCATGGGGCTCCGGGCTACCGGGCGCAGAGCGCGGCGTCGCCCCCGTACAGCTGCTGCGGGCGGCCGGAGTGCGGATCGCGGCCGGCAGCGGGGCGCTGCGGGACGTATCGAATCCGGTCGGGCGCGGGGACCCGCTGGAGGCCGCCTACCTGCTGGCGTCGCAGGGCGGGATGCGGGCGGCGGACGCGTACGACGCGGTGAGCGGGGCGGCGCGGGAGGCGATGGGGCTGCCCGAGGTGCGGGTAGAGGCGGGCTTTCCGGCGGAGTTGCTGGCGGTGCGCGGGGAGCGGATCGAGGGCGTGCTGTCCCTCGCGTACAGCAGGATCGTCATTCACCGCGGGCGGGTGGTGGCGCGGACGAGCGCCGTACGGGAGTACTGCGACTCGGCGGCGGCCGTCGCGCTGGAACTGCCCCGGCAGGGACGGTCCGTCCTGGGTAACCCCGGCCCCTGAGCGGGATGGCGGGTCAGCGGTGAACGGCCCCGGACGTACGGTCGTGAGCATGCGAATCGTGATTGCAGGAGGACATGGTCAGATCGGGCTGCGGCTGGAGCGCCTGCTCGCCGCGCGCGGACACGAGACCGCGGGCATCATCCGCGACCCCGCGCAGGCGGAGGATCTGCGCGACGCCGGTGCCGAACCGGTCGTACTGGACCTGGAGTCGGCCTCGGTCGAGGAAGTGGCCGCGGCGCTGAAGGGCGCGGACGCGGCGGTGTTCGCCGCGGGCGCGGGCGGCGGGAGCGGAGCGGCCCGCAAGGAGACGGTGGACCGGGGCGCGGCGGTGCTTTTCGCGGACGCCGCTGAGCGCGCGGGCGTACGCCGTCACCTCGTCGTCTCGTCCATGGGCGCGAACCCGGATCACCGGGGCGACGAGGTCTTCGACGCGTATCTGCGGGCCAAGGGCGCGGCGGACGCGTACGTACGGTCCAGGTCCGGGCTCGACTGGACGATCCTGCGGCCGGGGATCCTTACGAACGACCTCGGGACGGGGCTCGTGCGGCTCGCGGAGTCGACGGGGCGGGGGCCGGTGCCGCGCGACGATGTGGCGGCGGTGCTGGCCCAGTTGGTGGGGACCCCGGGGACCGCGGGTCTGACGCTGGAGCTGATCGGCGGGACGGTGCCGGTGGCCGACGCCGTGAAGGCCGCGGCGGGCGGACGATGAGTTCCGGGCCCTGGGGCTGTCCTTGCTCTCATGAACGAGGACATGTGTAACGAGGGCATGCGCAACAAGGACATGCGTAGCGAGAACATCGGCTCGAACGAGGACATCGACTCAGAGGAAGAGGACATGGACGGGAGCAAGCGCGTGCACCTGCCGAAGATCGTCCGACGGGGCGAGCAGCCGTACGTGGCCATCGGAAAATCCGTCCGTATGGACGAATTCCCGACGATCGCCGACCGGCTGCCGGAGCTCATCGGCTGGGTGCTCGGCCAGGGCCTGGAGCCGGAGGGGGCGCCGTTCTTCCGCTACCGCACCGTCGACATGGACGGCGAGTCGGAGGTGGAGGCCGGCGTCCCGCTGGTGTCGGCGCCGGAGCCGGAGGGCGAGATCCGCGTCGGGACGCTGCCCGCCGGCCACTACGCGACGATCACCCACCTCGGCCATCCCGATGGGCTGTTGGAGGTGGCCGGTGGGCTGCGGGAGTGGGCGGAGCACGAGGGGCTGGAGTGGGACATGACCGTGGTCGACGGGGTGGAGCACTGGGGCTGTCGGCTGGAGTCGTACAAGACCGACCCACGGGTGGAACCGGACCTGGCCAACCGGGAGACGGAGCTGGCGTTCCGGCTCGCCGACCTGGCCCCGGGTGGCTAGGGCGTGTTGCGAAGGTAGCGCCGTAGCGCGGCCTTGACCGGACGGCCGGCCGGACGGACGGCCTGGCTGGACGGACGGACATGGGAATGGCCCTTGGTCCACGTCTCCGTGAATCAAGGGCCATCTCTGTCGCACGGCGCCGCTGCCGGCGGGCCGAACAGCAGCGAGCCCGGCACCACGGTCCGCGGGCGCGCAACGGCCCGGACGGGAGCCTCTGCGCCGCCGCGCGAACGCTCCGGGGCCTTGGCGACAAGTACAGGGTGAGGCCGCTGTCCACGCGGCGACGATGGGAGGTCCGGTGGAAACGGACGAAGATCTACTCACCCGCTCGATACGGGAGCCCGAGGCGTTCGAGCTGTTGGTGGTACGGCATTCGGGGGCGCTGCACGGCTATCTGTCGCGTCGGGCGCCGGGAGCCGCGGACGATCTGCTGGCAGAGGTATGGCTGCAGGCCTTCACAGGCCGCGGTACGTACGACGTGAACCGCGGCACGTCGCGCACCTGGCTCTTCGGAGTGGCCAGGAACGTGCTGGCCGCGCACCGGCGCCGACACGAACGGGACGCGAGGGCGCTCCCCGGAAACGAGGAGAGCAGCGATCCGTGGCACGCGATCGACCAGCGACTTGACGCCGCGGCGGTCGCGCCGCTGATCCGCCACACACTGGCCGGTCTGCCGAACGTGGAACGCGAACTGCTGTTGCTCGTCGCCTGGGAGCAGCTCACGCCCTCGGAGGCCGCCGCCGTGGTCGGCATCCCCGCGGGCACGGCCCGCTCTCGGCTGCACCGCGCCCGTACCCGGCTGCGCGCCGCGCTCGACTCCACCCCATCGCTTTCGCTGACAGGAGACTTCGCATGACCAAGCACGAGGTGGACGTCCTCGACTTCCCCGGCGCCGACCGTCTGCGGGCCGCGGCCGACGTCGCCCCGCCGAGCCCCGCGGCCGTCAGCGCCGCACTCACGGCGGTACGCGCCGCCGCGGCGAAGAGCGACACGGTGGTGCCCCTCGCCTCCCGGCGCGACCGTATGCGGCGGATCCTGGTCTCCGCCGCGGCGGTTGCGGCCATCGCGACAGGCGCGGCCGTCTACCCCATCGTCGGTATCGGAAGCAGCCCGCCGGCAGCCGAGGCCGACGCGGCGAGTTTCCTCCACAGCGTGGCGGACACCGCTGGTGCCAAGTCCGTCTCCAACGCCCCGTACTGGAAGGTGAAGAAGCGTACGTGGGTCACCTCCGGGCTTCCCGGTCGGGTGTACCCCACGGAGACCCGGACCGAGTGGCTCGGCCGGAACAGTTGGTTCCTCGCGGGCCTCGGCGACAGCGAGGTCATGGAGTTCACAGGTCTGGCAAATGGCTGGTCCCTGGCATCCAATGGCCGTGCGCGGATGACCAACGGCTACCACGTCGCACAGCCCGGTCGCCATGAGCAGACATCGTGGCGTGTTGGCCCGATCGTGTCCGGCCGGGTCAACAGCGAGATCATCACCTGGGACGAGCTGAAGACCCTTCCGACGGAGCCGAAGGCGCTCAGGGCAAAGCTCCTCAATGGAGCCACCGGACCCGACGCCGAGAAGAATCTCTTCAACGGCATCGATTCTCTTCTGAGTAACGCACCCGCGGGCCCCCGGCTGCGTGCCGCGCTCTTCGAGGTCCTCGCCGACATCCCGGACGTAGGCCTGGTCGGCCATGTCAAGGACAGTGCGGGACGCAGCGGCACCGCCGTGGAACTGAAGATGGGGTACGGGAGCAGTCGCCTGATCATCGACCCCAAGACCTCCCGACTACTGGAAGCGACGTCGGCCACTCGGAGCGGCCCGAAGTCCGACGCCGGCGTCATTCGCACCACCTATCTCTCCGCCGGACCGGCTGAGAAAGCTCCTCGTCCCGGCACACGGTCCAAGGACTGATATCCAAGGACTGGTACCGGGGCCGCGATCACCTACGTCGAAGGCCCGACCGGATTCCCGTTCCCGGTCGGGCCTTCGACGTATTGCCCGGTGAACGCATTGGCCGCGCAAGGCCGTCCGGGGCCTGCACCCTTCCCACTTTCGCCCTTCCCACCTGCGCCCTTCCCACCAGGCCCGGTTGCACTTCTCCGGTGAACGAAGGTGGCCGAGCGGCCTCATGGCTGTATGACCTTCGCCATACGGCCGTCGTCTCTTCCCACAAGAAAGCGGCCCCTGGCCTGCGTTTCCGCAGATCAGGGGCCGTTTTTATCGCGTGGCGGCGCCAGGATTCGAACCTGGGAAGGCTAAGCCGACGGATTTACAGTCCGCTCCCATTGGCCACTCGGGCACACCGCCATGGGATGTCGTTGCCTGGTGGAGAGGCCGCTGTGGGCGGTGCTCCCTGGCAACGACGTAAACGATACCCGATGCCCGGGGGTGCTCTGCCACCGGATTGATCAGCACTCGGGACGGGCGTGGGTGACTAGGCTTTACGGCAGCGGCCGGCGGTGTCCGGTCGCTCAGCGAGCATGCGATGAGCACCCGAACAGCACCGATACAAGGAGCCACAGGACATGGCCGACTCCAGTTTCGACATCGTCTCGAAGGTCGAGCGGCAGGAGATCGACAACGCCCTCAACCAGGCAGCGAAGGAGATCTCGCAGCGTTACGACTTCAAGAACGTCGGCGCCTCGATCGGCTGGTCCGGCGAGAAGATCCTCATGCAGGCGAACTCGGAGGAACGGGTCAGCGCGATCCTCGACGTCTTCCAGTCCAAGCTGATCAAGCGCGGGATCTCCCTCAAGGCGCTGGACGCGGGCGAGCCCCAGCTGTCCGGCAAGGAGTACAAGATCTTCGCGTCGATCGAGGAAGGCATCTCCCAGGACAACGCCAAGAAGGTCGCGAAGATCATCCGCGATGAGGGCCCCAAGGGCGTCAAGGCGCAGGTGCAGGGCGAAGAGCTGCGGGTCAGCTCGAAGAGCCGCGACGACCTGCAGACCGTGATCTCCCTGCTCAAGGGGCAGGACTTCGACTTCGCGCTCCAGTTCGTGAACTACCGGTGACGCGGGAACGACCGGTGGCGTAGGCGGCGACCGCTGATGTGGACGGCGACGGGTGATGTGGCCGGCGCGGGTGCGGGCGGGCGCTCCGCACCCGCGCCGGCCGCCGCCGCCGGGCGCGCTGTCCGAATTCCGCCAGCTTCCGCGGTTCGGGAGGCGGAGACTCGTTACTCGTAGCAGCTGAACGGGACTGCTGAACGCGACTCGTGGACAGCTGAACGCTCTGCGAGGAGAGGAACGAGTGATGACCGGGACCATGTACACGACGATCGACAGCCCCCTGGGCGAACTGCTGCTCGTCGGCGAGGAGTCCGCCACCGCGAAGGGCGGCGTCGCGCTTGCCTCGCTCTCGCTGCGGGGACAGAAGGGCGCGGCCGTCGTCCAGGACGGATGGGTCCGGGCGCCGGAGGCGTTCGAGGAGATCACCGGACAGCTCAGGTCGTACTTCGAGGGCACGCTCACGCGGTTCCGGATCGAGTACACGGACAGCGGTACGGACTTCCAGCGGCGGGTCTGGCAGGCGGTGGACGCCATTCCGTACGGCGAGACCGTGACGTACGGGCAGATCGCCGGGCAGGTCGGCTCGTCCGGGGCCGGGGTGCGGGCCGTGGGGACCGCGATCGGGCGGAATCCGCTGCTCGTCGTACGGCCGTGTCATCGGGTGATCGGCGCGGACGGGGCGCTGCGGGGGTACGCGGGCGGGGTGGACAGCAAGGAGCGGCTCCTCGGCCTGGAGGGCGCGCTGGTGCGATGAGCGGGGACCTGTTCCCGAGGCCGCGAGCCGTCGTCGCTCCCGGCGCCGTGCACGTGCCCTCCTGGCTGTCGGATGAGCGGCAGCGGGAACTGGTGGACGCTTGCCGTGGCTGGGCCCGAGGGCCGGTACCGATCCGGCACACGGTGCTGCCGAACAGCGGTGTGATGTCCGTACAGACCGTCTGCGTGGGCTGGCACTGGCAGCCGTACGCGTACACCCGTACCGCGGGCGATGTGAACGGCGCGCGGGTCGCGGAGTTCCCGGACTGGCTCGTCGAGTTGGGGCGCGAGGCGCTGGTGGAGGCGTACGGCGATCCGGCGGCCGGCGCGGCGTACACCCCGGACACGGCGCTGATCAACTTCTACGAGGGCGGCGCCAAGATGGGGATGCACCAGGACAAGGACGAGAAGTCCGGGGCGCCGGTGGTGTCCCTGAGCATCGGCGACCGGTGTGTCTTCCGCTTCGGCAATACGGAGAGCCGGGGGCGGCCGTACACGGATGTCGAACTCTCCTCCGGGGACCTCTTCGTCTTCGGGGGACCGTCGCGGTTCGCGTACCACGGGGTGCCCAAGGTCTATCCGGATACGGCCGCCCCGGCCACGGGCCTGCGCGGCGGCCGGTTGAACATCACCCTGCGCGAGACCGGCCTCACGTAGCGGAGTCGGCGGGTCGAGGCCGGCGCGCTCGGAAGTGGCCGATCAGCGCGCTCGGGAGTGGCCGAAAATAACTCGGTAGAGAACGAGCAGCACAAGAGCGCCGCCGATGGCCGAGATCCACGTCGCCCCGTCGTAGAACTCCTTGCTGATGGGATGGTCGAGCCACCGCGCCGAGATCCAGCCGCCGATGAAGGCTCCCGCGATACCGATGAGGGTCGTACCGACCAGTCCGCCCGGGTCCCGGCCGGGGAGCAGAATCTTGGCGGCGGCTCCGGCGAGAAGTCCCAGAATGATCCAGCTGATGACACCCATGCCTTGAACCTGCCTTTCGTACGGTCGTGCCTGGGAAGACGCGGTACGGGCGGGTGGCGGTTGCACCTGGATTCCGCCCGGCCGGACAGAACTCGTACCACTCGCGGCGAATAGCGGCGATTCGGGGAAAACGCAAGGCGGGGGCAGTGGCCGATCAGCAGGCGGCCAGGGGGCGGTCTGCGGCCGGTCAGCGGGCCGCGAACGGCTGGTCGGTGGGGACGATTTCCTTGCCGAGCGGCATCAGCGAGATGGGAATCAGCTTGAAGTTGGCCAGGCCGAGCGGGATTCCGATGATCGTGACGCAGAGGGCGATGCCGGTGAAGACATGGCCCAGGGCGAGCCACCAGCCCGCGAGGACCAGCCACAGCACATTGCCGACGCACGAGGGCGCTCCCGCGTCGCGGCGGTCGACCGCCATATAGCCGAAGGGCCACAGGGCGAAGATACCGATACGGAACGCGGCCACCCCGAAGGGGATGCCGATGATCGTGATGCAGAGCAGCAACCCCGCCAGCACATACCCGAGGCACATCCAGAAGCCGCACAGTACGAGCCATATGACGTTCAGGATTGTCTTCATGGTTGACGACCTGCCATCTGTTCCAGCCGGGCGATGCGCTCCGCCATCGGCGGGTGGGTGGAAAACAGCTTCGAGACCCCTTCCCCGGGCCGGAAGGGGTTCGCGATCATCATGTGACTCGCGGTCTCGATCCGTGGCTCGGGCGGCAGCGGAAGCTGTTTCGTCCCCGCGTCAAGTTTACGCAGCGCGCTGGCCAGAGCGAGGGGGTCACCGGTGATCCGGGCGCCCGAGGCATCGGCCTCATACTCCCGCGAGCGGCTCACCGCCAGTTGGATGACCGAGGCCGCGAGCGGGCCCAGAATCATGATCAGCAGCATGCCGAAGATGCCGGGGCCGTCATCGTCGTCGGACCGGCCGATGGGGATCAGCCAGGCGAAGTTCACCAGGAACATCACCACTGAGGCGAGGGCTCCCGCGACGGACGAGATCAGGATGTCCCGATTGTAGACATGGCTCAGCTCATGGCCGAGGACTCCGCGCAGCTCGCGCTCGTCCAGGATCTGGAGAATGCCTTCCGTACAGCAGACGGCGGCGTTGCGCGGGCTACGGCCGGTGGCGAAGGCGTTGGGGGCCTGGGTGGGCGAGATGTAGAGCCGTGGCATGGGCTGGCGGGCGGCGGTCGAGAGCTCACGGACGATGCGGTAGAGCTGAGGCGCCTCGAACTCGCTGACGGGGCGCGCGCGCATGGCGCGCAGGGACAGCTTGTCGCTGTTCCAGTAGGCGTACGCGTTCGTGCCGATCGCCACGAGAAGCGCGACGATCAGGCCCGTACTGCCGAAGAAACTGCCGATCGCGATGATGAGTGCGGACAGTCCCCCGAGGAGTACGGCGGTCCTGAGCCCGTTGTGCCGGCGGTGCACGGTACGCCCTCCAAGTGGTGCGGCAGGGGAACCCTTTGCTGGTGCTGCTCCACTCTTCAGTGGACCCTTCCGTACTGGTCAACGCCAGGCGGGCGGCACGGGTTCCCTTGTGCGGCCGGACAGGGGCGTACGCCGTCCGGGTGGCGGTGGTACGGGGAGGTGGTGCGGGCGTGGTGCTGCGCGACCCGGCGTACGGGGTACGGACGACCCGGCGTACGGGCTCGGTACGGGGCTCAGAACAGGCCGGTACCGGCGAAGCGCAGTACGAGCTGGGGCACCCCGGAGAGGGCGACAGCGGCGGCGGCCGTGAGCGCGATCGTGACGGCGACGTCGCCGGCCTCCGCCGCGCCGGTAACGGCCTCCGGGGCCGGGCTTCCGGCCTCAGCGGGCTCCGGCGCGCGGAAGAGGACCGACGTCCACTGGAGGTAGTAGTACAGCGCGATCACCACATTGGCGGCCATGATGACGGCCAGCCAGCCGAGGCCGGCGTCGACGGCCGTCGAGAAGACCGTGACCTTGGCGAACAGGCCGATGATGCCCGGCGGCAGTCCGGCCAGGCAGAGCAGGAAGAAGCCCATCGCCAGGGCGACGAGGGGCTGCCGCGCGTAGAGGCCCTGGTAGTCGGCGAGGCGGTTCAGCGGCTTCGTACGGGCCACCAGCACGACGACCGCGAAGGCGCCGAGGTTCACGACGGCGTACATCAGGGCGTACGCGACGGTGGATCCGATCCGGTCGCCGCCCGCGTACGCCGCGGCGGCGATCGGCACCAGGAGATAGCCCGCCTGGGCCACGGACGACCAGGCCAGCAGCCGTACCGCGCTCCACGCGCGGGTGGCCGACTGCCGCAGTGCGGCGACATTGCCGAGGGTCATGGTGAGCGCGGCGATGACCGCGAGGACCGGGCCCCACACCTCCCGGTACGAGGGGAACGCGATGACGGTCACCAGGATGAGGCCGGAGAAGCCGACCGCCTTCCCGACGACGGAGAGGTACCCGGCGATGGGCAGGGGCGCGCCCACATAGGTGTCGGGCACCCAGAAGTGGAACGGGGCGGCGGCCGTCTTGAAGGCGAAGCCGACGAGCGTGAGGGCGACGCCCGCCTTGGCGAGGGTGTCCAGCTGGCCGGGGACATGGCCCAGTTCCGCAGCGATCCGGGTGAGGTGGAGGGTGCCGGTCGCGGCGTACACGAAGCTGACGCCCAGCAGCATCACGGCGGTCGCGGTCACCGACGAGAGGAAGAACTTCAGCGCGGCCTCGGAGGAGAGCCGGTCGCCGCGCCGCAGTCCGACGAGGGCGAACACGGGCAGTGACGCCACTTCGAGGGCGACGACCAGAGTGGCGAGATCACGCGAGGCGGGCAGCAGCGCGGCGCCGGCGGCCGAGGCGAGCAGCAGGAACCAGTACTCCCCTACCGGGAGTTTCCTGCTGTCGTGGAGCGAGATCAGCGCGGTGAGCAGCGCTCCTCCGAGCACCAGCAGCTGGATGACCAGCGCGAAGTGGTCGGCGGTGTAGCTGCAGACGTCGGCGTCGGCGGTGAGGCAGAACGTCGAGCGGTCACCGGCGCGCAGCGGGAGGAGGGTGAGGAGCCCGGCGACGAGACCGGCGATCGCGATAGCGCCGAGGAGCGGTTTGCGGTGCTCCGGTACGAAGAGATCGGCGACCAGCACGACCAGGGCGACCACCGCCGTGATGGTGGGGGGCGCGATCGCGAGCCAGTCGATCGACTGGACGAGGCTGGCGCCGGCGGCGGCGCTCTCGGCGGCCACGTTCACGACTTGCCTCCTGCGAGGAGCTTCTGCACGGCGGGGTCGGTGAGGCCGAGCAGGACCGCGGGCCAGAGTCCGGCGAGGACGGTGAGGGCGACGAGCGGGGTCCAGGCGGCGAACTCATAGGTCTGGACGTCGGCGAAGCGCGCCGGCTCCGGCGCTCCTGCACGCGGCGCCTCGCGCTGGGCTTCCCGCGGGGCTGCCTGCGGTTGCGCGCCCATGCAGACGCGGCGTACGACGATCAGCAGATACGCGGCGGTGAGCAGCGTGCCGAAGCCGGCGATCACCATGAAGGTGAGGAAGGCGGGGCGGCTCAGCCCCTCCGCGGGGTTGAAGGCCCCGAACATCGCGAGCATCTCACCCCAGAACCCGGCGAGGCCGGGCAGGCCGAGGGAGGCGACGGCCGCGAAGGCGAGCAGGCCGCCGAGGCGGGGGGCGCGGCCGTAGAGCGCGGCGCCTGTCGCTCCGGCGAGCGTGTCCAGGTCGGCGCTGCCGTACCGCTCCTTGACGGCTCCGACCAGGAAGAACAGCAGGCCGGTGATGAGGCCGTGAGCGATGTTGGCGAAGAGCGCGCCGTTGACTCCGGTGGGTGTCATGGTCGCGATGCCGAGCAGGACGAAGCCCATGTGGCCGACGGAGGAGTACGCGATCAGCCGTTTGAGGTCGCCGCCCGCGCCCTGCTTGGCCAGGGCGAGACAGGCCAGGGAGCCGTAGATGATGCCGACGACGGCGAAGGCGGCGAGATACGGCGCGAAGGTCCGCATGCCGTCGGGGGCGATGGGCAGGATGATACGGACGAAGCCGTACGTACCCATCTTGAGCAGCACGCCGGCGAGGAGCACCGAGCCGACGGTCGGGGCGGCGGTGTGGGCGTCGGGCAGCCAGCTGTGCAGCGGCCACATCGGGGTCTTGACCGCGAGGCCGAGGCCGATCGCCAGAACGGCGATGAGCTGCACGGATGTGCTGAGCCCACGGCCGTTGTCAGTGGCGAGTGCCACCATGTCGAATGTGCCCGCGTTGAGCCCGATCAGCAGCAGGCCGAGCAGCATGACCACGGAGCCGAGCAGCGTATAGAGGATGAATTTCCAGGCGGCGGCCTGCCTGCCGCCGGTGACGCCTTCCGAGCCGCCCCAGCGGGCGATGAGGAAGTACATCGGGATCAGCACCATCTCGAAGGCCAGGAAGAAGAGCACGAGGTCGAGGACGGCGAAGGTCGCCAGCGTGCCGGACTCCAGCAGGAGCAGCAGGGCGACGAATCCCTTGGGCGAGGGGCCCTTGGGCGGCGGCGTCGGCCGCTGATCTCGCTGCTTGAAGTAGCTGTAGAGCGCGCAGAGGAAGGTCAGCAGCGCGGTCAGGACCAGAAGGGGGAGGGAAATGCCGTCGATGCCGAGGTGGATCCGGACGTCCAGCGCCGCGATCCAGCTGATGTCCGTCGTGGCCTGCATCTTTGACGGCTGGTCATGGTCGAAGCCGAGTGCCAGGACGATCGTGGCGATGAGGATCGCGCCGGTCACGGTCACGCCGTGGCGCAGCACGGCCTGGTCGGGGCTCTTGCCCCGCAGTCCTGGCGGGGCCGGGAGGAGCGCCGCGACGGCCCCGATGAGCGGCCCGACGACGATCAACGCGAGAAGGAACTGCATCACGGACTCACTGATATCGATCACGGCTCACGCTCCGGCGGCGACGAGTACGGCGGCGATCGCCAGGACGACGGAGCCGGCCAGCAGGGCGCTGAGGTAGGTCTGCACGTTTCCGGTCTGGGCGCGGCGTACGGCGGTGCCGAGCCAGCCGGCGCCGGTGCCCGCGCCGCGTACGTACGTGTCGACGACCTCGCGGTCGAGGAAACGGACCAGCTGGGCGGCTGCCAGGACGGGGCGTACGAACAGACGGTGGTAGACGGCGTCGAGATGGAAGCCGGCCGCCGCGTGGCGGTGGAGCGGCCCCAGCAGGAGGCGGGCGGGGTCCGCGGGGTCGGGGGCGCCCGCGATGGAGCCGTACACCTGGGTGTGGATCTCGATGGCTTCCCTCTCCGCGAGGGCGGGCTCCGTGTCGGGGTGGTGGACGACGGCCCCGATGGGGGTGCGGGAGGCCAGCGCCGAGCTGTGCCGCCAGCAGCCGTAGGTGATCAGACCGCCGACGAGTGCGACGCCCGTGCCCAGGACGGACGTGGTGAGGTTCGGGGCGAGGCTGTGTCCGTCGAACCAGCCGGGGAGATAGCCGATGGCCAGACCGAGGCCGATGGAGGGGATGGCGAGCACCCACAGGACGGCGTTCATGGAGAGGGGCTGCTTGCCGTAGTCGGGGACCTCGGTGCCCCGGCCGCGGAAGGTGAGCAGCCAGAGTCGGGCCGCGTATGCGGCGGTGAGGAGGGCGGTGAGCAGCCCGGCGATCAGCACGGTCCAGCCCGCGGCTCCCGGGGCGGCGCCGCCGGATTCGCCGAAGGCCGTGTGCTCGGCGGCGACGAGGACCGACTCCTTGGAGAAGAAGCCGGCGAAGGGAGGGATCGCGGCGAGCGCGAGCAGTGCGACCGTCACCGTCCAGTAGGCGTCCGGGATGCGTTGGGAGAGGCCGCGCATCCGGGACATGGCGGCCAGCGAGTTGGTGCCGGCGGCATGGATGATCACACCGGCACCGAGGAAGAGGAGCGCCTTGAACGCGCCGTGCGCGATGAGATGGAAGACGGCCGCGCCACGGTCGCCCACGGCCAGGGCGCCCGACATATAGCCGAGTTGGCCGATGGTCGAGTAGGCGAGGACCCGCTTGATGTCGTCCTGCGCGAGGGCGGCGAGCGCCGAGCCGACCATCGTGATCGCGGCCATCACGGCGAGCACCACCAGGGCGGCGGCCGAGGCGGCGAAGACGGGGAGGAGCCGGGCCACGAAGTAGATACCGGCGGCGACCATCGTCGCGGCGTGGATCAGCGCGGAGACGGGTGTGGGGCCCGCCATCGCGTCGGGCAGCCAGGTGTGCAGAGGGAACTGCGCGGACTTGCCGGCCACACCCGCGAGCAGCAGCAGCGCGATCAGGGTGGGGTGGTCGAGGCCGCCGTCGGCGACCGTCTTCAGCACGCCGGTGATGCGGAACGTCCCGGCGTCGGAGGCGAGCGCGAACAGCCCGATCAGGAAGGGGACATCACCGAGCTTGGTGACGAGGAAGGCCTTGAGGGAGGCCGCGCGCGCCTCGGGCGTCTCCCAGTAGTGGCCGACGAGGAAGTACGAGCAGATGCCCATGATCTCCCAGCCGACCAGCAGCACCATCAGGTCGCCGGAGTAGACGACGAGCAGCATGGCGGAGGTGAAGAGCGAGACCAGAGCCGCGTACGAGGGGTAACGCGCGTCGCCGCGCAGATAGCCCGTCGAGTAGATCTGCACGCACGACGCGACGACGCCGACGAGGACGGCGACCAGAGCCGCGAAGCCGTCGATGTGCAGGGCGAGGTCGATGGGGACCGAGCCGGTGGGGGTGAGCTGGGTCGCCGCGTCCAGCGGTGCCTTCCCGTCGCCGTCGCCGCCGCCCTGGCGTACGGCCACGACGATGGCGAACGCCGCGGCGGCCAGGGTCGGCAGGATGGCCAGCGGGCGTACGAACCCGGGTGAGACGCGGCCGAGCAGCAGCCCGGCGACGGCGCCCAGGAAGGGCAGGAGGGGGACGAGAACGGCGAGGGTCGTGGTGGTCACGCGGTGGCCTCGGCCTTCTGCGCCGGGCGGGCGTCGGTCGCTTCCGGCCCGGCGCTCCCGGGGGTGTCGGGGCTGCCGGGGCCTTCCGCGGTGTCGCGGAGTCTGTCGATGTCCGAGGTGCCGCGGTTGCGGTAGACCATCAGGACGATCGCCAGGCCGATGCCGATCTCCGCGGCGGCGATGGCGATGACGAAGAGGGTGAGCGCCTGGCCGGCGTGCAGGGTGTCGCGGAGCCAGACGTCGAAGGCGACCAGATTGAGGTTGACGGCGTTGAGCATCAGCTCGACGGACATCAGGACGAGGATCGCGTTGCGCCGCGCGAGCACTCCGTACAGCCCGGTGCAGAACAGGAGGGCCGCGAGCACGGCGGGATAGGCGAGATGCATCAGCGCTGCTCCTTACCGCTACGGCTGTTCTTGGCGGCGGTGCCGTTCTTGGCGGCGGTGCTGTTCTTCGGGGCGCTGCTGTCCTTCGGGGCGTTGCTGTTCGCTGTCGCGCCGCGTTTCCGGGAGAGCACGATCGCGCCGACGAGCGCGGCCAGCAGGAGCACGGAGAGCGCCTCGAAGGGCAGCACCCAGTTGCGGAACAGGAAGTGACCGGTCACTTCGGTGGAGCCCTGGGCCGGCCCGTCCAGGTCGATCCAGGTCGTACGGAACGCGTCGACGACCACCCAGACAAGGGACACGGCCGCGACGACGGCGACCGCGAGGGCGACCGGGCGGTTGCCCGAATCGGCGTCCGGGGAGCGGCCGATGGGCGCCTTGGTGAGCATGAGCCCGAAGAGGAGGAGGACCACCACGGAACCGAGATAGATCAGGACCTGCACCCAGGCGATGAACTCCGCCGTGAGCAGCAGATATTCGACGGCCAAGCCGCCGAGCGTGACAACCAGCCAGAGGGCGGCGTGCACCAGCTGTTTGGTCGTGACGGTGACGAGGGCCGCGCCGAAGGTGACCAGACCGACGAGGAGGAAGGCGATCTCGACCCCGCTGGGTGACAGGAAGCCGTGCGCTGCGAGGCTCACTCGCCCCCCTCCTGTTCCGGCTCGCGCCGGGCAGCCGTCGCGAGCTTCTCGGCGGTCTTGCGGGCGGCGCCGAGCTCCTTCGGCTCCTCGGCGGCCGGGTCGAGAGCGGGCGGCGCGGGCACCGTCCACATCCACTCGCGGAGCTTGTCCCGCTCGTGGGTGAGGTCACGGATGTCCGTCTCCGAGTACTCGAACTCCGGCGACCAGAAGAGAGCGTCGAAAGGACAGACCTCGATGCAGATACCGCAGTACATGCAGAGCGCGAAGTCGATGGCGAACCGGTCGAGGACGTTACGGCTGCGCTCGCGGCCACCGGGGGCGGCGGCCGGGACCGTCTCCTTGTGGGAGTCGATATAGATGCACCAGTCGGGGCACTCACGGGCGCAGAGCATGCAGACCGTGCAGTTCTCCTCGAACAGTCCGATCACCCCGCGGGTACGCGGCGGCAGTTCGGGCTGTGCTTCCGGATACTGCCGGGTGACGGTTTTCCTGGTCATCGTCCGCAGGGTGACGGCCAGGCCCTTGGCCAGGCCGGAGCCGGGAAACGAGGGGGCCACTAGTTGATCGCCACCTTCACGATGCCGGTGAGCGCGATCTGCGCGAGAGCGAGGGGGATGAGAACGGTCCAGGCGAGCTTCTGCAACTGGTCCTCACGCAGCCGCGGGTAGCTCACGCGCAACCAGATGACGATGAACGCGAGCACGGCCGTCTTGAGGAGCGTCCAGACCCAGCCGAGTCCGTCGGCGCCGAGCGGGCCGTGCCAGCCGCCGAGGAAGAGGACGGTGGTCAGTCCGCAGAGGACGACGATGCCCGCGTACTCGGCGAGCAGGAAGAGCGCGAAGCGCAGGCCCGTGTATTCGGTGTAGGCGCCGAAGATGATCTCGGAGTCGGCGACCGGCATGTCGAAGGGCGGGCGCTGGAGTTCCGCGAGACCCGCGACGAAGAAGACCAGGGCACCGACGATCTGCCAGGGCAGCCACCACCACTCGAAGGCGTTGAGGATGCCGGGCAGGGAGACGGTGCCGGCCGCCATCGCGACGGAGGCGGCGGCGAGCAGCATCGGCAGCTCGTACGCGAGCAGTTGTGCGGCGGTACGCAGCCCGCCGAGAAGGGAGAACTTGTTGGCGGAGGCCCAGCCCGCCATGAGCGAGCCGAGCACCCCGATGCCCATCACGGCGAGCACGAAGAAGATGCCCGCGTCGACGACCTGGCCGACCGCGCCCTCGCTCGGACCGATGGGGATGGCGACCAGCACCAGGAGGTACGGGAGAAGGGCGACGGCCGGGGCGAGTTGGAAGATACGGCGGTCGGCGTTGGCCGGGACCACATCCTCCTTCTGCGCGAACTTCACCCCGTCCGCGACGAGTTGGGCCCAGCCGTGGAAACCGCCCGCGTGCATGGGGCCGAGACGGCCCTGCATATGGGCCATCACCTTGTGCTCGGTCTGACCGACGACGAGGGGAACGACCAGGAACACGGCGAAGACGACGACCAGCCGGAGGGCGACGTCGAGTACGTCGTTCACGCGTCTCCTCCGGGGCGGCGGTCGCTCTCGGGGCTCTCGTTCTCGGGGCTCTCGTTCTCGGGGCTCTCGTTCTCGGGGCTCTCGTTCTGACGGCCTTCGCTCTGAGGACCGTCGCTCTGGGGACCCTTGTTCTCAGGGCGTTCGGTGGCGCTTCCGTTGTCCTCCGTCGCCGGAGGGGGTTTGCGCCAGGGCGCGTCCGGGGTCGGGCCCTCCGGCTGCTGGCTCGCCGAACCCTGTGTGACGCTGCGCGCGCGGCGGACCGGGCGGTCGCCCGTCGCGCCTCCGGCACCCGCGCCGCCCGCACCCGCAGCGCGGGTGCGGGCGGCGCGGGCCGGGGCCGGGGGCAACTGGCCCTTGAGCGGGCCCCACTCGTTCGGGTCGGGGACACCGGGCGGGAGCATCTGGCGCCGCTTGGGGCCGCCGTGCTCGGACTCCCCCGGCTCCTTCGCACCCGGCCAGGCCTTGACGACGCGGGCCGCCAGGACGAAGTCCTTGCGCAGCGGGTACCCCTCGAACTCCTCGGGCAGCAGGAGGGGAACGAGATGGGGGTGGCCGGAGAAGGAGACGCCGAACATCTCGTGCGTCTCCCGCTCGTGCCAGCCCGCGCCCGCGTAGACCCCGACGGCCGTGGGCAGGACGGCCGTGTCGTGCGGGACGGTCGTACGGACCAGCAGCCGGCGGACCGTACCGCCCTCCAGGGCAACGACATGGGCACAGACACGGAAGCCCGTGCCCGGCTCGTCGACCGCGCTCAGCCAGTCGAAGTAGGTGCAGCCCAGCTGGTCGCGGGCCGTTTCGAGGGCGGGGATCCAGGACTCGGCGGGGACATCGACCGTCAGCAGGTCGTACGTCCGCTCGGCCGTGGCCCCCTCGCCGAAGATCTCGGCGGCGGCGTCCGGCAGCCGGTCGTATGCGTTCACGAAGCGCCCTCCCCCGGCGTCGGGGCCGGCGGCGGTGGCGGGGTGACCAGTCCGCTGCGCAGTGCGGCGGCCGAGGGCCGGCCGGCCGAGGCGTAGCGCTCGCCGAGCGATTCGCGGGCGATCTTCTCCTGGAGCTTCAGAATGCCCTGGAGCAGCGCCTCGGGGCGGGGCGGGCAGCCCGGTACGTATACATCGACCGGGATGACCTGGTCGACGCCCTTCGTGACGGAGTAGGAGTCCCAGTACGGCCCGCCGCAGTTGGAGCAGGCGCCGAAGGAGATCACGTACTTGGGCTCGGGCATCTGCTCGTACAGCCGCTTCACGGCGGGCGCCATCTTGTCCGTGACGGTGCCGGAGACGACCATCAGGTCGGCCTGGCGCGGTCCCGGGGCGAACGGGATCACTCCGAGCCGGATGAAGTCGTGCCGGGCCATGGAGGCGGCGATGAACTCGATCGCGCAGCAGGCGAGCCCGAAGTTGAAGACCCAGAGGCTGTAGCGGCGGCCCCAGTTGAGGACCACCTTCATGGGCTGCGGGGCCAGCCGGGAGAGCACACCGAGCCGCTTTCCGCTTCCGGTCGCGTCTCCGGTCGCGTCTCCGCTTCCGGCGGGACCGACGGCGGACACGGTCGGCAGGAGTTCGGGTACGGGAGTGGGGGTCACGTCCATTCCAGGACGCCCTTCTTCCATGCGTAGAGCAGTCCTACGGCCAGGAAGCCGAGGAAGATGAACATCTCGACCAGCGTCGTGGCACCGTATCCGGGGGCGGCGAAGACGGTCGCCCAGGGGAACAGGAAGATCGAGTCGACGGCGAAGACCACATAGAGGAACGCGTAGACGTAGTAACGGACCTGGGTGTGTGCCCAGCCTTCGCCCACGGGGTCCACACCGCATTCATAGGTGAGCAGTTTCTCCGGCGTCGGCACCACCGGCCGCAGCAGTCGGCCCGCCCCGAAGGCGACGGCGACGAACAGCACGCCGACGACCGCGAGCAGTCCGACCACCGAATAGCTCTGGAAGTAGTCCGACGCGAGAACGGCCGGTTGCGACACGTCCGCCCCTCGCTCCCTGACCTCGTAGCAGCTTCTCCGACGATCTGTACGGACGGGAGTCTAGGCCCTGTTAAAGGTTCGGTAAGCAGCCGCGTCCCGCATAGTGGGGTTATCCCTACTTCCGGCTGGCCCAGCTACCCCATGGCGCGCGCGATTCGCTGCGTGCAGGCTTGGTCCTTATGACCGTGCGCAGCAGCCTCCCCGACGATGACCGTCCGCCACCCGCGCGCTTCGCGTTCGGCCGGCACACCTGGAAGGAGATCGCGCATCTCCTGGTGAACCTTCCGGCTTCCCTGGTCGGTTTTGTCTATGTGGTGATCACGGTCGCGATCGGCGCGGGCCTTTCGGTGACGGTGATCGGGCTGCCGTGGCTGGTCTGCGGGCTCGCGGGGGCGCGGCTGCTCGGCCGGGCGGAGCGGGCGCGGGCGCGCGCGCTGCTCGGGGTGCGGATCGACGAGCCGAGTCCGCTGTACGGTCCGGGCCGGCGTCCCGACGGGCTTCTCGGCCGGATATGGGCCGGGCTGAAGGATCCGGTGGCCTGGCGGACCGTGCTGTACGAGTTCATCCGGCTGCCCTGGGGCGTGCTGACGTTCGCCGTCACCCTGACCGGTCTCGTCGCGTTCTGGCCGGTCCTTCCTTATGTGGTGCGCGGGCTCACCAATGTCGACCGGGCGATGGTGCGGGCGCTGCTCTCGCCCTCCGACGAGCTGGAGCGGCGGATCGCGGAGCTGGAGTCGGACCGGGGGGTGGTGGTCGACACGGCCGCCGCCGATCTGCGGCGTATCGAGCGAGATCTGCACGACGGCGCGCAGGCCCGGCTGGTGGCCCTGGCCATGGGGCTCGGCCTTGCCAAGGAGAAGCTGCTGGAGGACCCGGAGACGGCGGCGAGCATGGTGGACGAGGCACACGGCGAGGTGAAGCTCGCGCTGCAGGAGCTGCGCGATCTGGCGCGCGGCATCCATCCGGCCGTCCTCACCGACCGGGGACTGGACGCGGCGCTCTCCGCCATCGCCTCGCGCTGCACGGTCCCGGTGAAGGTGACCGTCGATCTGGACGAGCGGCCCGCCGAGGCGATCGAGGGCATCGCGTATTTCACGGTCTCCGAACTGCTCCAGAACGTCAGCAAGCACAGCGCGGCACGGATGGCGTCGGTGGATGTGTGGCGGCGGGACGACAGGCTGCTGATCCAGGTGCAGGACGACGGGCGCGGTGGCGCGCGGCTGGACGGCGGTACGGGCATGTCCGGGCTGTCCGAGCGGCTCGGCGCGGTCGACGGCCTGTTCGTCCTGGAATCCCCGGCCGGCGGGCCGACGATCGTCACGGCGGAGCTGCCGTGGCGGCGGCGCGGAAAGGGCTGAGCGGGGCTTGGGGCGGGCGCAGCCACACCTCGGGGGTGGGGAAAACCCCAGGGTGAAGACTGAGACCGGCCTCATGGTGCGGGTGCTCCGGCCCCGGGAGCATGGAGGACATGGCAGCACACAGCCCGCTCTCCCTCAGCCCGCTCCCAGAACGGACCACACCCATGGCCTTGGATTACGGATCGCAGACGCGGCCCCACTTCCTTCCGCCGGCCCTGCGTGCCCCGTTCGAAGGACGCACCTGGCGCGAGTTCGGCTATCTGCTGCTCAGCCTGCCGATCAGCGCCGTGCTGTTCGGCTACGCGATGGCGACCATCGCGCTCGGGGCGGGGCTGCTGGTCACCTTCCTCGGGGTGCCCGTGCTGGCGGTGGGGCTGGCCGGCTGCCGCGGCTTCGGGATGATGGAGCGGGCGCGGGCGCGGGGGTTGCTGGGGCTCGATGTGCCGGATCCGGCGCCGGCCCGTGGTGCGAAGAGCGGGCTGATGTCCTGGGTCGGCGCGGTGCTGAAGAGCGGGGTGTCCTGGCGCCATCTGCTCTACGCGATCCTGCATTTCCCGTGGGCGCTGTTCGCGTTCGTGGTGTCCCTGACGTTCTGGAGCGTGGGCTGGGGGCTGTTCTCGTATCCGCTGTGGCACTGGGTGTTTCCCAGCCATCTCGACCAGTCGGGTATCGCGATCTACAGCGACGGCGCGGGGGACGGCTTCTTTCTGGACACCCCGTTCGAGATAGCCGCCACCTCCGTGGTGGGGCTGGTGCTGGTGCTCTTCTCGCCCTGGCTGATACGGGCCCTGGCGACCGTGGACCGGCTGCTGGTGGTCGGGCTGCTCGGCCCGTCCCGGCTGGCCACCCGGGTCTCGGAGCTGGAGTCGGACCGGGGGGTGGTGGTCGACACGGCCGCCGCCGATCTGCGCCGTATCGAGCGGGATCTGCACGACGGCGCGCAGGCCCGGCTGGTGGCCCTGGCCATGGATCTGGGGCTGGCGAAGGAGAAGCTGGCGGAGGACCCGGAGGCCGCGGCGCGCATGGTCGATGAGGCGCACGGCGAGGTGAAGACGGCGCTCCAGGAGCTGCGCGATCTGGCGCGCGGCATCCATCCGGCCGTCCTCACCGACCGGGGACTGGACGCGGCGCTCTCCGCCGTCGCCTCGCGCTGCACGGTCCCGGTGAAGGTGGAGGTGGATCTTCCGTACCGGCCGGCCGCCGCGATCGAGGGGATCGCCTACTTCACTGTCTCCGAGCTGCTCCAGAACATCAGCAAGCACTCCAGGGCGAGCCGGGCGGCGGTGGAGGTGTGGCAGACGCAGGACCGACTGATGCTTCAGGTCACGGATGACGGCAGGGGCGGGGCGGACGCGACGGCGGGCAGCGGTCTGGCCGGGCTGGCGGAGCGGCTGGACGCGGTGGACGGGATCCTGGTCATCGACTCCCCGGCCGGCGGTCCGACGACGGTGACGGCGGAGCTGCCCTGGCGGGGCTGACGCCCATGGAGCGACATCGTGCGGAGTGATGTCGTGCGAAGTGATGTCTCCCGGGTGCCCCCACCCGGGAGGCTCTCGCGAGGCAGGCTCTCGCGAGGCGGTGGTCCCATTTCCTTGCGGGTAGGCGCGGAGCGGTCCGAATACTGGGATGCTGGAGGGCACAGGGGACAGATCTCATCTATGGGGGCTACAGCATCGTGGAGGACAGAGTGCGGGTCGTCATCGCCGAGGACTCAGTACTGCTTCGGGAGGGCCTGACCCGGCTGCTGACCGACCGCGGACACGATGTCGTCGCCGGTGTCGGGGACGGGGAAGCGCTCATCAAGACCGTGGGCGATCTGGCGGCCCAGGGCGCGCTGCCGGATGTGGTGGTCGCGGACGTAAGGATGCCGCCGACCCACACCGACGAGGGGGTACGAGCCGCCGTACGGCTGCGCCGGGACCATCCGGAGGTCGGGGTGCTGGTGCTCTCCCAGTACGTCGAGGAGCAGTACGCCACGGAGCTGCTGGCCGGCAGCAGCCGGGGCGTGGGGTATCTGCTCAAGGACCGGGTGGCCGAGGTCAGGGAGTTCGTGGACGCCGTCGTACGGGTGGCCAGGGGCGGGACCGCGCTGGACCCCGAGGTCGTCGCCCAGCTGCTGGGCCGGAGCCGGAAGCAGGACGTGCTGGCGGGGCTGACGCCCCGCGAGCGTGAGGTCCTCGGGCTGATGGCCGAGGGGCGGACGAACTCGGCGGTCGCCAAGCAGCTGGTCGTGAGCGATGGCGCGGTCGAGAAACATGTCAGCAATATCTTTCTGAAGCTTGGGCTTTCCCCTAGTGACGGGGATCACCGCCGGGTGCTGGCCGTTCTGACCTATCTGAGGTCCTGAGCGGGGAACGTCCTGCCTGTCGCCCCGTCAGCCGCACATGCGAGGTCTCTGGCGGGACGAAAGCCCTGGGGCCTGTCTTCAAAGTCCCGCCTGCCCTTCGGGCGGACGGCGCCACTTTGAAGACAGGTCCTAGAACCAAAGGATGAGAGCGGAACGACCTTCACGAATCCCATCGAGGGTGGGCAAATAGTGACAGATTTCCACTAGAGAACGTCTCAAAGTGGCGTCCACCATTCGATCGGCCAAGGGGAAGGCGACCCTTACCGACGTAGGGTGGCTTCCGGGACTGCCGGGCGGCCGGCCGGTCCCGAGCCGCCGCCCGAGGGAGGTCCAGTTCAGTGACCAGCCAGGTCAGTAGCGCAGCCGAGCAGGTCGATGGGGCCGGCGACGCGAGCGAGAGCGATCGCGCCGTCGGTGACCAGCGTGCACCCGCGTCCGAACCCGGACAGGAGGGCGCAGGCGAGAAGGAGGTCCGTCGTCTGGACCGGGTCATCATCCGTTTCGCGGGTGACTCGGGTGACGGGATGCAGCTGACGGGTGACCGGTTCACCTCGGAGACGGCGTCGTTCGGGAACGACCTGTCGACGCTGCCGAACTTCCCGGCCGAGATCCGGGCTCCTGCCGGGACGCTGCCGGGCGTCTCCTCGTTCCAGCTGCACTTCGCGGACCACGACATCCTCACCCCGGGCGACGCACCCAATGTGCTCGTGGCGATGAACCCGGCCGCGCTGAAGGCGAATATCGGCGATGTGCCGCGCGGCGCGGAAGTCATCGTGAACACCGATGAGTTCACCAAGCGCCCGATGGCCAAGGTCGGTTATCTGACCTCACCGCTGGAGGACGGCTCGCTCGACGGCTACCAGGTGCACCCGGTGCCGCTGACGACGCTGACGATCGAGGCGCTCAAGGAGTTCGGCCTCTCCCGCAAGGAGGCCGAGCGCTCCAAGAACATGTTCGCGCTGGGCCTGCTGAGCTGGATGTACCACCGGCCGACAGAGGGCACCGAGAAGTTCCTGCGGGCCAAGTTCGCGAAGAAGCCGCAGATCGCGGAGGCGAATGTCGCCGCGTTCCGGGCGGGGTGGAACTTCGGCGAGACCACCGAGGACTTCGCGGTCTCCTACGAGGTGGCCCCGGCCGCCCAGGCGTTCCCGGCCGGCACGTACCGCAACATCTCCGGGAACCTGGCGCTGGCGTACGGCCTGATCGCCGCCGGCCACCAGGCGGAGCTGCCGCTCTACCTCGGCTCGTACCCGATCACCCCGGCCTCGGACATCCTCCACGAGCTGTCGAGGCACAAGAACTTCGGCGTGCGGACCTTCCAGGCCGAGGACGAGATCGCGGCCATCGGCGCGGCGCTGGGCGCTGCCTTCGGCGGGTCCCTGGCCGTCACCACCACCTCGGGCCCCGGCGTGGCGCTCAAGTCGGAGACCATCGGTCTGGCGGTCTCGCTGGAGCTGCCGCTGCTGGTCGTCGCCATCCAGCGCGGCGGTCCGTCCACCGGTCTGCCGACGAAGACCGAGCAGGCGGATCTGCTCCAGGCGATGTACGGGCGCAACGGCGAGGCCCCCGTCCCGGTGGTCGCGCCGCAGACCCCGGCGGACTGCTTCGACGCCGCCCTGGAGGCCGCGCGGATCGCGGTGACCTACCGCACCCCGGTCTTCCTGCTCTCCGACGGGTATCTCGCCAACGGCTCCGAGCCGTGGCGGATCCCGGAGACGGACGAACTGCCCGATCTGCGCGTACCGTTCGCCCAGGGCCCGAATCACACGCTGGCCGACGGCACCGAGGTGTTCTGGCCGTACAAGCGCGACCCGCAGACCCTGGCCCGCCCCTGGGCAGTGCCCGGCACGCCGGGCCTGGAACACCGCATCGGCGGCATCGAGAAGCAGGACGGCACGGGCAACATCTCCTACGACCCGGCCAACCACGACTTCATGGTGCGCACCCGCCAAGCCAAGATCGACGGAATCCAGGTCCCCGATCTGACCGTCGACGACCCGGACGGCGCCCGCACGCTGGTTCTGGGCTGGGGCTCCACCTACGGCCCGATCACCGCCGCGGTGCGCCGGCTGCGCAGGGCGGGCACGCCCATCGCCCAGGCGCATCTGCGTCATATCAACCCCTTCCCGCGCAACCTCGGGGAGGTCCTTGGCCGTTATGACAAGGTCGTCGTGCCGGAGATGAACCTCGGCCAGCTCGCCACGCTGCTGCGGGCGAAGTATCTCGTCGACGCCCACTCGTACAACCAGGTCAACGGCATGCCCTTCAAGGCCGAGCAGCTGGCCACGGCCCTCAAGGAGGCCATCGATGTCTGATGCGAACGAGTTGCTGACGCTGGTCCCCAAGGCCCAGGCCAAGCAGTCCATGAAGGACTTCAAGTCGGACCAGGAAGTCCGCTGGTGCCCCGGCTGCGGCGACTACGCGGTGCTGGCCGCGGTCCAGGGCTTCATGCCCGAACTGGGCCTCGCCAAGGAAAACATCGTCTTCGTCTCCGGCATCGGCTGCTCCTCGCGCTTCCCGTACTACATGAACACCTACGGGATGCACTCCATCCACGGCCGCGCCCCCGCCATCGCCACCGGGCTGGCGACCTCCCGCCGCGATCTGTCGGTCTGGGTGGTCACCGGTGACGGCGACGCCCTCTCCATCGGCGGCAATCACCTCATCCACGCACTGCGGCGGAACGTCAACCTCAAGATCCTGCTGTTCAACAACCGGATCTACGGGCTGACGAAAGGCCAGTACTCACCCACCTCCGAACTCGGGAAGATCACCAAGTCGACCCCGATGGGTTCGCTGGACGCGCCCTTCAACCCGGTGTCGCTCGCGATCGGCGCGGAGGCCTCCTTCGTGGCCCGTACGGTCGACTCCGACCGCAAACACCTCACCGAAGTACTGCGCCAGGCCGCCGACCACCCCGGCACCGCACTGGTGGAGATCTACCAGAACTGCAACATCTTCAACGACGGCGCCTTCGAGGTCCTCAAGGACAAGGAGAAGGCCGAGGAAGCCGTGATCCGGCTGGAGCACGGGCAGCCGATCCGCTTCGGCGTGGACGGCGGGAAGGGCGTAGTCCGCGACCCGGCCACCGGCGACCTGGAGGTGGTGGCCGTCACGCCGGAGAACGAGTCACGGATCCTCGTCCACGACGCGCACGCGACGAGCCCCACCACCGCGTTCGCCCTGTCCCGCCTCGCCGACCCGGACACCCTGCACCACACCCCCATCGGAGTACTGCGCAGCGTCGAGCGGCCCGTCTACGACACCCTGATGTCGGACCAGCTGGACGCGGCCGTCGAGCGGCAGGGCCGGGGCGATCTGGCCACGATGCTCGCCGGTGGCGACACCTGGACGGTCGTCGGGTAGCCGATCTTCGTGGGCCCGGATCTCTTATGAGGTCCGGGCCTCGTCGTATGCCCGACGGGCCTTGAACACCTCGTCCAGCCGCCGTTCCGTCCAGCGCGCCAGCCCCCAGACCTGCTCGGCGGCCTCCCGCCCCAGCTCGGTCAGCGTGTAGTCCACCCGCGGCGGGATCACGGGCTTGGCGTCACGATGGACGAAGCCGTCACGTTCCAGGGTCTGAAGCGTCTGGGCGAGCATCTTCTCGCTGACCCCGCCGACCTCGCGCCGCAGTTCGCTGAAGCGGTAGGAGCGCTCCAGCAGCGCGGCGAGCACCAGCACGCCCCAGCGGCTGGTGACGTGCTCAAGGACGAGCCGGGAGGGACACATGGACCGGTTGACGTCCGGCTCCTCCATCTTCTCCGGCTTCGTCGCCGTCTTCGTCTTCTCCGTCATATTGCTTACGGCCATGCCAGTACCTTACTTCAAGGTGGGTACTTTCGCTTGGTTAGTACTGCCCCTAGGGTGAGTGACAGAGAGTATTGATCCCGGCATATCCACCTGAACTGGAGCCTCCCCATGAACATCGTTGTCACCGGAGCCACCGGACACCTCGGCCGACTGGTCGTCGAGTCCCTGCTGGCCGACGGCGTCCCGGCCGACAGGATCGCCGTCGTCGTGCGGAACAGGGAGAAGGCCGCGGGTCTGGTGGCGCGCGGTGTCGAGCCGCGGATCGCCGACTACAGCCACCCCGAGACGCTGACGGACGCGTTCCGGGCCGGTGACCGTGTGCTGCTGATCTCCGGCAGCGAGGTCGGGCAGCGCGTGGCGCAGCACACCGCCGTCATCGACGCGGCGCGGGCGGCCGGAGTGGCCCAGCTCGCGTATACCGGCGTGCTGGGCGGGCCCGACGCCGACTTCCAGTTGGCCGCCGAGCACAAGGCGACCGAGCAGCTGATCCTCGATTCCGGGCTTCCTGCGCAACGGCTGGTACACCGAGAACTACACCGGGAACCTCGCGCCCGTACTGGAGCACGACGCCGTCGTCGCCGCCGCGGGCGAGGGCCTGATCGCCACCGCCGCCCGCGCGGACTACGCCGCCGCGGCGGCGGCCGTTCTGACCGGCGAGGGACATCTGAACAAGGCCTACGAGCTGAGCGGCGACACGGCGTGGTCGCTGGGCGAGTACGCGGCGGAGCTGTCGCGGCAGACCGGCAGGACCATCGCGTACAACAACGTGCCGGCCGAGACACTGCTCGGGATCCTCACCGGCGCGGGGGTGCCCGAGCCGATGGCCGCGATCCTGGTGGACGTGGACCACGCGATCGAGCGCGGGCTGCTGGCCGGTACGACGGGGGATCTGGCCCGGCTGGCCGGCCGCCCCACCACCCCGCTCGCCGACACGATCGCCGAGGCCCTCAAGGGCTGACCCATGCATGCGGCTGACCCGCGCACGCGGCTGCCCCACGCACACTGACGCGTCATGACCGTATGACGATACGGACATGACATCGCGGCCCGCGCGGCGCTACTTTGTGGGGGCGCCGTGCCGGGACGGCGCGTATGTGGCGGGGAGGGTCAGTGAAGGCGAACGGCGACCAGCGGGCGGGACTGCCGGTCCAGCGGGCGGGGCTGCTGTACGGGATCGGCGCCTACGGGATGTGGGGGCTGGTCCCGCTCTACTGGCCGCTGCTCGAACCGGCCGGGGCGATGGAGATCCTGGCCCACCGGATGGTCTGGTCACTCGTGTTCGTCGCCATCGGGCTGCTGGTGCTGCGCCGCTGGGGCTGGATACCGGAGCTGATACGGCAGCCCCGCAAGCTGGGGCTCATCGCCGTGGCCGCCATCACGATCTCCCTCAACTGGGGTTTCTACATCTGGGCGGTCAACACCGGCCGTGTCGTCGAAGCCTCTCTGGGCTACTTCATCAACCCGCTGGTGACGATCGCCATGGGTGTTCTGCTGCTCAAGGAACGGCTGCGGCCCGCCCAGTGGACGGCGGTCTTCATCGCCCTGGCCGCCGTGCTGGTCCTCGCCGTCGGGTACGGGCAGCCGCCCTGGATCTCGCTCGTACTGGCCTTCTCGTTCGCGACCTACGGCCTGGTCAAGAAGAAGATCAACATCGGCGGCCTGGAGTCGCTGGCAGCCGAGACCGCGGTCCTTTTCCTGCCCGCGCTCGGCTATCTGGTGTGGCTGGGCACGTCCGGGTCGGCCACCTTCGGCTCGGAGGGTACGGGTCAGATGGCCCTGCTCGCCGCGACGGGCGTGGTCACCGCGCTGCCGCTGGTCTGCTTCGGCGCTGCGGCGATACGGGTACCGCTGTCGACGCTGGGGCTACTCCAGTATCTGGCCCCGGTCTTCCAATTCATCCTGGGGATCACGTACTTCCACGAGGCGATGCCGCCGGAGCGGTGGGCGGGCTTCTCGCTGGTCTGGCTGGCCCTGGCGATCCTGACCTGGGACGCGCTGCGGAACGCTCGCCGTACGCGGTCGGAGGCGCTGCGCCTGACGGCGGAGGCAGCAGCGACAGCGACAGCGACGGCAACGGCGGCAACGGCGGCAACGATGGAGGCGGCCTCGGCACAGGCGGACGGGACATGTCCGGTCAGCGAACACCAGTGACCGGTTTCCGCTCTTGACGGCGAGTCAAGCTCTCCCCGAGCATTCAGCACGCACGGCGCACCAACAGCTTCAGCACCACGGTCAGCTTCTCGATCGGTTTCACGATCGGTCTCACGATCAGCTTTCGATCGGCACCAACAGCGCCACCAGCTCCAACGCCCCGCGTCACCGTCGTCGTGGGGCGTCTCGCACGTTCCGTCCTGTCCCCGTACGGAATCCGGAGCCCCCACATGAAACTCTCCGTTCCCGGAGCGCACCGCATACCCGGCCGGCCCGTCCGACCCGGCCGAATATCCACCCGCGGTGGCACGGCCGCGGTCACCGCACTCGCCGTCGCCGGGCTGCTCGCCGCCGCGGCGCCCGCCGTGTCAGCGGCGCCCGCCGCGCCTCCGGTCTCCACGAGACCGGCGCAGTCCGCGCCCGCCGCGCTCGCTGCCCCCGACATACCGCTCGCCAATGTCAAGACGCATCTCACCCAGTTCTCGTCCATCGCCGCCGCCAACGGCGGCAACCGCGCCCATGGCCGCGCCGGCTATCTGGCCTCCGTCAACTACGTCAAGGGCAAGCTGGACGCGGCCGGGTTCACCACCTCCGTACAGCAGTTCACCTCCGGCGGCGCCACCGGCTACAACCTGATTGCCGACTGGCCGGGCGGCGATCCGAACCAGGTCGTGATGTCCGGTTCGCATCTCGACTCGGTCACCTCGGGCGCCGGGATCAACGACAACGGATCGGGCTCCGCCGCCATCCTGGAGACCGCGCTCGCCGTCTCCCGGGCCCAGCTCCAGCCGGCGAAGCATCTGCGGTTCGCCTGGTGGGGCGCGGAGGAGCTGGGTCTGGTCGGTTCGCGGTACTACGTCAACAACCTGCCGACCGCCGAGCGGGCGAAGATCAGCGGCTATCTGAACTTCGACATGATCGGCAGTCCGAACGCCGGTTACTTCGTCTATGACGACGACCCGACCATCGAGCAGACCTTCAAGGACTACTACGCGGGTCTCGGCATCGCGACGGAGATCGAGACCGAGGGCGACGGCCGCTCGGACCACGCTCCGTTCAAGAACGTGGGCGTCCCGGTCGGCGGACTCTTCAGCGGCGCCGACTACATCAAGACCGCCGCGCAGGCACAGAAGTGGGGCGGCACCTCGGGGCAGTCCTTCGACCGCTGCTACCACTCCTCCTGCGACACCACGGCGAACATCAACGACACCGCGCTCGACCGCAACAGCGACGCCGTCGCCCACGCGGTGTGGACGCTGTCGGCGAACTCGTCCGTCCCGTCGGGCGAGGTCTTCGAGACCCTCGACGATGTCACCATCCCGGACAACGGCCCCACCATCACCTCGGCGGTGACCGTCTCCGGCCGTACGGGCAACGCCCCCGCCGCGCTCAAGGTGGGTGTGGACATCAAGCACACCTGGCGGGGTGACGTGGTCGTCGACCTGATCGGCCCGAGCGGGACGGTCTACCGGCTGAAGAACTCCAGCGGCAGCGACTCCGCGGACAACGTGATCGCCACCTACACGGTGAACACGTCCGGCGAGACCGCGAACGGCGTCTGGAGGCTCCGGGTCCAGGACGTGGCCGCCCAGGACACCGGCTATATCGACAGCTGGCGCCTCACCTTCTGAACAACCCCCTGACCCCTCACCCCTCACCCCTCGCACCCCTCTGACCGCGACTGCCCGCGTGCTGCAATCGATGCGCACGCGGGCAGCCGCATGTGCTCCCGAGCGGGGCGGGCGTCGCGACTCAGGCGTTGATGTCCTTCGCCGTGAAGCGCGCCCAGGCCGCCGAGCCGAACACCGCCGCGTACAGCGCCTGGAGCCCCAGGTTCCTGCCGATGTCGTCCCAGTAGAACGGCTCGCGCAGCAGATCGGCGAAGGACAGCCAGTAGTGCGAGAAGAGATACGGCTGCATCGCGTGCAGCTGCGGGATCGTGTCCAGGATCTGCACGGTGATCAGCAGCCCGACGGTCGCCGCCATCGCCGCGATCCCGCTGCTGGTCAGGGTGGAGATGAACAGACCCAGCGCCGCCAGCCCCACCAGCGAGGCGGCGACGACCACCGCGATCAGCAGGGCCCGCAGCAGCCCGTCGCCGAAGGAGATCCGGGTGCCCGAGATCGTGGTGACATCACCGAGCGGGAAGAGCAGCGCGCCGACGGCCAGCGCCGAGACCGCCACGACGAGCGTCGCGAGCAGACAGAAGGCCAGCGTGGACGCGTACTTGGCGAGCAGCAGTCTCGTACGCCCGGTCGGCGCGACCAGCAGATAGCGCAGCGTCCCGCCGCCGGCCTCGCCCGCGATCGCGTCGCCCGCGATGACCCCCACCGCCATCGGCAGGAACACGGGCAGCGTCGCGGCGAGCGCGGCGAAGACCAGGAACAGTCCGTTGTTGGTGATCTGCGTCAGGAACGCGGGTCCGTTCGCCCCGCCACCCGGGCCCACTCCCCCGCCGTCGCTCGTCTCGATCTTCACGGCGATCCCGATGAGGACGGGTACGGCGGCGAGCACACCCAGCAGCGCGAGGGTCCGCCAGCGCCGGAAGGTGGTGGTCACCTCGGAGCGCAGCAGCCCGAACGTCCACCACAGTCGGCGCTCCCTCTCCCGGGCCACGGGCTCCACCGGTCCCGCGCCCGCCGTCTCCAGCGCCCCCGCCTCGGAGCCCAACTCAGCCCCCGCCTCGGGACCCGCCTCGGCCCGCGCCTCAGCCCGCGACATCGAAGCCCTCCCCCGTCAGCGCGACAAAGGCGTCCTCCAGCGAGGCGCGCTCCTGGCCGAAGGCCCGTACGCGTACCCCGGCCCGTACGAGCGCCGCGTTGAGGTCGGCCGGGTCCACCGGCTCCGCCCCGCCCGTGGGCAGCTCCCCGCTCACCCCGTCCTCCGCCACGACCACATCGGTGACCCCCAGCTTCTTCAGCACGCGGGCGGCCTCGGCGGGATCGGGGGTGGTGACGGCCAGCCTGCCCAGGGTCCCGGCCGCCAGCTCGGCGACCGGACCCTGGGTGATCAGCCGTCCCTGGGCCATCACGGCGGCGTGCGTGCACACCTGCTCGATCTCGTCGAGGAGATGCGAGGAGAGGAAGACGGTCGTGCCGTCCGCCGCCAGCTCCCGTATCAGGGTTCTGATCTCCCGCATGCCCTGCGGGTCCAGACCGTTCGTGGGCTCGTCGAGCACCAGCAGCCGGCGCGGTCGCAGCAGCGCCGACGCGAGCCCGAGCCGCTGCTTCATCCCGAGGGAGTACGCCTTCGCCCGCTTGCCCGCCGCGGCGGTGAGCCCGACCCGGTCCAGGGCGTCGGTCACCCGGGCGCGGCGGGTACGGGGGTCGGCGGTCGGGTCGGCGAAGTCGTACCGTACGAGGTTCTCCCGGCCCGACAGGTACCCGTACAGCGCGGGCCCCTCGATCAGGGCGCCGACCTCGGGGAGTACGGCGCGGGCCGCGCGGGGCATGGGGCGGCCGAGGAGCGAGGCCGAGCCCGCGGTCGGCTCGATCAGCCCCATCAGCATCCGGATCGTGGTCGTCTTGCCCGATCCATTGGGTCCGAGGAAGCCGAAGACGCTGCCGGCGGGGACGGCGAGGTCGAGCCGGTCCACGGCGAGCTGCCCGCCGCGATACCGCTTGGTGAGCCCACGCGTCTCGATCACATCGCGCACGTCGGTCTCATCGAGCTCATCGAGCACGGCTGTCATCTCCCTCCCCCGTTCTCGTCTTCCCGTCGGCGGTCACATTCCCGTCAGCGGTGGGACATTCCCGTCGGCGGTCACACACCGGCAGTACGAGAACGGACCGGCCCCGGTCAGCGTTCCGCCCCGCCGTACGGAGCGTACGACGGGGCGGAACAGACCGGACCGGCCGGATCGTTACTTCGCCTCGTTGGCGGCCTTGACCAGCGCGTCCTGCGTCACCGCGCCGACGTACACCTTGCCGTCGTCCGTCATCAGGGCGTTGATCAGACGGGTCTTGAAGACCGTGCCCGAGCCGAACTTCCCGGTGACCTTGTCACCCAGCGCGTCCAGGAACTGCTGCGCCTGGGCCGGGACGTCGCCCGACTTCGCCGCGTCCGCGCCCGCCGCGCCCGCGATGCCCTCGCCGGCGCCGGTGTTCAGCTCGTAGACGGCGTTCCAGCCCTCGCCGATGACCTTCGGGCCGCCCTGCTCCTTCGGCCCCTTGGCGCTGTCCTCGTGCTTGGGCAGCTCCGGGGACCCGCTCTTGTCGCCCTCCCCCTGCGTCACCTTCGCGCCCTTGGGCGGCGTGAAGTCGAACGTGGAGGCGGCGGGCTTGGCGAAGTCGACCTCGGTGAAACCGACATCGACCACGGCCTTGCCACCGCTGCTCGGCGAGAGCGTGAACTTCAGCGGCGTACCGGTCTTCGCGTCGACCGCGACCTTGATCGAGCCGACCGTCGAACCGCTCTGCTTGGGCTTGATGAGCAGCTGGTACGCATCGCGCCCGGCGACCCTCGCCGTGCCGTCGACGCTCACGGATGTCGTGTCGCCCGCGGCCTTCAGCGCCTGCTCGGCGAACTCCTTGGGGGTCGCCGGGACGTCCTTCAGCCCTTCCTTGGGGGCGTCCTTCTCGCCGCCCTTGGCCGCGCCGCCCTCGGCCCCGTCCTTCGGGGCGCTCGCGTGGTACGCCTCGTTGGAGGCGCTGTCGTACGCCCAGACCTCGCCGCCGTTGTGGAGCAGGCTGTACTCGGCGGCGGTGTCACGGATCGACAGCCGCTGCTTGTCGGGACCGTCCACCGCGACACGCAGCGTGTGCGTGCCCGAGCTGAGCTCCATCAGCTTGGCGTTCGGGTCCGCGGACGAGCCGTCGGAGGCGCCCGATCCGCTCGGCCCGCCCTTGCCACCGGCGAGCGCGCCGCCCGCCATGTCGCCGAGGCCGGCCAGCGACGGGAGCCCCAGATCCGTGGTGATCTTCACGGAGCCCGAGAGCTGCTCGGTCTCCGACGCGGCGATCTTCTCGATGAGTTGCTGCGCGCTGATCTTCGGCAGATCGGGGTCGCCGGTCGCGGCGAGTGCCGGGACGAGCCCGATGGTCGCCGCAGCCACCCCCGCCACCGCGACGGGGAGCGCGTAGCGCGCCGCCTTGCGGCGGCCCGCGCCGGGCTCCCGGTCCTCCTCGGTGATCTGTGCGCTGTCGTTCGGTGCCATGTGTGCCCTACCTCCGTGGTCGGCGGCCTTCGGTTTCGTGCACTCGTCCACTCCGCGCCGCCAGTCTCACCCGAATTGGTGAGGAGTGGTGTTAACCATCTGACCAAACGGCCCCGCGATAAGCGTCAGACCCAGGGCGCAACTTCCCGTACTGCTCTGGGATGACCCACCGACGAGATACTTCCCGCATCCACTAGGGCCTGTCTTCAAAGTAGCGCCGTCCGCCCGAAGGGCGGGCCCGGCGGCGTCCGGTGCACTGCACTCGCTTCGCTCGCTCCGTCTCGGCACAGGGAACTGTCCTGCGGATGCCGAGCGCGATCGCAGGGCGGAGGGTCACCCCCGTACTGGACGTACTGGGGAGACCCCGACAACGCGGCGAACGTGCGTGCCGGACGCCGCCGGGCAGGCGGGACTTTGACGACAGGCCCCAGGGGAAGACAGGGTTCCGCCGACCGACCCGTCCCGCCGTCCCGCGCCGGCCCGTATCGGACGAACGCTCCGTCAGCCCGCTCGGTGGACCACGGCGTCGCACAGCTCGATCAGCGCGGACTTCGCGTATCCCTCGGGCAGCGGCGTGAGCGTCGCCCGCGCCTCCTGCGCGTACCGCACCGTGTCCCTGCGCGCCTGCTCCAGGGCCGGATGCGCGCGCAGCAGCCGCAGCGCCTCCGCGAGCCGCTCGTCGTCCGCCAGATCGCCGTCCAGCAGCTCGACCAGCGCGAGGTCGTCGGGGCTGCCGTGCGCCTCGGCCTGGGCGCGCAGCAGCAGCACCGGCAGCGTGGGGATGCCCTCGCGCAGATCCGTGCCGGGCACCTTGCCCGACTCGTGCGAGTCGCTGGCGATGTCGAGGACGTCGTCCGCGAGCTGGAAGGCGACGCCGAGCCGCTCCCCGTACTGGGTGAGGATGTCGACGACCGACTCGTCCGCGCCGGAGGTCATCGCGCCGAAGCGGCAGGAGACGGCGACCAGCGAAGCGGTCTTGCCGCCCACGACATCGAGGTAGTGCGCGACCGGGTCGCGTCCGTCGCGTGGTCCCGCGGTCTCCAGGATCTGGCCCGTCACCAGCCGCTCGAACGCCTCGGCTTGGACCCGTACCGCGTCGGGCCCGAGGTCGGCCAGGATGTGCGAGGCGCGCGCGAAGAGGAAGTCACCCGTGAGGACGGCGACCGAATTGCCCCAGCGGGCGTTGGCGCTGGCCACGCCCCGGCGGACCTCCGCCTCGTCCATCACGTCGTCG
This sequence comes from Streptomyces sp. NPDC102274, assembly GCF_044766385.1. NCBI lineage: Bacteria > Bacillati > Actinomycetota > Actinomycetes > Kitasatosporales > Streptomycetaceae > Streptomyces > Streptomyces sp. NPDC102274. The sequence continues at coordinate 150,303 of NZ_JBIWLW010000004.1, read as the reverse complement.
TGGTAGAGCGTCGCGAGATGGGTCAGCTCGACGACCACCGCCGCGGGGACGACACCGGGCGCGTACGGGTCACCGAATTGTGACGCGAGCATGACCAACAACGGCCTGAACCGTTTGCCGCCGGCCCGTACCAGATGCTGCGCCGCTTCCGTGATGAAGGGCACGTCACTCTTGGTGGCATCGAGCAGTCCCGCCTCGACAGCCGCCAACCCGGTCTGGACATCGGCCTCAAGAGCCTGGTCCCGCACGCTCAGCCCGAACGGCCCGACGACGGTCACGAGAGGTACTCCTGTCTGCTGACGATCACACGGATTGTCGATGTGTCGCTGTCACCACTCAAGTCAGCCTATCCGGTCGCCTTTCGATCACCGTGGGCGCCTTCCCGGACCCGCCGGTATGTTCGGGATCAGCCATACGACCAGGAGTAGCGCTTTTGTCACGAACAACGGCCGAACCGCGAGCGAACGCGGAGCAGCCACCGCGGTGATCACGCTTTCCCCGGCCCGCTCGTCACCGGCCGCTCGTCACCGGACGGCCCGGCGACCACGCCCCGATGGACCCCGCCCCCGAGTCCGCCCCCCGAGGTGACCGCGAGGCGACCGGTATGCCCCCCGCCGTCCACACCGACTTTCCGTGCGGGACGACCCATACGGACGTACGCATCCCCCTCGCCGAACATCACCCTCGTCCCGTACGCCTTCCGGGGCGAGCCGGTGGTCGCCCCCGCCGGGACACCGCATCCGGCTCGCGGTCTCGTCCGCCGGCGACCCGGGACGTGGCGCGGGGGCCGTGGCGGCTGGAGGTCGATCCGGGCCCGGAGCCGACGCGGGACGCGGCGGGCTGATCGCGCACAGACCGCCCGCCCGGTGATCGCGCGCGGACCGCCCGGCGGGCCGGAACCGGCGATCTGACGGTGGAACAGATCCGACGCGGGGGCTACCGCGGGTACGGTCCGCGAACTACTCGCCAAATGCCGCCCTTTTGGGTCAATCGGGACTTTTTACCACTGCCGCGGCTGGGCAACAGCGACGTAACGTGTCCTGCATCGATCCGGAAAGCGAGGCAGCACCAATGCCCGAGCAGAGCCCGCTCGAACCGGCCGAGGGAGACCCCTTCGGCCCGCACAACCTCCCGTACGGAGTCTTCTCCACCGCCGACGAGCCCGACCGCCGCCGGCTCGGGGTCCGTATCGGCGACCACGTGCTCGACGCGGGAGCGGCGGCGCAGGCCCTGGGCTCCCCGTACGCCGCACTGCTGGCCAGGTCGAGCCTCAACCCCCTGATGGCGGCAGGCCGTACGGCCTGGCGCGATGTCCGCCGGGCCCTCACCGCATGGGTCACGGTACCCGCGCACCGCGCGGACATAGAGCCCCTGCTCCATCCGCTCGGCTCGGTCACGCTGCATCTGCCGTACGAGATCGCGGACTATGTCGACTTCTACGCGAGCGAGCACCACGCCACCAACGTCAGCCGGATCTTCCGCCCCGACGGAGACGCGCTGCCCGCCAACTGGAAGCATCTCCCGATCGGTTACCACGGCAGGGCAGGCACGATCGTCGTATCCGGTACGGACGTGACGCGTCCGTCGGGCCAGCGCAAGGCGCCCTCCGACCCGGTGCCGGTCTTCGGCCCCTCCGTCAAGCTCGACATCGAGGCGGAGGTCGGCTTTGTCGTCGGGACCCCCTCGCGGCAGGGCGGTCCGGTGGATCAGGCGTCCTTCCGCGACCATGTCTTCGGGCTGTCGCTCCTCAACGACTGGTCGGCGCGTGACATCCAGGCGTGGGAGTACGTACCGCTCGGCCCGTTCCTCGGGAAGTCCTTCGCCACGTCCGTCTCGGCGTGGGTGACCCCGCTGGAGGCCCTGGACGCGGCCCGGGTGACACCCCCGGCCCGTACGGCCGAACTGCTCCCCTATCTGGACGACGCGGACGACGAGGAGCCGGGCGGCTTCGACCTGCGGATCTCCGTCTCGCTCAATGGACAGGTCATCTCGGAGCCGCCGTTCTCCACCATGTACTGGACGGCGGCCCAGCAGCTGACCCATATGACGGTCAACGGGGCCTCGCTCCGTACGGGCGACCTCTTCGCGTCCGGCACGGTCAGCGGCGCCGAGCGCGAGCAGCGCGGCTCCCTGCTCGAACTCACCTGGAACGGCACCGAGCCCCTCGAACTCCCCGGCGGCAAGCGGACGTTCCTGGAGGACGGCGACGAGGTCACCCTGACCGCCTGGGCCCCGGGCCCGGACGGCACCCGCGTCGGCCTCGGCGAGGTCACGGGCCGTATCGTGCCCGCCTGAACCGGACCGCCCGGCACCCGCGACGGGTGCCGGGCAGCCGGCTCGAATCCAACGGCACGCGCGGCTACCGCGCTACCGCACGAACCCGCCCGCCTGGCCCGCCAGGTCCAGGAAGTACTGCGGGGCCACGCCCAGGACCAGCGTGACCGCTACGCCCACCGCGATCGCCGTCGTCGTCAGCGCCGACGGCACCGCGACCGTCGGACCCTCCGGCTTCGGCTCGCTGAAGAACATCAGCACGATGACCCGGATGTAGAAGAACGCGGCGATCGCCGAGGCGATCACACCGACCACCACCAGCACACCCGCGCCGCCGTCCGCAGCCGCCTTGAAGACCGCGAACTTCCCGGAGAAGCCCGAGGTCAGCGGGATACCGGCGAAGGCGAGCAGGAAGACCGCGAAGACCGCGGCCACCAGGGGCGAACGCCGCCCGAGCCCGGCCCACTTGGACAGATGGGTCGCCTCGCCGCCCGCGTCGCGCACCAGCGTGACGACCGCGAACGCGCCGATCGTGACGAAGGAGTACGCCGCCAGATAGAAGAGGACGGACGAGATGCCGTCGCTCGTCCCCGCGATCACACCGGCCAGGATGAAGCCCGCGTGCGCGATCGAGGAGTACGCCAGGAGGCGCTTGATATCGGTCTGGGTGATGGCGACGATCGCGCCGCCCAGCATCGTGACGATGACGACGCCCCACATCACCGGCCGCCAGTCCCAGCGCAGCCCCGGCAGCACGACGTACAGCAGCCGCAGCAGCGCGCCGAAGGCGGCCACCTTGGTCGCCGCGGCCATGAAGCCGGTGACCGGTGTGGGCGCGCCCTGGTAGACATCCGGGGTCCACATGTGGAACGGCACCGCGCCGACCTTGAAGAGCAGCCCCATCAGCACCATCGCGCCGCCGATCAGCAGCAGCGCGTCATTGCCCATGGTGTCGGCGAGGGCCGGGCTGACGTTCTGGGCGGTGCCGCTGACGACCTCCTCGATCCGCGCGTACGAGACGGAGCCCGCGTAGCCGTAGAGCAGGGCGATCCCGAAGAGCAGGAACGCCGACGAGAAGGCGCCCAGCAGGAAGTACTTGACCGCCGCCTCCTGCGACATCAGCCGCTTGCGGCGGGCGAGGGCACAGAGGAGGTAGAGCGGGAGCGAGAAGACTTCCAGCGCGATGAAGAGCGTCAGCAGATCGTTGGCCGCCGGGAAGACCAGCATGCCCGCGACGGCGAACAGGGCCAGCGGGAACACCTCGGTGGTGGTGAACCCGGCCTTGACCGCCGCTTTCTCGTTGTCGCTGCCCGGTACGGCCGCGGCCTGCGCCACGAAGGAGTCGACGCGGTTGCCGTGGGCCTCCGGGTCGAGCTTGCGCTCGGCGAAGGTGAACACGGCGACGATCGAGGCCAGCAGGATCGTGCCCTGGAGGAAGAGCGCCGGGCCGTCGACGGCGATGGCGCCCATGGCCGCGATGTGCTTCTTGGTCGTGCCGTATCCACCGGCCGCGAGGCCGATCACCGCCGCGAAGGCGGCGGCCAGGGCGACCACGGAGAGGAACAGCTGGGTGTGGTACCTGCCCCGGCGCGGGACGAACGCCTCGGCCAGGATGCCGAGGACCGCCGCTCCCAGCACGATCAGTACGGGTGACAGCTGCGCGTACTCGATGTTCGGGGCCGGGATCTTGGTGATCCCGTCGGCCGCCGTCGTTGTCCACAGGCTGTGGACGACAGTCGCACTCATGGAGCGGCCTCCACCTCGGGCTTGGGATCGGTCTGCTGTACGTCGGAGAGCGTGTGCTCCACCGCGGGGTTGACGATCTCGGTCAGCGGCTTCGGATAGACACCCAGGAAGAGGAGCAGCGCGATCAGCGGAGTGATGACCACCAGCTCCCGGACGCGCAGATCCGGCATCGTCCTGATCTCGGCCTTCACCGGCCCGGTCATCGTGCGCTGATAGAGCACGAGGACATAGAGCGCGGCGAGCACGATGCCGATGGTGGCGATGATGCCGATCACCGGATACCGGCTGAACGTGCCGACCAGGACCAGGAATTCACTCACGAACGGGGAGAGCCCCGGCAGCGAGAGCGTCGCGAGCCCGCCGATCAGGAACGTCCCCGCGAGAACCGGCGCGACCTTCTGCACCCCGCCGTAGTCCGCGATGAGCCGCGAGCCGCGCCGGGTGATCAGGAAGCCGGCCACCAGCATTAGCGCGGCCGTCGAGATCCCGTGGTTGACCATGTAGAGCGTGGCGCCCGACTGGCCCTGGCTGGTCATCGCGAAGATGCCCATGATGATGAAGCCGAAGTGCGAGATCGACGCGTACGCGATCAGCCGCTTCATGTCCCGCTGGCCGACCGCGAGCAGCGCACCGTAGACGATGCTGATCAGCGCCAGCACCAGGATCACCGGGGTGGCCCACTTGGACGCCTCCGGGAAGAGCTGGAGGCAGAAGCGCAGCATCGCGAACGTGCCGACCTTGTCGACCACGGCGGTGATCAGTACGGCGACGGGCGCGGTGGCCTCGCCCATGGCGTTGGGCAGCCAGGTGTGCAGCGGCCACAGAGGCGCCTTCACCGCGAAGGCGAAGAAGAAGCCGAGGAAGAGCCACCGCTCGGTGTCGGTCGCGATGGACAGCGAGCCGTTGGCCCGCGCCTCGGCGATCTCGGAGAGCGAGAAGCTGCCCGCGACGACATAGAGCCCGATGACGGCGGCCAGCATGATCAGGCCGCCGACCAGGTTGTAGAGGAGGAACTTGACGGCCGCGTACGAGCGTTGGGTCGCCGCCGCCTCGTCCCCGCCCGCATGGGCGCGGTCGCCGAAGCCGCCGATGAGGAAGTACATCGGGATGAGCATGGCTTCGAAGAGGATGTAGAAGAGGAAGACGTCGGTGGCCTCGAAGGAGAGGATCACCATGGCCTCGACCATCAGGATCAGCGCGAAGAAGCCCTGGGTCGGCCGCCAGCGGCGGTTCGGGTTCACTTCTTCCAGCGGGTCGGCGTCATGCCAGCCGGCCAGGATCACGAACGGGATCAGCAGCGCGGTCAGCGCGAGGAGCGCCACCCCGATGCCGTCCACGCCCAGTTCGTAACGGACTCCGAAGTCCGAGATCCAGGCGTGCGATTCGGTGAGCTGATAGCGGTCACCGCCGGGCTCGAAGCGGACCACCACGAGGGCCGCCAGCACGAGCGTGGCGAGCGAGAAGATCAGCGCCAGCCACTTGGCGGCGGTGCGCCGGGCGGCCGGGACGGCCGCCGTGACGATCGCGCCGACCGCGGGCAGCGCGGCCGTCGCCGTCAGGAGCGGGAACGACATGTCCGTTACACCGCCCTCATCAGCAGGGTCGCGGCGATGAGCACTGCCGTACCTCCGAACATCGAGACCGCATAGGTGCGGGCGTAGCCGTTCTGCAGCTTGCGCAGCCGGCCGGAGAGCCCGCCGAACGACGCCGCGGTGCCGTTGACCACGCCGTCGACCAGGGTGTGGTCGACATAGACCAGGGAGCGGGTGAGGTGCTCGCCGCCGCGGACCAGGACCACATGGTTGAAGTCGTCCTGAAGGAGATCGCGGCGGGCGGCGCGGGTGAGCAGCGAGCCGCGCGGGGCGGCCACCGGCACGGGCTTGCGTCCGTACATGAACCAGGCGAGGGCCACCCCGAGAACCATGACGACCACGGTGGCGGTGGTGACGGTGGCCGCACTGACCGGCGGGTTACCGTGCGAGTGTCCGGTGACGGGCTCCAGCCAGTGCAGGAAGCGGTCACCGATGGAGAAGAACCCGCCGGCGAGGACCGAGCCGAAGGCCAGGATGATCATGGGGATGGTCATGGACTTCGGGGACTCGTGCGGATGCGGCTCGTGTCCCTTCTCGTCCGGCTGCCAGCGCTTCTCGCCGAAGAACGTCATCACCATCACGCGCGTCATGTAGAACGCGGTGATCGCGGCGCCCAGCAGCGTGACGGCGCCGAGGATCCAGCCCTCCGTACCTCCCTTGGCGAAGGCGGCCTCGATGATCTTGTCCTTGGAGAAGAAGCCGGACAGACCGGGGAAGCCGATGATCGCCAGATAGCCGAGCCCGAACGTGACGAACGTGATCGGCATGTACTTCCGCAGGCCGCCGTACTTCCGCATGTCGACCTCGTCGTTCATGCCGTGCATGACCGAGCCGGCGCCGAGGAAGAGCCCGGCCTTGAAGAAGCCGTGCGTCACCAGGTGCATGATCGCGAAGACATAGCCGATCGGTCCGAGGCCCGCCGCCAGGATCATGTAGCCGATCTGCGACATCGTCGAGCCCGCGAGGGCCTTCTTGATGTCGTCCTTGGCGCAACCGACGATCGCACCGAAGAGGAGCGTCACCGCGCCGACCACCACGACCGCCAGCTGTGCGTCCGGCGCCGCGTTGAAGATCGCGCCGGAGCGGGTGATCAGATACACGCCCGCCGTCACCATCGTCGCCGCGTGGATCAGGGCCGAGACCGGGGTCGGGCCCTCCATCGCGTCACCGAGCCAGGACTGCAGCGGCACCTGCGCCGACTTGCCGCACGCGGCCAGCAGCAGCATGAGGCCGATCGCCGTCAGCTTGCCCTCCGTCGCGTCACCCGTGGACGACAGGACGGGACCGAAGGCGAAGGTCCCGAAGGTGGTGAACATCAGCATGATCGCGATCGACAGACCCATGTCGCCGACGCGGTTGACCAGGAACGCCTTCTTGGCGGCCGTGGCCGCGCTGGGCTTGTGCTGCCAGAACCCGATGAGCAGGTACGAGGCGAGCCCGACACCCTCCCAGCCCATGTACAGCAGCAGGTAGTTGTCGGCGAGGACCAGCAGCAGCATCGCCGCCAGGAACAGGTTCAGATAGCCGAAGAAGCGGCGGCGCCGCTCATCGTGCTCCATGTACCCGATCGAGTAGATATGGATGAGCGTGCCCACGCCGGTGATCAGCAGGACGAAGGTCATCGACAGCTGGTCGAGCTGGAAGGCGACGTCCGCCTGGAACCCCTCGACGGGGATCCAGCTGAACAGATGCTGGTGCAGGGAGCGTCCTTCGCCGCTCTTGCCGAGCATGTCGCTGAAGAGCACGACACCGATCACGAAGGACGCGGCGGCCAGCAGTGTGCCGAGCCAGTGGCCCACGCGGTCGAGCCGACGCCCGCCGCACAGCAGGACCGCCGCTCCGAGCAGAGGCGCCGCGACGAGCAGCGCAATCAAGTTCTCCACGATTCAGCGACCCCTCAGAGCTTCATCAGGCTGGCGTCGTCGACCGAGGCCGAGTGGCGGGAACGGAACAGCGACACGATGATCGCGAGCCCGACCACGACCTCCGCGGCGGCGACGACCATCGTGAAGAAGGCGATGATCTGGCCGTCGAGATTGCCGTGCATCCGGGAGAAGGCGACGAACGCGAGGTTGCAGGCGTTCAGCATCAGCTCGACGCACATGAACACCACGATCGCGTTCCGCCGGATCAGCACCCCGGCGGCGCCGATGGTGAACAGCACCGAGGCGAGATAGAGGTAGTTGACCGGATTCATCGCTTGACCTCCTCATCCTCGCGGCCCAGCCGCTCCGACGACCGCTGCTCCAGCGCCTTGAGGTCCGCGATGGCCTCGTTCGACACATCGCGGATCTGCCCGCGGTCCTTGAGCGTCTTGTTGACCGTCAGCTCGGACGGGGTGCCGTCCGGCAGCAGCCCGGCGATGTCCACCGCGTTGTGCCGGGCGTAGACACCGGGGGCGGGCAGCGGCGGCAGTTGCGTGCCCTTGCGTACGCGCTCCTCGGCCAGCTCCCGCTGGGTCTTGGCCCGTTCGATGCGCTCGCGGTGCGTGAGTACCATGGCGCCGACCGACGCGGTGATCAGCAGCGCGCCGGTGATCTCGAAGGCGAAGACGTACCGCGTGAAGATCAGGGCGGCCAGTCCCTCGACATTGCCGCCGGCGTTGGCCTGGCCGAGCCCGGTGAAGGAGCTCAGCGAGGCGTTGCCGATCCCGGCGATGAGCAGGACGCCGAAGCCGAGCCCGCAGGCGGCGGCCCACCAACGCTGGCCCTTCAACGTCTCCTTGAGGGAGTCGGCGGCGGTGACACCGACCAGCATGACCACGAAGAGGAACAGCATCATGATCGCGCCGGTGTAGACGACGATCTGCACCACGCCCAGGAAATAAGCCCCGTTGGCGAGATAGAAGACCGCGAGGACGATCATCGTCGCGGCCAGACACAGCGCGCTGTGCACGGCCTTCTTCATCAGGATCGTGCAGAGCGCGCCGATGACGGCGACGGTGCCGAGGATCCAGAACTGGACGGCCTCGCCGGTCGAGGTCGTCGTGGCGGCGGAGGTGAAGGACGTGACGGAGCTGACGGACGAGAGGGAGGATGCGGCGAGCAGGCTCATGCACCGACCTCCTCGTCCGTCGGCTTCTCGCCCTTGCTCACCGCGACCTGCCGGACCGTACCCGGCGCGGCCTCGGTGACCAGCCCCCGGTAGTAGTCCTGTTCGTCGGTGCCCGGGAAGATCGAGTGCGGGGAGTCGACCATGCCTTCCTCAAGGCCCGCGAGAAGCTGCTCCTTCGTATAGATCAGGTTCTCGCGGGAGCTGTCGGCCAGCTCGAAGTCATTGGTCATCGTGAGCGCCCTGGTCGGGCACGCCTCGATGCACAGACCGCACAGGATGCAGCGCGCGTAGTTGATCTGGTAGACGCGGCCGTAGCGCTCCCCCGGGGAGTAGCGCTCCTCGTCCGTGTTGTCAGCGCCCTCCACGTAGATCGCGTCCGCCGGGCACGCCCAGGCGCACAACTCGCAGCCGATGCACTTCTCCAGCCCGTCCGGATGCCGGTTCAGCTGATGCCGGCCGTGGAAGCGCGGCGCCGTCACCTTCTGCTGTTCCGGGTACTGCTCGGTCAGCCGCTTCTTGAACATGGCCTTGAAGGTCACGCCGAAGCCGGCCACCGGATTCCGGGGGGGACGCGGGATGTCCCCCGGCGAAGAGTCAGACACTGTCAGCCTCCTTTCCGTCACTCTCGGTACCGTCACTCACAGTATTGCCCCCGCCACTGACAATCAGCTCGCGGTCACGTCGTGGCCGCCTGCGCGGTACGGGCGGCAACTCCTGTCCCGGCAGCGGCGGTACGGGGAATCCGCCCGCCATCGGGTCGAAGGCCGGGGGTTCCGGTTCGTTCGCCGCCGCGGCCTTCTCCTTCCTGTCGCGGAAGATGTCCGCGACGAAGGAGAGCAGCAGGATCGCGATGACCGCCCCGAGGACGTACAGCACGATCGACTGGAAGCCGTAGTTCTCGTTGCGCAGGGCCCGTACGGTCGCGACGACCATCAGCCAGACCACCGAGACCGGGATCAGGACCTTCCAGCCGAGCTTCATCAGCTGGTCGTAGCGCACGCGCGGCAGCGTGCCACGCAGCCAGATGAAGAAGAACAGCAGCAGCTGGATCTTGACGACGAACCAGAGCAGCGGCCACCAGCCGTGGTTCGCGCCCTCCCAGAAGGTGGAGATCGGCCACGGAGCGCGCCAGCCGCCGAGGAAGAGGGTGGTCGCGACGGCCGAGACGGTGACCATGTTGATGTACTCGGCGAGCATGAACATCGCGAACTTGATCGATGAGTACTCGGTGTTGAAGCCGCCGACGAGGTCGCCCTCGGACTCCGGCATGTCGAAGGGGGCGCGGTTGGTCTCGCCCACCATCGTGACGATGTAGATGATGAAGGAGACCGGCAGCAGGATGATGTACCAGCGGTCGGCCTGGGCCTCGACGATCGCCGAGGTCGACATCGACCCCGAGTACAGGAACACCGACGCGAACGCGGCGCCCATGGCGATCTCGTACGAGATCATCTGCGCGCACGAGCGCAACCCGCCGAGCAGCGGATACGTCGACCCCGAGGACCAGCCCGCGAGGACGATGCCGTAGATCCCGACGGAGGCGACCGCGAGGATGTAGAGCATCGCGATCGGCAGGTCGGTCAGCTGCATCGTGGTGCGGTGGCCGAAGATCGACACCTCGTTGCCGGCCGGGCCGAACGGGATCACGGCGATCGCCATGAACGCCGGCACCGCCGCGATGATCGGCGCGAGGACGTAGACCACCTTGTCCGCGCGCTTGACGATGATGTCTTCCTTGAACATCAGCTTGGCGCCGTCGGCGAGGGACTGGAGCATGCCCCAGGGGCCGTGCCGGTTGGGGCCGATGCGCAGCTGCATCCAGGCGACGACCTTGCGCTCCCACACGATGGCGAAGAGCACGGTCAGCAGCAGGAACGCGAAGCAGAACACGGCCTTGACGACCACGAGCCACCACGGGTCGCGGCCGAACATCGACAGGTCCTCGGCGGCGAGGACGGTCCCCGGGGCCGCCGCGAGCTGGGCGAGGGCGGTCATGCGCGCACCTCCGGTGCTTCCGTGGCCGCGTCCCTTGCCTCGGCCGGGCCGATACGGACGAGCGTGCCGGGGCGGGAGCCGGTGTCCGCGAGGACCCCACCGCCCGTCGAGTTGAGCGGCAGCCAGACCACCCGGTCCGGCATCTCCGTGACCTGGAGCGGGAGCGTGACCGTGCCCAACGGGCCGGTGACGGACAGCTCGTCGCCGTTCTTGACGCCCGTCTCGGCGGCCGTCGTGGCGGAGAGCCGGGCGACCGCCGCGTGCCGGGTGCCCGCCAGCGCGTCGTCGCCCTCCTGGAGACGGCCGAGGTCGAGCAGGAGCCGGTGGCCCGCGAGGACGGCCTCGCCGTCACCGGGCCTGGGCACCGGACGGGACGACTCCAGCGGCTCGGTGGCGCGCGGTCCCTCCCAGCGGCCGAGCCGGTCCAGCTCGGTGCGCACGGCCCTCAGGTCCGGCAGTCCGAAGTCGCCGAGCCCGTCGGCGTCCTCGGTGGCGGCGAGCGTGTCGGCCAGCATGTGCAGCACACGCGCGTCGGCCGGGGCCAGGCGCCGCGTCATCTGCTCCGGCTTCAGCGCGGCCTCGAACAGCCGCGCCCTGCCCTCCCAGTTGAGGAACGTGCCGGACTTCTCCGCGACGGCGGCCACCGGGAAGACCACATCCGCCCGCTCGGTGACCTCGCTCGGCCGCAGCTCCAGCGAGACGAGGAAGCCGACGGCGTCCAGCGCGGCCCGCGCGCCCGCCGGGTCGGGCAGATCCGCGACCTCGACACCCGCGACGACCAGGGCGGCCAGCTCGCCGGTGGCGGCGGCCTCGATGATCTGGCCGGTGTCGCGGCCGTAGTGGTGCGGCAGTTCGCGTACGCCCCAGACCGCCGCGGTCTCCTCACGGGCCCGTGGGTCGGTGGCGGGACGGCCGCCGGGCAGCAGTGACGGGAGCGCGCCCGCCTCCACGGCGCCGCGCTCGCCGGCCCGCCGGGGGATCCACACCAGCTTCGCGCCGGTCGCGGTGGCGGCCCGCGCGGCGGCGGTGAGCCCGCCGGGTACGGCCGCGAGCCGCTCGCCGACGACGATCACGGCGCCCGGCTCGCGCAGCGCCTGGGAGGCCCGTTCGCCGTCCCCTTCGAGTCCGGCGCTGACCGGGTTGGCCGCCAGCGCGTCCAGCCACTCGGTCTCGGTGCCGGGCGCGGCCGGCAGCAGCGTGCCGCCGGCCTTCTCCAGACCGCGGGTGGCGTACGTGGCGATCGAGAAGGTGCGCTGGCCGTGGTTGCGGTGCGCCTTGCGCAGCCGCAGGAAGACGCCGGGCGCCTCCTCCTCGGACTCGAAGCCCGCGAGCAGCACGGCCGGAGCCTTCTCCAGCGTGGTGTACGTGAGCCCCGTACCGTCCAGGTCGCGGCCGTGACCCGCGACATGGGCGGCCAGGAAGTCGGCTTCCTCCACGCTGTGCACGCGCGCGCGGAAGTCGATGTCGTTGGTGTCGAGGACGACCCGGGCGAACTTGGCGTAGGCGTAGGCGTCCTCAACCGTGAGCCGGCCGCCCGCGAGCACCCCGGCCCGGCCGCGCGCTGCGCTCAGACCGCGGGCCGCGGCCTCCAGCGCCTCGGGCCAGCTCGCCGGTTCGAGGACGCCGTCCTCGTTGCGTACGAGCGGGGTGGTGAGCCGGTCGGGCTTCTGCGCGTAGCGGAAGCCGAACCGCCCCTTGTCGCACAGCCATTCCTCGTTGACCTCGGGGTCGTTGGCGGCCAGCCGCCGCATGACCTTGCCGCGCCGGTGGTCGGTCCGGGTGGCGCAGCCGCCCGCGCAGTGCTCGCAGACGCTCGGCGAGGACACCAGGTCGAACGGGCGGGAGCGGAAGCGGTACGCGGCCGAGGTCAGCGCCCCGACCGGGCAGATCTGGATGGTGTTCCCGGAGAAGTACGACTCGAAGGGGTCGCCCTCGCCGGTACCGACCTGCTGGAGCGCGCCCCGCTCGAGCAGCTCGATCATCGGGTCGCCCGCGATCTGGTTGGAGAACCGCGTACAGCGCGCGCACAGCACACACCGCTCGCGGTCCAGCAGCACCTGCGTGGAGATCGGGACGGGCTTCTGGAACGTGCGCTTCTTGCCCTCGAAGCGGGTGTCGGGGTCGCCGACCTGCATGGCCTGGTTCTGGAGCGGGCACTCACCGCCCTTGTCGCAGACCGGGCAGTCCAGCGGGTGGTTGATGAGCAGCAGCTCCATCACCCCGCGCTGGGCCTTCTCGGCGACCGGCGAGGTCAGCTGCGACTTGACGACCATGCCGTCGGTGCAGGTGATGGTGCAGGAGGCCATCGGCTTGCGCTGGCCCTCCACCTCGACGATGCACTGGCGGCAGGCGCCGGCCGGGTCGAGGAGCGGATGGTCGCAGAAGCGCGGGATCTCGATGCCGAGGAGTTCGGCGGCGCGGATCACCAGGGTCCCCTTGGGGACGGAGATCTCGATGCCGTCGATGGTCAGCGAGACAAGATCCTCGGGCGGGACCGCCGCCTCGCCGCCGCCGGAGGGAGCGCTCGTCGTCACGGTCATGCGTTCACCTCCAGGTGCGGGTTCCGGTCTGCCCAGACGGTGGACTTCGCGGGGTCGAAGGGGCAGCCCTTGCCCGTGATGTGCTGCTCGTACTCCTCGCGGAAGTACTGGAGCGAGGAGAAGATCGGGGCCGCGGCGCCGTCGCCGAGCGCGCAGAAGGACTTGCCGTTGATGTTGTCGGCGATGTCGTTGAGCTTGTCGAGGTCGGACAGCTGTCCCTTGCCCTCTTCGATGTCGCGGAGCAGCTGCACCAGCCAGTACGTCCCCTCGCGGCACGGCGTGCACTTGCCGCAGGACTCATGGGCGTAGAACTCGGTCCAGCGGGTGACGGCCCGGACGACGCAGGTGGTCTCGTCGAAGCACTGGAGCGCCTTCGTGCCGAGCATGGAGCCGGCGGCCCCCACGCCCTCGTAGTCCAGCGGGACATCGAGGTGCTCGTCGGTGAACATCGGGGTCGAGGAGCCGCCCGGTGTCCAGAACTTGAGCCGGTGGCCCGCCCGCATGCCGCCGCTCATGTCGAGCAGCTGGCGCAGGGTGACGCCGAGCGGCGCCTCGTACTGGCCGGGGCCGGTGACATGGCCGCTGAGCGAGTAGAGCGTGAAGCCCGGGGACTTCTCGCTTCCCATCGACTTGAACCAGTCCTTGCCGCGGTTGAGGATCGCGGGAACGGACGCGATGGACTCGACGTTGTTCACCACAGTGGGGCAGGCGTAGAGGCCCGCCACCGCCGGGAAGGGAGGACGCAGCCGGGGCTGTCCGCGACGGCCCTCCAGGGAGTCGAGCAGCGCGGTCTCCTCGCCGCAGATGTACGCGCCCGCGCCCGCGTGCACGATGACATCGAGATCGAGCCCGCTGCCCAGGATGTTCTTGCCGAGGTACCCCGCCGCGTAGGCCTCGCGCACCGCTTCGTGCACCCTGCGCAGTACGGGGACGACCTCGCCGCGCAGATAGATGAACGCGTGCTGCGAGCGGATCGCGTAGCAGGCGATCACGATCCCCTCGATGAGGGAGTGCGGATTGGCGAAGAGGAGCGGGATGTCCTTGCAGGTGCCCGGTTCCGACTCGTCCGCGTTGACGACGAGGTAGTGCGGCTTGCCGTCGCCCTGCGGAATGAACTGCCACTTCATCCCGGTGGGGAAGCCCGCGCCGCCGCGGCCGCGCAGGCCCGAGTCCTTGACGTACGCGATGACCTCGTCGGGCGGCATGGCGAGGGCCTTCTTCAGCCCCTCGTACCCTTCGTGCCGCTCGTAGGTCTCCAGCGTCCAGGACTCCGGCTGGTCCCAGAAGGCGGACAGGACGGGTGCGAGGAGCTTCTCGGGGCTGGTCCCGTTCTCGTTGAGCGCGGCGGCCATCGTCATCACTTCCCCTCCTCGGCTGCGCCGGGCTGCGGATCGTCCTGCGGATGCGCGCCGTCCCGGGGCCGTACCACCCGCTGGGGTACCTCGCCCTTGGCCAGCCGCAGGCCGGTCAGCGACGCGGGCCCGGCGCCGCCGGTGGCCTCGACGGCGCCGGGGCGCTCGTCGGGGAAGCCGGCGAGGATGCGCGCGGTCTCCTTGTAGGTGCACAGCGGGGCGCCGCGGGTGGGCCGGACGGTCTGCCCTTCGCGCAGGTCGTCGACGAGCCGCCTGGCGCTGTCCGGCGTCTGGTTGTCGAAGAACTCCCAGTTCACCATCACGACGGGCGCGAAGTCGCAGGCCGCGTTGCACTCGATGTGTTCGAGGGTGACCTTGCCGTCCTCGGTCGTCTCGTTGTTGCCGACGCCGAGGTGCTCCTTCAGCGCGTCGAAGATGGCGTCGCCGCCCATCACCGCGCAGAGCGTGTTGGTGCAGACGCCGACCTGGTAGTCGCCGCCCTGCTTGCGGCGGTACATGGAGTAGAAGGTCGCGACGGCCGTGACCTCGGCGGTGGTCAGTTCGAGCAGTTCCGCGCAGAAGGCCATCCCCGTACGGGAGACGAACCCCTCCTCGGACTGCACGAGGTGCAGCAGTGGAAGCAGCGCGGACCGGGAGCCGGGGTAGCGGCCGATGATCTCCTTGGCGTCCGCTTCCAGCCTGGCACGTACATCGGCCGGGTAGTCGGGAGCGGGGAGCTGTGGCATCCCCAGGCTCACTTCCGCGTTGGGCGGTGTGGTGGTCACCGGTCGACGCCTCCCATCACGGGGTCGATGGACGCGACGGCGACGATGACGTCGGCGACCTGGCCGCCCTCGCACATCGCCGCCATGGCCTGGAGATTGGTGAAGGACGGGTCACGGAAGTGGACCCGGTACGGGCGGGTGCCGCCGTCGGAGACGGCATGTACGCCGAGTTCGCCCTTGGGCGACTCCACGGCGGCGTACACCTGGCCCGGTGGGACCCGGAAGCCCTCCGTCACCAGTTTGAAGTGATGGATCAGAGCCTCCATGGACGTGCCCATGATGTTCTTGATGTGGTCGAGCGAGTTGCCCAGACCGTCGGGGCCGAGCGCGAGCTGCGCGGGCCAGGCGATCTTCTTGTCGGCGACCATCACCGGGCCCGGCTCCAGCCGGTCCAGGCACTGTTCGACGATCCGCAGCGACTGGCGCATCTCCTCCAGACGGATGAGGAAACGGCCGTACGCGTCGCAGGTGTCGGCGGTCGGGACCTCGAAGTCGAAGGTCTCGTAACCGCAGTACGGGTCGCTCCTGCGCAGATCGTGCGGGAGCCCTGCGGCGCGCAGGATCGGCCCGGTGGCGCCCAGCGCCATGCAGCCGGTCAGATCGAGATAGCCGACGTCCTGCATACGGGCTTTGAAGATCGGGTTGCCGGTGGCGAGCTTGTCGTACTCCGGCAGGTTCTTCCGCAGCGTCTTCAGCAGTTCGCGCAGGTAGTCGATGGCGCCGGGGGGCAGGTCCTGGGCGAGTCCGCCGGGGCGGATGAACGCGTGGTTCATGCGCAGGCCGGTGATCAGCTCGTAGGCATCGAGAATCAGTTCACGATCACGGAACCCGTAGATCATGATCGTGGTCGCGCCCAGCTCCATACCGCCGGTGGCGATACAGACGAGATGCGAGGAGAGCCGGTTCAGCTCCATCAGCAGGACGCGGATGAGCGTGGCCCGGTCCGGGATGTCGTCCTCGATGCCGAGCAGCTTCTCCACGCCCAGGCAGTACGCCGTCTCGTTGAAGAACGACGTCAGGTAATCCATGCGCGTGACGAAGGTGGTGCCCTGCGTCCAGTTGCGGAATTCGAGGTTCTTCTCGATGCCGGTGTGCAGATAGCCGATGCCGCAGCGGGCCTCGGTGACGGTCTCGCCCTCGATCTCCAGGATCAGCCGCAGTACCCCGTGGGTGGAGGGGTGCTGGGGACCCATGTTGACGACGATCCGCTCGTCGTTGGCCTTGGCCGCGGTCTGGACGACCTCGTCCCAGTCGCCGCCGGTGACCGTATATACGGTGCCCTCGGTGGTCGCGCGGGGCGTGGCGTGGGGGGCCTGGGGTGCGTGGGGTGCAGACATCAGGAGTACGACCTCC
Organism: Streptomyces sp. NPDC102274; assembly: GCF_044766385.1. Lineage (NCBI taxonomy): Bacteria > Bacillati > Actinomycetota > Actinomycetes > Kitasatosporales > Streptomycetaceae > Streptomyces > Streptomyces sp. NPDC102274. The sequence continues at coordinate 133,612 of NZ_JBIWLW010000004.1, read as the reverse complement.
GCTGGTCCGGAGCCGGGATCTGGGCGCCCTTGTATTCGATGGCGATACCGCCGAGCGGATAGTCCTTGCGCTGCGGGAAGCCCTGCCAGTCGTCCGGCATCATGATCCGGGTCAGGGCGGGGTGGCCGTCGAAGATCAGCCCGAAGAAGTCGTACGTCTCGCGCTCGTGCCAGTCGTTGGTCGGATAGAGCTCGACCAGGGACGGCACATGCGGGTCGGCGTCCGGCGCGGAGACCTCAAGACGGATCAGCCGGCCGTGGGTGAGCGAGCGCAGGTGGTAGACGGCGTGCAGCTCGCGGCCCTTGTCGCTGGGGAAGTGCACGCCCGACACCCCGGTGCAGAGCTCGAAGCGCAGCGCCGGGTCGTCGCGCAGGGTGCGCGCCACCCGGACGAGATGCTCGCGGGCGATGTGGAAGGTGAGTTCGCCGCGGTCGACGACCGTCTTCTCGATGGCGTTCTCCGGGACGAGCCCCTGCTCCTCCAGCGCGCCTTCGAGTTCGTCGGCGATCTCGTCGAAGGACCCGCCGGGACCGCCGTACGGCCGGGCGGAGGCGCCCGGCAGCATCACGGTCCTGACGAGCCCGCCGTATCCGGAGGTGTCGCCGCCGTTGTTGGCGCCGAACATGCCCTTCTGTACGCGGATGGGCTCGCCGGTGTCCTCGCGTGCGGACGGAACGTTGTTTCCGGAGGGCCGCTCTCCGGATCCCTGGTCGCCGGTCACTGCAGCAACCCCTTCATCTCGATCGTTGGGAGCGCCTTGAGGGCCGCCTCCTCCGCCTCGCGGGCCGCTTCCTCCGCGTTGACCCCGAGCTTGGAGCTCTGGATCTTCTGGTGGAGCTTGAGAATGGCGTCCATCAGCATCTCGGGGCGTGGTGGGCAGCCGGGCAAATAGATGTCGACAGGGACAATGTGATCCACACCCTGGACAATCGCGTAGTTATTGAACATTCCGCCCGATGATGCACAAACCCCCATGGAAATCACCCACTTGGGGTTGGGCATCTGGTCATAGACCTGCCGCAGAACCGGCGCCATCTTCTGGCTCACCCGCCCGGCCACGATCATCAGATCGGCCTGGCGCGGCGAACCGCGGAAGACCTCCATGCCGAACCGCGCCAGGTCGTACCGCCCGGCACCGGTCGTCATCATCTCGATGGCGCAGCAGGCGAGGCCGAAGGTCGCGGGGAAGACGGATGACTTCCGCACCCAGCCCGAGGCCTGTTCGACGGTGGTCAGCAGAAAGCCGCTCGGCAGCTTCTCTTCGAGTCCCATTGGTGGCCCCTCAGCCCCTTTAGTCCCATTCCAGACCGCCGCGCCGCCACACATACGCGTAGGCGACGAAGACGGTGAGCACGAAGAGCAGCATCTCCACGAGCCCGAAAATCCCCAGGGAGTCGAAGGTGACAGCCCAGGGGTAAAGGAAGACGACCTCGATATCGAAGATGATGAAGAGCATCGCCGTCAGGTAGTACTTGATGGGAAAACGGCCGCCTCCGGCCGGCGTCGGCGTGGGCTCGATGCCACACTCGTACGCTTCAATTTTGGCCCGGTTGTAGCGCTTTGGGCCGATAAGCGTGGCCATGACCACGGAGAAGATCGCAAACCCAGCCCCGAGGGCGCCGAGCACGAGGATGGGTGCGTAGGAATTCACGCCCCTCAGCTCCTTCCAGTCGTCCTTGACCGATGGATCGCACCGGGCGGTTCGCCTCGCCGCCCCGGCCACGATCCCCGAAGATCGCGTACATGTGAGGCAGTTCACAAGCCCGACTGCCCCGCATCTTATGCCCGGTGGTCTGTGATCTGCGACACGGGGTACAGCAACAGCTTTGTGATCTCCACCACCCGACGAAGGATCATGAAGTCGGATGAGCGGTGATCTTCATACGTGAAGCGGCCGGGTGGTCACCAGATGTGACAACCGAGCCCGTTTCCCCTGGTCGGGGCCGCGTTGCCCTATCAAGCGATGCACCGTACAAGCAAATTTGCAATAAAACAGTATACCGTGATAAGGGCCCGACGGTCACTCGCGCGAGGGGGAAGTTCGGACCGACGTGGACACGTGCACGCATTCACGAGCAACCGGGACAGCTCCGCGAGCGTCTTCAGCGAGGCGTGCGAGCGTGTCGGAGGACCCCGAGATCACCCGGCGCGGACTCCGTGATCGTTCCGACCGCCGAGCGGTGACCACTCTGTGACCTCCACCACCTCACTCAACCGTCAGGACAAGAAGGCTTGGCCACGAGTGTGAAGGGGTGGTAAGTGGCAGGCAATTCGGACGTTTATCTGAAAGGCCGTGATCACAGCCATGATCACGCATGCCCGGTTTGCCCGTTACGGCGTCAATAAGACCCGAAGCTAAGCGGATTCAAATATTCCGAACGTAACTGTGGCGCAACACACCTTGCTTGACGGGAACCAGGTCTCACCTGATAGCCGTAGGTCTCATGTCCCACACCGCTCACATACCCAGCCACCGGAAGCCCCGCCGCAGCGCGTCGAAAGTCGTCCTCCGTAGCGGAGTTGCCGGTGGCGTCCTCAGCACCATCGCGGTCGCAGGTGCCGCCGGACCGGCGAACGCCGAGCCGGTGACCACCCAGACCATAGAAATGCCCACGCTCACCTCCGGGCTCGTCAGCGACTTCACGCGGTCCGCCGAGGCCACGCAGCGCGTCGCGAACTTCCTTGACCTGCGCGCCCAGCAGGACACCGCGGCGACCACCGCCGCGCAGACCGCCAAGAAGTTCAGGGCCGAGGCCGATCGCAAGGCCGAGGCGAAGAAGAAGGCCGAAGCGGCCAAGAAGGCCGAAGCGGCCGCCCGCGCCAAGGCCGCCGCCGCCGAGCGCGCGTCCCGCGCCGCGGAGCGCACGACGCTGTCGTCCTCCTCGTCCTCGAACTCCGACTCGGGCTCCTCCTCAGGCTCGACCACCTCCACGGTTTCGAAGACGACCTCGCAAGCGACCGGCTCCGCCGCCACCGTCCTCGCGTTCGCCCAGGCACAGCTCGGCGACGCGTACATCATGGGCGCGACAGGCCCGAACGCCTGGGACTGCTCCGGCCTCGTCCAGGCCGCGTACCGCCAGGCCGGCGTCGACCTCCCGCGCGTCTCGCAGGACCAGTCGACGGCCGGCACCCAGGTCTCCCTGAGCAACCTCCAGCCGGGCGACATCCTTTACTGGGGTGGCGCGGGCAGCGCGTACCACACGGCGATCTACGCTGGCGACGGCGAGTTCATCGGGGCGCAGAACCCCGGCTCCGGTGTGGTGAAGAGGACCCTGGACTGGGACCCGCCGAGCGGCGCGGTTCGCGTCCTCTGACATATCGGCACGAATACGCATACGACACATACCCGCACCCCGGCTCGGGGGATGCGGGTACGTGTCGTGCGTGACGGACTGTCTCCGCGCGCCCGGCCCGTGCCCCGACCGTGGCACGCCCGCGCCTCGCCCGCGCCTCGTCCTAGGGGACGACGGTCACCGGGCATGGGCGGCGTCGTACGGTACGTACCGCTTTGGACCCGAAGAACCGGTGACCGAACGACCGGCTGGCTCCGATGATGACGGCGTCCGCGCGCTGTTCGGCGGCGACTTCGCTGAGGGTGAGTACCGGGTCGCCCGTGAGGCACATGAAGTGGGCTGTGACGTGGTACTCGTCGGCCAGGGCCTTGACCGCGTGTCCGAGTTCGGCGCCCAGTTCGATGCCGCCCTGGTAGGAGAGCATCGGGGTGCCGTCGAATGCGACCGCCGTGGTGACGACGAAGACGGCGATGACGGTGCTGTGTTGCCGGCGGGCCAGTCCGAACGCGTAGTACATCGCGCGCCACGAGGTGTCCGAGCCGTCGATGCCGACGACGAGCACCGACGGTCCGTCACAGCCGAGTTCGAAGCCCCTGGTTTCCACGACCGGGCCGGCTCAGGGGTGCCGACGGTCGGGTGCGGCGCGGGTGCCCGGAATGCCGTCGCCGAGGGTGCGGTCTTCGATCAGCGCCGCCTCGGCGAGGACGGCCTCTTCGGGCAATCCTGGCATTTCACCGACCGCCTGTTCGGCGTCGGTCCGCTCGTGTGACGTCCCCACATGGGCTTCGTCCCTGTCGGCGTCGCTCAACGCGCCATGCACCGTGCTCAGCACCACGGCGCCCGCGAGGACCGCCACCGCCCCCAGGATGAAGGGGACGTGCGTGTTGTAGTGCTCGACCAGTTTGCCCGCTGCGAACGGGGCGAGTCCGCCGCCGATGAACCGTACGAATCCGTAGGTGGCTGCCGCGACGGGCCGCGGTACCGGAGCGATGCTCATGACCGCGGTGGTGACCAGGGTGTTGTTGACGCCGATGAAGATGCCGGACGCGATGGTCGCGCCGATGACGGCTGCCGGGTGCCCCGGAAACACGCCGATCACCAGGGAGTCGACGGCCATCAGCACCATGGACGCGTACAGGGTTCGGGCGGTGCCGAAGCGGGACTTGAGCATGGGGGCGCCGAAGACCGCGAAGATCGCGACCAATATGCCCCAGGCGCAGAAGACACCCCCGAGCTTCAGCGGGGACAGGTGCATCAGGAACGGCGCGTAGCCGAGGACGGTGAAGAAGGCCCAGTTGTAGAGCAGACCGGTGACGCTGGTGGTGGTCAGGCTGCGGTGCCGCAGCGCCTTGATCGGTTCGCTGAGGGAGGAGCGCTGTTCCGGTCGCGGGGTCGGGGGGACCAGGATCGCGGTGGCCACCAGGGCGATGAGCATCAGGACGGCGACGCCGAAGAACGGTCCGCGCCAGCTGATGTTCCCCAGCAGTCCGCCCAGCAGCGGGCCGCAGGCGATACCGACGCCGAGCGCCGCCTCGTAGAGCACGATCGCGCCGCTGAACCCGCCGCTCGCCGAACCGACGATCACCGCCAGCGAGGTCGCGATGAACAGGGCGTTGCCCAGGCCCCAACCGGCCCGGAAGCCGACGATCTCCCCGATGCTCCCGCTGGTGCCCGCGATCGCGGCGAACACCACGATCAGCACCAGGCCGACGACCAACGTCCGTTTGGCGCCAAGACGGCTGGACACCCAGCCGGTGACCAGCATCGCCAGCGCGGTGACCACGAGATAGCTGGTGAACAGCAACGACACCTGGCTCGGGCTGGCCTGCAGCTGGTCGGCCAGCGACGGCAGGATCGGGTCGACCAGACCAATGCCCATGAACGAGATCACGCAGGCGAACGCCACCGCCCAGACGGCCTTCGGCTGGCGGAAGGGGCTCTGGACGCCCGGTGCCTCCGCCGCCGCGGGGCCGGCGTGTGCAGGGGCGCCGTGGGAGCTGCTCATGCGGTTCCTTCTTCGGCGTTGCCGCGGCAGCACTGCGGAGAGTCGCTGTGGGTCATAGGTCTTCCTCTCGGCTGGGGCGTCCGCGCCGACGGTTCCGCTGTCACCTAACTGTATTGAGAATCTATATAGACTGTCAATGTAGTGCCGGGGGTTGGCTATGCTTCTGCGTATGAGTCGATCCATCTCCGGGAGCGAGACGGGGAGCGCCGACGGCTCGACCCGCTCGGCCGACGCCGTGCAGGGGCTGCTCTCATCGCTGCTGCGACACGCGCCTCGGGACATGAGCCTGACCTCGCTGGCAGCCCTGTCCACCCTGAACCGCACGGGTCCCCGCCGTATCACCGACCTGGCCATGGTCGAAGGAATCACCCAGCCGTCCGCGACCACCCTCGTCACCACCCTGGAGCGGGCCGGTTTCGTCGAGCGCCGCAGCGACCCGGACGACAGGCGCGTCGTGCTGGTCGCCATCACCGCATCGGGTTCGGACTACCTCCGCGCCCGGCGGCGGGTCAGCACCGAGGTGTTCGCGCGGCTCGTCGACGAGCTGACGGCGGACGAGCGGTCGGCACTGGCCGCCGCCATCCCGGCCCTGCGGCGCCTGCGCGAGCTCGACGAGGAACAGCGCGACCCCGGCCCCAACCGGACCGGCGTCTAGGGGCAGCGAAACCCCGGCCCACGGCCCGCGCCGAGGAAGTCACTCGTCGGCACGCGCGGCCGGCCGCGTGACACCGGCCGTACGGCCCGGCGCCCGCGCGTCCGCGAGCGCGCGACGGTGGTGGGCGACCACGGTGGAGCTGCCGATCAACAAGCCACGTGGGGTGTATGCGGGCGTGCCGATGCCGCGTTCCAGGCCGGGCAGATAGTTCCAGCGCACGGCCGGGTGAACCGAGTGGGCATAGTGGAACAAATCTCCATACGGGAGCCAGGTGCCACGAGCCAGCAGAGCCAGGACACGATTGCGCGGATACAGACGCAGACAGCGGGCGGCCTCGACAACGGCGGGGCCGCCCGTAGCCCGCTCGGCGTCGAACCAGCGGTGTTCAACCAACAGGGACATCCAGGCCAGTTGGGGGTAGAACAGGAATCGCGGGACGAGGAAGCCGAACACGGCGGCGGGCCAGCCGAGGAGAACCCCCAGAGCGAGGGGGACGGCCGTGAAGAGGCACAGCCGCAACCAACAGGCGCGGCGCGGATCCAGATTGGCGGCCAGGCCGCGGCAGGTGTGAGCCAGTCCGCCAAGGGTCAAGGGGAAGACCACGGCCAAGGCGAATCGACCAGAGCCGACCTCGGGGCACAGACCCGCCCGGTGAAGCTCGGCGAGGTTGGGGTCGACCCCGGCGACCGTAGCGTTGGGGTGATGCTGCCGGACGTGTTTCTCGCGCCGTACCGGCACGGGTACGAAGCCGAGCGGAGCGTGCACCATCGCCTCGGTCAACGCGGTGCCCAGGGCACCGTCACGGGTGAGCACTCCGTGCACCGTGAAGTGGCTGACCTCCTGCAAATGCCGGAACTTCACCGCCGTGACCAGAGCGACGACGCCCCATCCGACAGGGCCCGTGCGCGCGGCCAGTTGCCACCAGCCGACAAGTTCCAGCCAATGCCCGACGAGCAGGAGCACCGGCGTGAGGTTATTGGCCCTGCTGCGCTGCAAGGCCATGACGGCCCGCACTGATCCTGAGAACTGACGCCCCCGCGCCGGGCTGAACCACCATCGGTCGAACTGCCGCAAGGCGAATCCGGCCGCGATGATCCCTAAAGGTGTGAGCATGCCCCATCCTCATGGCCCCGCACCCGCCCCATGATCACCAGGGGCGACAGTCCGACGCGATCCCCGCGCAATGAGCGCTGGTGCGGGGGCCAGGACTTCTCCAACACGCCCTAGATCATGGTCAGGTTGACTCCGGCTGCGTGCAACGCCTTGAGATTATCGTCGAACAGCGCTGTGAAGGCGTTGATCTCCGGAAGATACGTCTCGCCGGTGAACTCCAGCGGAGTGCCACCCAAGAGATCGGCGGGGTCGAGCTCGGTGCGGTAGACCACGGTGGCGTTGCCTTCCAGGACAGGCTGCCACCGGCCTCCGCTCTCCTGCAACCAGGTTCGCGCAGGACCGCCGGGGTTACGGACACGCAGCCGGACGTCGGGATCGACCAGGCCCAGCTTGGAGGACACCGCCCGCGACGCCGCCACACCGGAGCCGCAGGAAGGGGTCAGCCCGGCACCGCGCTCGAACGTGTGGACGAAGACTTCTGAGTCGTCCAAGGGCAGGACGAAGGAGACGTTCGCACCGATCGGAAACGAACCAGGGGCGTCGGCAACCCTGCGTCCGGTCTCCACCAGCTCCGCTTCGTCGTAGGCGCCGACGATACTGACCAGGTGCGAGTTGGGCACCGCCAGAGCTGACACGGTGCGGGTGGCGTGGAACGCCGGGAGGACCTGGCCCACGAATGGCCACTGAACGCCGGCCACGACGGGATCGGCAGGGGTGAAGTCGACGGGAGGCATCTCAACCGAGACCTGACGCACCCCCTGCGCGGTGTCGTCAGCCCTGCGGACGGTGAAACTGTACGGTCCGGTGTGCACGACAGCGGATTCGGCGTCGTACCGGTCGAGCAGCAGCCGGCCGGCGCAGCGCATCCCGTTACCGCACAGCAGAGCGGGCGAACCGTCCGGATTGAAGAACCACGCCTTGCCGGACCCGTCACCGCTGTCAGCGAGGAAGTACACACCGTCACTGCCCAGGCCCGTCCGTCGGTCACACAGCTGTTGCACCGCACGGGGGACGTCGGCGGAGGCGAAGTGATCATCTGGGGAGCCGTCGATCACGAAGATGTCGTTGCGTGACCCGTGGGTCTTGGCGATCGAGAGATGTGGCATGGCTGACGAGGACCGCTTTCCGACTCGCACCGGCCCCGCAGACCGGCTGGTGGAGGCCATTCTACTGACGTCGCGCCCACCTGCCCGGGACCGCCGTTCTCACAGCTCGTTCACGGCCGTCCGCACCCGGTCGGCATCCCAGGTCCCGGCATCGATCATCGGACGGACCACGGCTTCGTAGGACTGAAGCGTGAACGGGGCCGACAGCACGCCATGTCCCCAGATCGACTCGAAGCGGCCGGTCCAGCGGTCGACCTGTTTGAAGTACACCGAGGAGCGGCCACGCGTGTAATCGGCGTCGCCCTGGTCCTCCTCCACGAGCACCGCCGCTCCGGAGACCACGACGAAGTCGATGGCTTGATCCGCACGGAACCGGTCACGCACCGCGATGCCGCACTGCACGCCGAGCGACCGGTGGTGATTGATCAGCGGAAGCAGCGCCTTCGCGAAATCCTCACGGGCCAGGTCGGTGGCCCAGGCGATGAAGAGCCGCTGAATCGTGCCACCCGCCTCGATGAGCCGGCGATTCACGGCGAGGTACTCCCGCCGCTGGGTGAGCAGGTTCGGATTCGTGGTCAGGTCGGCCGCGAGAACCCGCTTGGGCTCGGACCCGCCCTCGATGAGGACCCTGTACAACAACACGGAAAGCCGGGGCACCTCCGACGCGTACACCTGAAGATGCCCGTCTGCCATCTCCCCGAAATCCGCGATGAGTTCGCGCTCCAGCTGAGAGCGCACAAGGTCGAAGTACTGGCTGTCGGCCATCTCACGACTGTTGGCTCTCCGCAGCGTGACGTATGCACTGCGCAACCACATGTGGTTGGCCACCAGGAGAAGTACCAGCACGGTCTCCACTGCGAAGAGGATGTCCTTCGCCCTCGCGGTGTCGTTGACCCAAGCCGCCACCGGCACCGCGACTCCTATGACCCCGATCATCGCATTCAGCAACGGTGAGGAAAGCCCCTCAACCACGCGAGTGGCCAAGTCCCGGCGCGCGGATAAAGCAGGCATGAGCGGGTCCCCCCAGTCCGGCGGCCACGGTCCGCCACCGCATGATCCCGGACCGTAGACGTCTCAGGCAACCACGCCTCCATCCAGATCCTCCCCCACAACGCTCTCGGCTCCAGGCCCCGCGGCCGCGGGGCGCGCCGCCGTCTGCCGTGTCAGGCCGCGGGGGCCGGGAGCGTGATTCCGGTGAGGCGCTCGGACTCGGCCCAGAGACGGGCGTTGGCGGCGGGGTCGAGGGCACGGCGGGTCGTGCCGGCGGTGGTGGTGGGGCCGACCAGGCCGAACCGCTTGCCCGGACCGTAGTAGCCGCCCGCCACGGCACCGGGATCGGCCGCCGCGTACAGCAGTGGTTCCGTGCCCTGTTGGACGTCCTGCGAGGGCAGGACGTCGAGGAACGAGAGCAGGGAGAGCCGGCGCGACGGCTTGCCGGTGCCGAGACTGGCCCCCGCCGTCTGGAGGTTCGTGCGGGTGTAGCCGGGGTGCGCGCCGGTGCTCAGCAGGTGCCAGCCCCGCTCGGCGGCGAGGGCCGCGAGGTGCCGGGTCATCATGAGGTTGGCGAGCTTGGACTGCGCGTAGGAGAGGGTGGGGCTGTAGCGACGGCGCTCCCACTGGAGGTCCTCGAAATGGATACGGCCGTAGTTGGCCGTACCGCTGCTCATCGTCGCCACCCGCGGCGCGGTGGCGGAGAGCAGCAGCGGAAGCAGCCGGACGGTCAGCGCGAAGGGGCCGAGGTAGTTGCTGCCCATCTGGAGCTCGAAGCCGTCGGCCGTGGTCAGCCGGGTGGGCGGGGACATCACGCCGGCGTTGTTGACCAGCAGATCAAGTGGGGTGCCATCGGCGACGAGCCCGTCGGCGAACTCCTGGACGGAGGCCAGATCGGCCAGATCGATCCGGCGCACCTCCAGTCGGGCGTCCGGGTGCTGGGCCAGGATCTCGGCGCGGGCCTGCTCGCCCTTGGCGACCGTACGGACGGCCATCACGACGCGTGCCCCCGCCCCGGCGAGCCGACGGGCCGCTTCCTTGCCGGTCCCGCTGTTGGCGCCGGTGACGACGGCGAGCTTCCCGCTCTGGTCGGGGACGGTGTACATGGCGACTCCTTTTGTAGTAGACCGCCGGTCTGTTGTTGTCGAAGCTAGCAGACCACCGGTCTACTAACAACAGACCGGGGGTCTGTAGTCTGGGGCCATGACAACGCCCTTCCAGCGCGCCCGCAGCGAGGAGCAGCGCGCCGTACGTCGGCAAGCGATCCTGGACACCGCGGCGGCGATGCTGGCCGAGATGCCCGTGGCGCAGGTGAGCCTCAACGAGCTGAGCCGACGGGTCGGGCTGGCGAAGTCGAACGTGCTGCGCTACTTCGAGTCCCGCGAGGCCGTCCTGCTCGAACTGCTGGACACCGCGATGCGGGAGTGGCTGGACCTGCTGGACGTCGCCCTCGCCAGGGCGGTCGACGGGACCGCCGGACCGTACGAACGCGGCGACCAGCTCGCCGGCGCGCTCGCGGACACACTCGCGGACCGCCCGGTGCTCTGCGATCTGGTCGGCGCACAGGCCGCGGTACTGGAACGGAACGTCTCCCCGCAGATCGCCGCGGAGTACAAGCGCGCCACCATGGCCAACGCCACCGCCATGGCCCGGCTGATCCACACCTACGTACCCGAGCTGGACGAACACGACGCGATGCGGTGCGCCGCCGCCGCCTTCTTGTCGGCCGGCGCGATCTGGACCCACGCGCAGCCCTCGGCCGCGATGCTGGCCGCGTACGAGGCCGATCCCACGCTGGCGGCCATGCGGCTGGACTTCACCGCGACGCTCCGGGAGTTGCTGGAGCTGCTGGTCACGGGACTGCTGACCCGCGCCCAGCGCTGAGGCGCGCGGCGGCTGATACGCCGAGGGGCCACGCCGAGGGGCCCGGTACGGTCACCGCCCACGGTCAGCGACGACTTCCACGACGCCTTCCTCGCCGTCGCGAGCGCGGTCCGCGCGCCGGTCGGCCTGTTGTCCGTCGCGATGTCTGCCGCGACGTTCCGCGGTGGGGAACTGACGAGTTGAACACAGCCCGCGCCGAGAGCGGACCAAGGCCGGCCGAATTTATCGTCCCCACCCCCTCACGCACTCACTTTGAGTGGCATGTCGGTCACAAAAACCGCACCTCATGTGAACGAAGGGGCCCTCGTATGCGGGACTTCATGCCTCCCCCACCACGATGTCAGACCTTCGAGAGGCTGTTCACCACCAAAGCAGTCCGCCGCGTTCAAGGGCCGACGGAAACCCACGAGTACAAGAAGGAGCAAGGATCCTCCGACGGCGGGCACACCTACGACACGACCAAAATCTGACCGGTCTTCCGCTGCTTCACAGGCCTGGCCTTGCTCGGGGCGGGGCCGGATTCCGGAGGGATTGTGCTCAAGCTGCGCCTTACCCCGTACACGGACACCACGTGGCGGTGGTCGGACGGTCGGTACGTCACTCACGACCACCGGAGCGAGATCACCCCGTACCGGCATCCAATGGTCGAGCACTTGGCGATGACCGACGGGCAGCGCACCCTGCTGGTCGTACGTGAACGCGCCGCCGACCGCCCCCGCTGCGAGCCCACCGTGCGGCGGGCTTCCGCGCGTGAGTACGACCACGCCCGCGAACTGGCTGAGCAATGGCCTGCGGACTATGTCGTGGCGGAGACAACCCCGGACGAGCCAGTGCGGGTCACCGCGGGCACCTGCCGAACGACTCCCCTCTATCTCGCCCACGATGCCGACGCTCTGAACGGCTCGTGGGACATGGCGGACCTCCGGTCGCACGTAGGCAGCATCAACGTGCGGGAGGCGACTCGGTTGCTGCTGTACCGGCCCCGTTACGGCAGTGACACGCTGTTCACCGGAGTCCACAGGCTCACCGAGCGGGCATGCGCCCACTTCGGGGGCCATCTCTTCCTGCGGTACCCATCCCCGGCTCTGCATACCGGGCCCCGAGAACTCGCTCCGGACGCCGACGTGCTCAGGGCCTTCGTACAGGCGCTGGACGACGCGTTGGACGTTCGCCCTCTGGACCCGGATCGGACGCTGTTCCACCTCACCGGCCTCCACTGCACTACCCCTTCACTCGTATGACAGAAGGGATCGCCGCCTCCCGTGCGCAAACCGTGGTCACGGGGCTTGGCGGTGACGAGATGGTGGCGCTGTCCCAGGAGGAGTACCCCCACCGCGCGTCCGGGTCGATGCAGGACGCCGAATCCCTGCCGTGGATCGGCCAACGCGTTGGTGAAGTCGCGGACGGCGGATACGACGGGACGGACCGCGGGAAACGAGATGATCGGCTTCCTGCCGGGCGGGGAGCGCTGTCGGATCGGCGGACGCGGCGCCGTTGGTCGGTGGAGCTTGAGCCGTACCTGATCGCGGCGTTTCCAGTGACCCAGGCGCTGTACGGAACGATCATCGGCCGGCGGCCGAGCACCGCTCGTGGGGACCGGTTGCCTGTAGGTGTCCTGGTGGGGTTCCGGGGCATCCCAGCGGTGGACCTTGTCCCCGGCGTGTGGAACCGTCGTCCGGGATGGGCTGTCGCGTCCGACAGACCTGTCCCGCCCGGACGCACCCCGGCCCCCCGCGGTGAACCCGCGGGGGGCCGGTAAGAAGACGGCGTCACTTGTCGCCGAAGATCACGACCGTGTTGAAGCTCTCCTTGATCCAGGTGTCGATGTCGACGTCATGGGACCGGCGCTCACCACCCCATCCGTCGTGCCCCGTGCCCGCGGCTGCGGCGGCACCCGCGCCGCCCAGGACGGCCAGAGCGGCGAGAGCGGCGGCGGCGACTGCTGTACGAATACGCATGAGTTTTCTCCTTGTGAAGAAACGTTCGGACGCTTCACAAGTTCACGGTGGACGGCCGCCGAAAACCGAGCGGGAAGGGAGACCACTCCGATGCGGAGAAAAAACAGCACCCCGGGCCGAGGGACGCCAAAGGTTCGGCTCCGGTCCCGCGGTCGGGCCGGCGAGACTCCGAGGCGCGGTTTCGATTGACGGACCGGTATCGCTCTGACGAGGTGGCGCCCGAGCTGCGCGCCCCCGTACGTGGCGGGGTGCGCGGCAGGGCTCCGTCGTTCTCGCGTCGGCCGGGAATGATCACGTGAGTCCGAGGGTCGCCGGCGGCCGGAGCATGCCCCTCCCGCGAGGGCACGGGCCCTCGGCGATGTTGTCCCGCCCCGCCAGGTGGAGCGCGCCGACGGCCAGGTTCCGCGGGGAGGCCATCGTCCGCGGCGCGCTGAAGGTCCCATACCCGTGAGGCATCCTCGTGGGCTGGAGGCGCGTGGACCCACCCCGACTACCTCTCGGCCCTGACCTGACGTCGACCACCGGCCGCGCGCCCCACCACGTGGACCTGCGGCGCACGGACCGTCACACGCACCGGGTCGGGGCAGCAGTAGCAGGTGTACGTGAACCCCTCCTCCGCGTCGAGCGGTACCGGCGGAAACGCACTCTCCGGGCTCGGCATCACCGCGTACAGCACCCACACCACCAACACGACCGTGCTCAAGGCGATCGACACAACACCCCACAGGGCGGGGTCCGTTACTGGTTCCATCGACCGACCACCTCGCCCCTGGCCTCGGACAACGTGAACCAGACCGCCTTCAGCCTGGGCGAGCGGCCACCGTAGATCGTGAATCCCCACGCACGGGCCAGGCTGTCCACGAGCATCAACCCCCGCCCGCCTTCCTGTTCGCGCCCCATGCACACGGCACCCGGCTCGGTCGGCACGGGAAAGGCCCAGGGCTTGTCGTCGGCCACGGAGACCGTCGCCTGTTCGTGGTTGACCGTCACATGCACGCGGATCAGCGACGTATGGGTATGACGGTGAGCGTTGGTGACCACCTCGGTCACACAGAGGCGCGCGTCATCGACGAGGTCGCGGTGCCGGTTCACCCCCAGCAGCGACGTGACGAAGTCACGCGCGACCTTGGCCGCGCTCGCGGTGTTAGGCAGGGCGAGCCGGTAGGTCTCGCCGCCTTGAGGTGGTGGGGGTAAGGGAGTTGCGGTGGCGGTCACGGTGGTCATGTCGGTCTCCCAACGCGGTGCGGTCTGAACTGGCGCGTGGCCCGCCATGCGTGGCGATGGCCGCGGGGGCGCGCCTCAAAGCGCGCCGAAGCGGCTGCACTTCGGTCTTACTGACGTGCGACGCGGTGCTGTGAGTACATTAGCGCCACGGCTAATACTTTGGACGCAGTCGCGTAAAATCATGAACGAGTGGACCCCTGTTAGGTCACGGGCCACACTGAGACCCGACAAGAGGAGAGACTGATGCCGTCGAGGAAGGCGCCCACTGGACGCCAGTGCCGGCTGGGTACGGAGCTGCGTAAGATTCGGGAGCGCACAGGCCTGTCACTCACCCTGGCCGCACCCAAGCTGGGCACGGATCGCACCACCATCAGCAACATCGAATCGGGACGATTTGGCGTGAGCCCTGAGCGGGTGCGCACGTGGGCCGGCCACTACGAGTGCCCCGACGCCGCCTACATCGAAGCGCTCGCCAAAATGGCTGCGGAGCGCATAAACGGATGGTGGGAGGACTACCGGGGCCACCTCTCCAGCGGCGCCCTCGACCTGGCCGAACTTGAGCACCACGCCGTCGGCATCCGGTCAGTGGAGATCATGCATATGCCGGGCTTGCTCCAGACCGAGGACTACGCACGTGCCGTATTCACGGAGACCGTGCCGCGGCCAAGCGCCACATACCTACGGCGGTTGCTTTCGCACCGACTGAAGCGGCGCGATGTGCTCGACCGCGCAGAAGCACCCGCTTGTACGTTCCTGATCCACGAGGCCGCACTACGGATGACGTATGGCAGCTCCAAGATCGCTGACCGACAGCTCGACCACCTACTCAAGGAGTCGGAACGCGACAACGTCACCGTCCAAGTAATTCCGTTCTCGGCGGGCGGGTTCCCGTATGCCAGCAGTTCGGCACACTATGTGTACGGGCCCGTTCCGCAGCTCGATACCGTGCAGACGGATACAGCGACGGGAGCGGGATTCCTGGATGCCGAGACGAGCCTTGAGAACTGGCGAGTCGCACTGGATCGGACCGAAGAGAAATCCCTCGATCCGGAGAGTTCGCGAGACTTCATCCGCAAGATCGCTCAACAAGTATGAAGGCGTGAAAAAAATGGAAATTCAGTGGCGTAAGTCATCGAAGTCTTCGAATGCCGATGGCAACAACTGTCTCGAACTCGCCCAACGCGACGGCGAGATCCTCGTGCGCGAGAGCGACAACCCCGACGTCGTCATCCACACCACCCCGGCCAAGCTGCGCGCCTTCCTCGACGGCGCAAAGGAAGGCGAGTTCGACGACCTCGCCTGAGCAACCGCCACACCCCGGCAACGGGCGGCCCCACCGGCGCAGGTGGAGGCCGCCCGTTTCTTTCGCGAAACGCCACGGCAGACATACAGGTATGGATATTCAGTGGCGTAAGTCCTCAAAGTCTTCGGACGCCGAGGGCAGCAACTGCCTCGAACTCGCTCAACACGACGGTCAGATCCTTATGCGTGAGAGCGACAACCCCGACGTGGTCATCCGCATGACCCGCACCCAACTGCGCGCCCTTCTCGACGGCGCCAAGCAAGGCAAGTTCGACAACCTCGCCCGAGCCCCCAACGAGGCCGCCCGCGTCGGCGCATACAACCCGTCGACATATGTCACCTCACTCGTTAGACGTCAAACACTTGATACGTGCCCGCAGCAAACGCTAACGTCTCCCCGTGCCGCCGCCATGGGCAGAACCCTCGGCCCTGCCGTGCCCGTCGCGTCGCACAACTCCCCCCACTTCTGCGCCAGTTGGGGGGCTTCAGAAAGGTTGCCCCCTGCCCGCCGCTCGTCACGCCGGCCAAAGGCAGGGGGGCAACCCCCGCCCACCATCTGCCCATCCCGCCCGCCAGGAGGCCCCACCATGCCCAACTCCGGCACAGAGCAAGCGTTCTGGTGCGAGCGGGTCACCTACAGCCCGCTCTCCATCGACGGCATCGCCGACGCATCGCACCACGTAGCCCCCACTCCCGCCGAGGCGATCCGCAGCATCCGCAGGGCTGTTCGCGACCTCGCTGCCACCCTTCCGCCCGTCGAGCGCAAGCGCGCCCTGAGTTGGGTGGACGGCGGCGGATGC
This sequence comes from Streptomyces sp. NPDC102274, assembly GCF_044766385.1. Lineage (NCBI taxonomy): Bacteria > Bacillati > Actinomycetota > Actinomycetes > Kitasatosporales > Streptomycetaceae > Streptomyces > Streptomyces sp. NPDC102274. The sequence goes on along the minus strand of NZ_JBIWLW010000004.1, from coordinate 117,282 downwards.
ATCGGCGCGGTCGGGGCGCTGCACCGGGGCGAGCCGTGCGGATTCTCGCTCAGCCACCGTGGCCTCTGGACGGAGTGGACCGTACGGCCCGTCCCGCTCCCCCTCAGGACCCGGCATGCCGACGGCCCTGTGTGGTGGACCGGCGGTCAACACACAGGGCCGTACGCACGGCTCGCACCGCCTGATCACGCCATGCCGGAACATGGCCCACCGGGCCGTGGAATCCCACGACTGGGTGGTGAGCGGTAGCCGGTGCCGCGCGCGGCTGCGGCTGCGGCTGTCAGTCTCGCTCCTCCGGCGGCTCGTACCACTTTTCATTCGGTATGTACTTGCCCAAACTACCGTCCGGGTTGATCTCCCAGGCGCCCTTGATGTACCTCGAATCGATACCGCCGGGGAAGGAGATCTCCTCTTCGCTTGCCCAGCGACTGTTGTCCCCGAAGGTCTTGTTGACGTCGATTCCACCCGGCGGATCGATGTCGTAGCGGTACTTGGTGTTCTCGTAGAGCAGATCCGGTTGCTCGTTCTTCGTTGTCGAGACGTACGCCGAGGGCGTGTTCTGCGTGACGTAGTCGTACAGATCCCCGTTGTCCGGATTCCTCGGCTCAAAGCCGTTCAGGAAGATGTCCTCCGGGGGACGGTCGTCGAAGCGGTACAGAGGATCGTCATCATCACGCCACTTGATGTCCTTCGGGTCGACACCCGTGATCTTGATGTCAAGGTCGGGGTCGGCCATCACCTCTGGATGAGGGTTGGGGTTTGTCTTGGGGAGCGGGCAGTCCTCCGGCCCCGGCTCGGGCTCCGGCTTCGGCTCGGGCTCCGGCTCCGGCTCGGGGTCATCCTTGATCGGCGGGGGCGGCGGGTCCGTGAGGCCGATCGCGATGGTGAACCGGTTCTTCACGTCATCGAACGTGTCGACACCAGCGATGGCGGACCCGGAGACCGTGGACATCAGGTTCAGAGTGGAGAATCCGGAGCCGGCCGCGAGCACGCTGCCACTGAAGGCAACAGGCGTACGAGTACCAGCCGAGGCGAGCGTGTAGCGCCCGTCGCCGGCTGCGCCGGTGGTCACCGGGCCGAAGAAGGCCACCTTGGTGCCGTCCGGGCACTTGTCGTCGTTGCCGTCGTCATCCGGCTCGTCCGGCTTATCTACCTCAGTGCAGTGCTGGGTGATACCCGCAGGACCCATGACCGGATTGCAAATGGTCTCAGTGTCGTCGTCCTTGTCGTCCTTATCCGGCTCGTCCGGCTCATCCGGTTCGTCGCAGTGCGTGATGAGACCCGCAGGGCCATACGTCGACGTGCAGTTCTCACCGCCGCCCGAACCGCCGTTCGTTCCACCGCCGCTGGAACCACCACTGCTGGAACCACCACCGCTCGAACCACCACCACTGGAACCACCACCGCTCGAACCACCACCACTGGAACCACCACCGCTCGAACCACCACCACTGCTGGAACCGCCGCTACTCGAACCACCACCGTTAGAGCCACCACCGCTGCTGGAACCACCACCACTGGAACCGCCGCCGCTGGAACCGCCACTGCTCGAACCACCACCGTTGGAGCCACCACCGCTGCTCGAACCACCACCGCTCGAACCACCACCGCTGCTCGAACCACCACCGCTGCTCGAACCACCACCGTCCGAACCGCCATCAGAGCCGCCACCGTCCGAACCACCGCCGTCAGACCCACCGCCGTCTGAACCGCCACCGTCGGACCCACCGTCGGAACCGCCGCCGTCCGAACCACCATCAGAGCCGCCACCGTCCGAACCACCGCCGTCAGACCCACCGCCGTCCGAACCGCCACCGTCCGAACCGCCACCGTCGGACCCACCGTCGGAACCGCCACCGTCCGAACCGCCGCTGTCGGACCCACCGTCCGAACCGCCACCGTCCGAACCACCATCAGAGCCGCCACCATCAGAGCCGCCACCGTCCGAACCACCACCGTTCGAACCACCGCCGTCTGAACCGCCACCGTTCGAACCACCACCGTCAGAGCCGCCGTCCGAACCACCACCGGAGTCACCGCCCCCGTTGTTCCCACCACCGGAGTCACCGCCCCCGCCCGACTCTCCCCCGCCCGACTCGCCGCCGCCCCCGGCGACCGTGTCGCTCTCGCAGTCGCCGCCGAGGATGGTGCAGACCGCTGTCTGGAGACCGCCGGCGAGCTGGGTTCCCACGCCACTGAGCACAAGCGTGCCGATGATCAGGGCGACCAGACCGACCATGCCCACGTACTCGACCGTCGACTGACCGCGGTTCCGGCGCCACCCGATCACATGCGGAATCGACGGGACCGCGACCCGACGCAACCGCTCGCGCGTCCAACGCGGCCTCACAGCCCGCTGCTCCGCAGGCCGTTCGAACCAGGCACGACTGGCACCCGCACTGAGCAGCCCCACCAGCGCACCCGGCAGCAACAGCTGGCTGAGCCCCCGCTCCGACCCCCCGTACAGATTGACGATGCTGCCGACCAGCAGCCACGCCTGGAGAGCGATCAACGCGAACCAGACGACTTTCCCACCAGTCCACAAACGCCGCGCGAGAATCACGGCGGCGATCCCCGGCGCCACCGCGTACAACGCCAGCAGAGTCAGCGTCGGCGTGATATGTCTACCCAGCTCCAGCAACGAGTCCACCACGCTGACGCCGCCCAGCAGCGTGAGAGCGAACATCAGATGGAGCAGAACCCGCGTCGCGACGAGTGATCTCGGCAACTCCCAACGTTGCGCGGGTATGCGGGCCTGCAAAGCCAGGCCCTGTGAGTCCGACACAGGGAAACCCTTCCAGCAAACTGCTAATAACTCCGGCCGAGGCGTCCAGCCGTGGCGCGTATCTCCGTACATTACGTACGTACAAGACCCATTCCGAAGGGCCCACGGACCCACCTCGGGCCCACGCCGGGCCCACGCCGCGTCTCAGCGGCCGGCTCTCCCCTTCCAAGAGTGCCGAGGCCGGGCGCGAGTTCCCTCAGCTGCGGGATTTCACTCGTAAAGATGTCGTCGCTGTCGCCGATACGCCAGCGCGATCCGTACGAACCCCGGTTGGGTAAGGAGGAGTTGTCACACTTGAACCACCGCGCAGGAGGCCTTCCCCCCATGACCACCAAAGGCATCGACGTCTCGTCACATCAGAGTTCCAGCTACAGCACGGCCGGCCTCGACTTCGTCTTCGTCAAGGCCACCGAAGGCACGTCGTACATCAATCCCAAGATGAACGCGCAGGCTGCGCGCGCCCGGGGCGCCGGTCTGGTGGTCGGGTTCTATCACTTCCTGCGGCCCGGTGACATGAAGGCGCAGGCGCGGTACTTCGTCGAGGAGTGCGCCAGCGTCGAGTACGACCCGCTGTTCGCCGACTGGGAGGACGACGGGGTTTCCTGCGCCGAGAAGGACGCGTTCCTCGCCGAGGTGAGGCGGTTGCGCGGGTCCAATCACCGGGTGGGGCTGTACTGCGGGCAGTACTACTGGCTGCACCGCGACACCACCAGCAACGCGGGTGACGCGCTGTGGATCGCCGACTATGTGACCGCCGGAAAGCCCCGGATCAAGGCCGCGTGGAAGTTCCACCAGTACACGGACACCCCGGTCGACACGAACGTGGGGAAGTTCACCGATCGGGCCGCCCTGAAGAAGTGGACCCGGGGCTGACACGGATTCCAGGGCCGAGGCGGACCCCGCGCCTTGCGCCCTGCGCCCCGCGCCTTGCACCCTGAGCCTTACGCCCTGCGCCTTACGCCTTGGGGGCCACCTTCGACAGCCCATTGATAATGCGGTCCATCGCGTCGCCGCCCGTCGGGTCCGTCAGGTTCGCCAGCATCTTCAGGGTGAACTTCATCAGCAGCGGATGCGTCAGCCCGCGCTGCGTCGCGATCTTCATGATCTTCGGGTTGCCGATGAGCTTCACGAAGGCGCGGCCGAGCGTGTAGTAGCCGCCGTAGGTCTCCTTGAGGACCTTCGGGTAGTGGAGCAGTGCCATCTCGCGCTGTGCGGGGGTCGCGCGGGCATGGGCCTGGACGATGACGTCGGCGGCGATCTGGCCGGACTCCATGGCGTACGCGATGCCCTCGCCGTTGAACGGGTTGACCATGCCGCCCGCGTCACCGACCAGCAGCAGGCCCTTGGTGTAGTGCGGCTGGCGGTTGAAGGCCATGGGCAGCGCGGCGCCGCGGATCGGCATCGTCATGTTGTCCGGGGTGTAGCCCCAGTCCTCCGGCATCGAGGCGCACCACGCCTTGAGTACCTCGCGCCAGTCCAACTCCTTGTAGGCGGAGGAGGAGTTGAGGATGCCGAGGCCGACATTGGATGTGCCGTCGCCCATGCCGAAGATCCAGCCGTAGCCGGGCAGCAGCCGGTCCTCGCCGGGGCCGCGCCGGTCCCACAGTTCGAGCCACGACTCCAGGTAGTCGTCCTCGTGGCGGGGGGAGGTGAAGTACGTACGGACCGCGACGCCCATCGGCCGGTCCTCGCGGCGGTGCAGGCCCATGCCCAGGGACAGCCTCGTCGAGTTGCCGTCGGCGGCGACGACGAGCGGCGCGTGGAAGGTGACCGGGGTCTTCTCCTCGCCCAGCTTGGCGTGTACGCCGGTGATGCGGCCGGTGCGGTCGTCGGTGATCGGGGCACCGACGTTGCACCGCTCGTGCAGCCGCGCGCCGGCCTTCTGCGCCTGCCGGGCGAGCTGCTCGTCGAAGTCGTCGCGCTTGCGGACCAGGCCGTAGTCCGGGTACGCGGCCAGATCCGGCCAGTCCAGCTGGAGCCGTACGCCGCCGCCGATGATCCGGAGCCCCTTGTTGCGCAGCCAGCCGGCCTCTTCGGAGATGTCGATGCCCATCGAGACGAGCTGCTTCGTGGCGCGCGGTGTGAGCCCGTCGCCGCAGACCTTCTCGCGCGGGAACGCGGTCTTCTCCAGCAACAGGACGTCCAGGCCAGCCTTGGCGAGGTAGTACGCGGTGGTGGAACCGGCCGGGCCTGCGCCCACGACGATCACATCCGCGCTGTTTTCGGAGAGGGGCTCGGTCACAGCGGGTTCTCCCGAAGACTCGATTTTGGGTACCTGGCGGCACGGGGTATGTGCAGTCTATGGGGGTGCATCGTTACCTCCACTGAAGGGTTGCCCTCGTGAACAACATGACCCAACCGCTCCCTGTGGTGCAGCTCACCGTGCCCACGGAAGAGGACGCCCTCCACTGGCACCGGGTCTTCAACGACCCCGAGGTGATGGAGTTCCACGGCGGCGTCTCGGCGGAGATGTCGGTGTACGAGGAGTTGACCGCCCGGCAGCGCAGGCACGACGCCGAGCGCGGCTACTGCTTCTGGACGATGACGGACGACGGGGGCGAGGTGATCGGCTTCACCGGCGCCCAGCCCTGGCCGCACGAGACGTTCGGTCCGGTCGGCGAGATCGAGATCGGCTGGCGGCTGGGGCGGGCCCACTGGGGGCGCGGTTACGCGACGGCCGCCGCGCGCGCCACGTTGGAGCGGGTGCGCGCGGCGGGGGTCGGCCGGGTCGTGGCGATGGTCAACTCCCGCAACGAACGCTCGGTCGCGGTGACGCGGCGGCTCGGGATGGAGCTGGCCGAGACGTACCCGCTCTCGTCGGGGGACACCGCGTACTGCTTTCGGATGGAGTTGTGAGTCGGTAAGAGGACCTCTGAAGACGCTTCGCCGGTTTCGTGACACTCCGTGGCGGAAATCGGCTGCCGTCTTCTTGTCGGGACGGGCCGTGTTCGGCTTGCCTTCCCAGGTCCTGTCCGGACAGGACCTGGGCCCTGTCCGGCCGCCGGCGTCGCGGGTCGTCCTACACGAGATCGAAGGGGGCCGGGACGCGGCCCTCCCAGATCTGGCGGGAGGCCTGTTCGGGGTAGGGCAAGGTCTTCGATGTGGCGTCCAGGACGCGAGTGAGCTGCCGGTCGGGGCGGTAAGCGGCCCATCCGGGGTCGCCGGTGGTGGCGAAACGGACCCATGCCTGCTGGAGTTCCCGCGACACCGCGACGGCCTCAGGAGCGGGCTGGTCACCGAACAGTTCTCTGCCGGTGGGGCTGTCCAGCGTGCCGAACACCAGGGGGACGTCGAGGCTGTGGCAGGCGCCCAGGGCCCCGCCGAAGGCCAGTGAGGACAGTCGCAGCTCGAACAGGAAGGAGGTGCCGCCTGCCGCGGCGTTCGCCTGAGCCAACTGCATGGAAGGTATCCGGAAGAGGGCATCGGAGTACACCGATTCAAACAGCTCCTCCGCGGTGGCCCGCGGGTAAGCGGCTCGGTAGGCATCCGGGCCGTCCGGGGCCGGGGCCAACAGGTCCAGAGCGGTACGGGCATCCTCGTCGGTGTACTTGCCCAGCCGGCCGCTCATGACGCTGAACAGTCTGAATTCGTCGCGTGTGTGGCCGACGAGGAGTTCGATTCCGTCCGCGTGGCCACTTGTCAGTGCGGGCCAGGGCGTTTCGGTGAGGACTTGGCCGTCGATGACGGGGCACACGGCGATGCCGATACCCGAGAGCCGTCCCCAGCTCTCGCGGTAGCGGGGGAGGTCGGCGCTGAGGGTGGTGAGTCCTTCGGCCAGGCGTCGGGGGTCGACATCGGCGAGAGCCGCGGCGGTGGGCACCGTGCCGAGCTGATCCGCGAGCGCGCCGGCGACCTGTTGCGCCAGTGCGCGGGTGGCGTGGAGCCCCGGCACCGAGTGGGTGATGGCGCGTCGGAACAGGCCGCGCACCGGCTTCATCGTCAGTAAGGCGGCGACGGACCCCGCCCCGGCGGACTGTCCGGCCACGGTGACGCGGTCGGGGTCTCCTCCAAAGGAGGCGATGTTCCGCCGTACCCAGTGCAACGCCGCGATCTGGTCAAGGAGTCCGCGATTGGCCGGGGCGCCTTCGAGCAGGGCGAAACCCTCGACGCCCACCCGGTAGTTGATGCTCACCACGACGAGCCCCGCCCCGGTCAGCACGGCCGGGTCGTACATCGGGTCACTGGAGGCCCCCGCGAAGTAGGCGCCGCCATGGATCCACACCAGCACCGGCAGCCCCGCCGCACCCGGATCCGGGGAGCAGACGTTGAGCGTCAACCAGTCCGTGTCCTCCGTCGAACTGGCGGGCGTCGGCCCGGACTGCGGTGACACGGGTCCGAACTCCACCGCCTGCCTTGTCCCTTCCCAGGGCCGAGGCGCGACGGGCGCCGCGAAGCGGAGCGTTCCCACGGGCGGTTGGGCGTAGGGGATGCCGCGGAACACCGCGTGCCCCCGTCGCCAGCGGCCCTCCACCACACCGTCCGTCGTACGCACCCTTGGCTGTACCGGCATGCCGCTTCCTTCCTCCGTGGGCTTCCAGGGTTACAGGTCAGATGTATGAGGAGCACGGCCGACGACGAGCGTGTGCGTCCCGGTGCGGCATGAGCCTTCAAAGACCTTCCAAGGCTCTGCAGCTCCGAGGTCCTTGCAGCTCCGAGGCTCTGAGGCTCAGTGGCGTACGCCCCGGTGCAGCGCCACGATCCCGCCCGTCAGATTCCGCCACGCCACCTTGGACCAGCCCGCCCCCTTCAGCCGCGCCGCGAGGGCGGGCTGGTCCGGCCAGGCCCTGATCGACTCGGCGAGATAGACGTACGCGTCGGGGTTGGAGGACACGGCGCGCGCGGTCGGCGGCAGCGCGCGCATCAGGTACTCCTCGTAGACCGTACGGAACGGCGCCCACGTCGGGTGCGAGAACTCACAGATCACGACCCGCCCGCCGGGCTTCGTGACCCGGTACAGCTCGCGCAGCGCGAGGTCCGTGTCCTGGACGTTGCGCAGGCCGAAGGAGATCGTCACCGCGTCGAAGACCTCGTCGGCGAACGGCAGTTTCGTCGCGTCCCCGGCCGTGAACGGCATCCACGGGTGCCGCTTCTTGCCGTGCCGCAGCATGCCCTGGGAGAAGTCGCAGGGCACGACGTACGCGCCGGTCGCGGCGAGCGACATCGAGGAGGTGGCGGTGCCCGCGGCCAGGTCGAGGACCTTCTCCGCCGGGCGGGCCTTCACGGCCTTGGCGACCTCCTTGCGCCACAGCCTGGCCTGGCCGAGCGAGAGCACATCGTTCGTGAGGTCGTACTTCTCCGCCACGTCGTCGAACATCGAGATGACTTCGTGCGGCTGCTTGTCCAGGGAGGCTCGGGTCACGCGCTCCATTGTGGCAGGGCCGGTACCCGTCGGACCGGGCCGCTCCCCCGTACGTCTCGGCTCCCGGGCGTCGGGGCGCTATGCGCGGCGGTGCACCAGTCGGCCCGCGCACACCGTGGCGAGGCAGCGCCCGTCCGCGTCGAACACGGCGAGATCGGCGCGGCCCGTCTCGGCGATCTCCGTACTCCGGGCCGTGGGCAGGACGAGGACCCCGACCCGCGCGGCGGCGGCGCGCAGCCCCGGGGCCGTCGCGAACTCGCCGAGGACCACCACCGCGCCCAGCTTCAGCACGGCGTGGATCCGCTCGCGCGGGGTCGGGGCGTCGGGCAGCGGCCCCTCATGGACGCGGGCGGGGCCGAGCACCCCGGCCCACTTCCGCACCCGCGCGTCCGGGAACCGCTCCCGCAGCTCCTCGAAGGTACCGACCGCGCCGATCCGGTCCCCCGCCACCACGACGGCTCCGCCGACGATCGGCTCGGCGGCGTCCCAGGTGCGGCGCACCTCGTCGGCCACGTGCAGGGTCTGCACCGCGCGGACTCCAGATCGATCGGCTCAGTTGGTGGCGACGGCTGAGTTGATGGCGATGGCTCAGTTGCTGGCGATGAGCTTCAGCTCGGGGTGGGCCGTACCGCCCTCGATCGCCGTCGACGAGATGTGCGACTGGACCCGGTCGTCGACGGGGTCGTTCGCCGGGTCGTCGTGCACGACGAGGTGCTCGTACGTCGTGGCGCGCTGCGCCGGGACGCGGCCCGCCTTGCGGATCAGGTCGATGATCTCCAGCCGGTTGGACCGGTGCCTGGCACCGGCCGAGGACACCACGTTCTCCTCCAGCATGATCGAGCCGAGGTCGTCGGCGCCGTAGTGCAGCGACAGTTGGCCGACCTCCTTGCCCGTGGTCAGCCAGGAGCCCTGGATGTGCGCGACGTTGTCGAGGAAGATCCGCGCGATCGCGATCATGCGCAGGTACTCGAAGAGCGTGGCCTGCGTCTGGCCCTTCAGATGGTTGTTCTCGGGCTGGTAGGTGTACGGGATGAAGGCGCGGAAGCCGCCCGTCCGGTCCTGTACGTCACGGATCATCCGGAGATGCTCGATGCGCTCGGCGTTGGTCTCGCCCGTACCCATGAGCATCGTGGACGTCGACTCGACCCCGAGCCCGTGCGCGGTCTCCATGATCTCCAGCCAGCGTTCGCCGGACTCTTTGAGCGGCGCGATCGCCTTGCGCGGGCGGGCTGGCAGCAGTTCGGCGCCCGCGCCCGCGAAGGAGTCGAGACCGGCGGCGTGGATGCGCTGGATCGCCTCCTCGACGGAGACGGCGGAGATCCGGGCCATGTGCTCGACCTCGGAGGCACCGAGGGAGTGGATGACCAGCTGCGGGAAGTCCTTCTTGATCGCGGCGAAGTGCTTCTCGTAGTACTCGACGCCGTAGTCCGGGTGGTGGCCGCCCTGGAACATGATCTGCGTACCGCCCAGCTCCACGGTCTCCGCGCAGCGGCGCAGGATGTCGTCGAGGTCGCGGCTCCAGCCCTTGGCGGTGTCCTTGGGCGCGGCGTAGAAGGCGCAGAACTTGCACGCCGTCACACAGACGTTGGTGTAGTTGATGTTCCGCTCGATGATGTACGTCGCGATGTGCTCGGTACCCGCGTACCGGCGACGGCGTACGGCGTCGGCCGCGGCGCCGAGCGCGTGCAGCGGCGCGGAGCGGTAGAGGTCGAGCGCTTCCTCGGGGGTGACGCGGCCGCCGGCGGCGGCGCGGTCCAGGACGTCAGTGAGGCTGCCAGTGACTTTTACGGACGTGAGATCGGCCTTCTCGGTCACCGGTGCGGGTCCTTCCCAAGGGGGCTGTGACGACCGATCCAGCCTACGCCAGGGGTGGTGGCGAGCCACGAGCGCCATGGGGGCCGGGGCGGCCGACCGTGCGTGGAAGCGGGCGGCTCACCTCTGTTTCGTCAGGATGCCGGTGGGGCTGCCCGCCCGCGCGTCCTGGGAGAGGTAGCGGAGCCCCTCCCTTTCGAGGCCGAGCCGCAGGCCGGTCGTGCTCTCGGTGCACATGTCCTTGCTGCGTGGGCCGCGCCGGGCGTCGACCACGAGGGTCTTGCCCTCGACCCCGCTGAGGGTGAGCAGGTCCTCGCAGATGAAGTTGCCGAGTATGTCGGTCTGTTCGGCCTTTCCGACCCGCTCGCCGGTGGAGCCCGTTTGTATGGTCACCTTCATCGTGCCGGCGGGCAGTCCGGCGGCGGTGACCTCGCCGTCCCAGACACCGACGAGTTCGGCGGGTACGGAGCCGTCGCCCGAGTCGTCACCGGAGCCGTCGCCGGCCGGGGGCCTCGAGGCGGAGACGCTTGACGACGGGCCGGTTTTGTCCGGGGACGCCGCGTCGTCGGTGCCACCGCCCGGGACGAGATCGAAGAGGAACGCGCTGCCCACCATGACGGCGGCCAGCGCACCCGCGACGGCCAGCGCCACCGTGCAGCTGACCCTGCGCGCACGGCGTCCGGTACCGGTGCCGGTGCCGGTGCTGGTACCGGAGTCGGGGCCCGTGCCGGAGCCGGGGCCCGTTCCCGTTGCCGTACTGGTGTCGGCGGAGACCGATACGGAGAGCCGTGGCCCGGGAACCGAGGCGTCCTTGGGTGAGTCGCTCGGCGGGGTCGGCGACGGGGCCGCCGCTACGTCCATCGGCGGTCCGAAAACCCCCATCGACGGGTTGCTGAAGGGAACGGGACCTGTCTGTACGGGCGGAGCCGCCGCCTCCAGGTGCAGCAGCCGGACCACTGCCAGGCTGACCTCCTCGACCAGCGGAGCCGGCAGCCAGCCCGCGGCCACCAGCCCCTCCGCGCCACCGGCCCCGTCGGCGGCCCTGTCGGCGGCGCTGTCGGCGGCCCCGTCACCGGCGAGGCGCCGCACGATCTCGGCGGGCACAGGCCGTACGGACGGGTCCTTGGCGAGGCAGTCCGCGACCAGTTCCCGCACTTCGCCGCGCAGGGAGCCCAGTTCGGGCTCCTCGTGCACCACCTTGTAGAGGAGCGCGGCCGAGGAGTCGCCGGGGAAGGGGCTCGTGCCCGTCATCGCGTACGCCAGTACCGCGCCCAGCGAGAAGACGTCCGCCGCGCCCGTGACCGCCTTGCCCAGGATCTGTTCCGGCGACATGTAGCCGGGCGACCCGACCGAGACGCCGGTCGAGGTGAGCGAGGCGGTGCCGTCCGTGGCACGCGCGATACCGAAGTCGATCAGCCGAGGCCCGTCGGGGGCGAGCAGTACGTTCGACGGCTTGACGTCCCGGTGCACCAGACCGAGGCCGTGCACGGCCGTCAGCGCCTCCGCGAGACCGGCGCCCAGCGCGCGTACGGAGTGTTCGGGCAGCGGCCCGTACGTCCCGACCGCCCGGGTCAGCGAAGGGCCCGCCACATAGGCCGTGGCCACCCACGGAACGGCCGCCTCCGGATCGGCGTCCAGCACCGGCGCCGACCAGCGGAGCCCGTCGGCCACCGTACCCACGCGCCGCGCGGCGTCCACCTCACGGCGGAAGCGGGCCCGGAACTCCTCGTCCATCGCGAAGTGCGGATGGACGACCTTGACCGCGACCGTACGGCCGCCCTGCGAGCGGGCGACGTAGACCCGGCCCATTCCGCCCGACCCCAGCCGCCCGAGCAGCCGGTACGGACCGATGATCGCCGGATCGCCGGCCTCCAACGGCTGCATTCCCCGTCCCCCTTGTGAGTCCTGTCCTACGTCCCCTACGTCCCGACGGACCTCTACGCAGCAGAGTAGGGGGTGAGGGTGGGGGTACGGCGGCGATCAGGCACTGAGCAGCTCGACACGCACATCTGCCGGGAATCCGGTGGTCGGGCCTGTCCGGCGCGCGAACTCCCGCACACCCGCGAGCTGGTCGGGACCGAAGCGGAAGTCGAGCGTCGTGAAGTACCGCTCCAGCAGCTCCGCGTCGAAGGTCTCCCAGCGGGCCGCCTGCTTGGCGACCTTCGCGACCTCCTCCAGGGAGAGATCCCGGGACGCGAGGAACGCCTCGTGGACCTTGCCCACGACCTTCGGCTCGCGCGCCAGATAGTCCTTGCGCGCCGCCCACACCGCGAAGACGAACGGCAGGCCGGTCCAGTCCTTCCACATCTGCCCGAGATCATGGACCTGGAGGCCGAGCCGGGGCGCTTCGTACAGCGAAGCGCGCAGCGCGGCGTCACCGATCAGGACGGCCGCCTCGGCCTCCTGCATCATCAGACCGAGATCCGGCGGACACGTGTAGTAGTCGGGTGTCACCTTGTACTGCTCGCTCAGCAGCAGTTGGGCCAGGCGTACCGATGTACGGGACGTGGAGCCGAGGGCCACCCGGGCGCCGTCCAGCTGGTCCAGCGGTGCCTGCGAGACGATGACGCAGGACATGACAGGTCCGTCGCAGCCGACCGCGAGATCGGTGAAGGCGACAAGATCGTCGGAATTACGGAGGAATTCGACGAGGGTGACGGGGGCGATATCCAGCTCGCCGCGCACCAGCTGTTCACTGAGCTTCTCGGGAGTGTCCTTCGTCAGCTCCAGATCGAGAAGGGCGCCGGTCCGGGCGAGGCCCCAATAGAGGGGCAGGCAGTTCAGGAACTGAATATGGCCGACACGCGGCCGACTGCGACGGTCGTCGTCGCCTCCGGCCGCCACGGGGGCCCCGGGAGCCTCGGCCGGAGGTGCTGCCGCCCCGGATGCCCCTGACGCCCGTGATGCTTCTGCCGCTGTGTTTTCCGCTGGACTGTCCACAGCGCGAGGCTAGACCCGCGCCGGTCGCGGGACGGCTCCGGGGCTCGGTTACGGCGTGGCTCGTCAGCACGTCAGAGCCCTATACAAACGTCCGGGTGAAGTGATCTTTCCCTCTACCGCTGGACATGTGCCGCGTGCTAGGCTCGCCAGCAAGTTGCAGTTTGGTTTCCCTTGCAGTACAGAGCCTGCGGAGCATGTGACCCGCAGGCTTTTGTAGTTTTCAGACTTCTTTGCAGGTTCTGGAGCAGGGCAACCCTTTGGCCCAAGGAGGGCTTATGGCTACCGGAACCGTCAAGTGGTTCAACGCTGAAAAGGGCTTCGGCTTCATCGCCCAGGACGGCGGCGGCCCGGATGTCTTCGTCCACTACTCCGCGATCAACGCGACCGGCTTCCGCTCCCTCGAGGAGAACCAGGTCGTGAACTTCGACGTCACTCAGGGTCCGAAGGGCCCGCAGGCGGAGAACGTCACCCCGGCCTAGTTGCCCGGGTCGGCGATCGCGCACGACTTACGCAGTAACCAAGGAGCCCTGCTTTCCCTACTCGGGTGAGGAAAGCGGGGCTCCTGCCTTTCCCCCTCCGCTTCGCCGGCCGTCTCCGCTTCGCCGGCCCTCTCCGGTGCGCTTCCGAGTCGATATCGAACTCATGTTCCCAGCGTGGGTGGCGCCGGACCGTACCGGAACGTATACGACCGGTCAGCCGTGGAGAAGCCGCGCCCTCTCCGTCCAGCGCTCCCCCGCCATGAGGTTCCCGAGGCCCGCCCAGGCGAAGTTCATCAGCGTCGCCGCGGCCTCCCTCGCCGAGACGCCCGGGGTCTCGTTCGCCCACGCCGCGAGCGACTCCGCGGCGCCCACCAGCGCCTGCGCCAGCCCCGCCACATCCCGGTCGGCCAGATCGGGCGCGCTGTGCGCCTCGCGGGACGTCGCGCGGATCAGTCCCGTCACATACGCGACCAGCGCGTCCCGCGTCTTCGTGACCTCGGCGGCGAACGGCTCGCCGTGCGTACGCGCCTGACGGTGCAGCACCGCCCAGCCGTCCGGGTTCTCCGCGGTGTGCGCGAAGAACGCCACGAGTCCGGTCCACAGCTGCCGGTCGGCCGGCGCCCCCGGCTCCACGCCCGCCGTCACCGCCGCGACCAGCGCCTCCGACTCACGCCGGATACAGGCGGTGAAGAGCTCTTCCTTGGAGTTGAGGTAGAGATACACCAGCGGTTTCGAGACGCCCACCCGCTCGGCGATCTCGTCCATCGAGGCGGCGCGGTAACCGCGCTGTCCGAAGGTGCGCACGGCGGCGTCCATCATCTGCCGTTCGCGCTCCGCGCGCGGCATCCGCTTGCTCCTGCCGGTGCTCGCGGCACTCACCGCACCCACGTCGGACGTCCTCCCCGCTCCGCCAGCGTCCCCGCCGGTCCACAAACCCCGTAAGCCTACGGTTCGTTGGAAGCGTGGACAGCGGGACCCGTCTTCCGGCCGACTTCCGGCCCCCTTCGGCGGGGATCACCGCTCCCGCCTGGCCGGGACGCCCAGGGCGCCGAGGCGCGGGCTACCGGATCGCGCTGCCCGTGAGCCGCTCGCTCAGCTCCCACAGCCGCCCGGCCGCCGCGGAATCGATCGCGTACGGCATCACACCCGCCAGCCGGGTCGAGTCCTCGATGCCCCAGTCGTGCACCTCGTCGTCGGGGACGGGCCGGGCCACCTCGACGTTCTCGCAGTAGACACCGCCCATTCCGTCGAGCCGGGGGCTCGTCGCGCACCAGACGCTCGTCGCCGCCCCCTGCTCCGCGGTCTTCCAGCCGCTCGCCGCGTCGAAGACAAGAGCGCCGCTCTCGTCGATCGCACCGACCGTCCGCATCTCCTCTTCCGAGAGGTACTTGCCGAGACCGGTGCCCGCGATGTTGCCCGGGTGGAGGGAGAAGGCGCGTACGCCGTCGGCCCTGCCGCGCTCGTCCGCCGCGAGCGCGAAGAGGATGTTGGCCGTCTTCGACTGGCCGTAGGCCGCCCACGGGTCGTACGCGCGGCGCTCGAAGTTCGGGTCGTCGAACACGACCGGTGAGAAGCGATGGCCCCAGGACGACACGGAGACGACCCGCGCCCCGTCCGCCCGGAGAAGCGCCGGCCAGAGCCGTACCGCGAGCTGGAAGTGGCCCAGGTGGTTCGTCGCGAACTGCGACTCGTACCCCCGAGCGTCGCGTGACAGCGGGCTCGCCATGATTCCGGCGCTATTCACCAGCGTGTGCAGCGGCCGGCCGGAGGCGAGGAACCGCTCGGCGAAGGCGTCGACCGACGCCGGGTCGGTCAGGTCCATCGCCTCGATCCCGACCCCGTCGAGACCCTTCAGCGCGGTCGCGGCCCGGTCGTGGTCGCGCGCCGGGACGATCACCTCGGCGCCCGCGGAGCGCAGGGTACGTACGGTCTCCAGGCCGATCCCGGAGTAGCCCCCGGTGACGATGGCGACCTTGCCGGACAGATCGATGCCCTCGATGACATCGGCGGTGGTGGAAGCGGCACCGAAACCGGAGCCGATGGGCTGTTGCGGGGTGGTCATGGCGGATATCTCCTCGTTTGAAGTCTCCTCGCCAGCGTAGGCAGGCACCCCCGGACGATGAATGCTTGCCAGTCCGCATTACTTGCGCGAAAGTACGGACATGACTGCTGATCCCCTCTCCGACGCGCTCGCGCTCACCGACGCGCGGTGCGCCATCTCGCGCGGATTCGCGGCCGGGGGCACGTGGGCTCTGCGCTTCCCGGCGCCGCGCCGGCTCAAGCTCACCGCCGTCGTCAAGGGCAGCTACTGGCTGATCTTCGACGGAGCGGAAGAGGGCGTGCTGCTGGGGGCCGGGGATGTGGCCGTGTTCGACGGCAGGCGCCCGTTCGTCCTCACCAGCGATCCGGGCCTGGAGCCGGAGGACGCGACGAGGCTGTTCCAGGATTCCCCCGAGCCCATCCTCCGCGTCGGCGGGCACGCGGCGGACGCCTGGAGCGCGGACGTCGTCTCCGTCGGCGGGCACATCGATCTGAACCGGACCGGCGAGGAACTGCTGGTCCAGGCACTGCCTTCGCTGATCCATGTCCGCGCCGGCGCCGACGAGGCTCCTGTACTGCGCTGGCTGCTCGACCAGCTGCTCCGGGAAATGGCGGCCGACCGGGCAGGCACCGGCTTCGCGACGGGCCAGCTCACCCAGCTCATGTTCGTCCAGGTGCTGCGCGCCTATCTCGCGGACTCCGAGTCAATCCCGGTCGGCTGGCTGCGGGCGCTCGCCGATGAACGCATCGCCCCGGCGCTGCGCTTGATGCACGGCGATCCCGGCCGGGCCTGGCAGCTGAGGGAGCTCGCCGGGGCGGCGGCCATGTCCCGTACCACCTTCGCGTCACGCTTCCGGGCCGTGGCCGGGGTCCCGCCGCTGACCTATCTGCACAACTGGCGCATGCGTCTCGCCGAGCGCGCCCTGCGCGAGGAGGACACCCCCATCTCGTCGCTCGCCCTCTCGCTCGGCTACGCCTCCGACAGCGCCTTCAGCAACGCCTTCAAGCGCACGATGGGTACCGCCCCGAAGCGTTACCGGGACACGGCGCGGGCGGCGGCCGCCGCGTAGGCCCTGTCCGGTCGGCCAGGGCCTGGTTCCGCTCCCGCGCAGCACGTCGCCCCCGGCCTCGGCGGAGGCCAGGGGCGATTACGAAGTGCGCTTCGCGCGTGCGCCGGTGCGCGGCGTACTGGTGGTGGTGCGCGGCGTACGTCCGGCGTAGGTCCTACGCGGCGACCGGGACGTTCGCCTCGCGCGTCTCCTTCGCGCTCTCGTAGTCGTCCACCGGCGACGCCGAGGCCGAGTTGTACGCGTCGCGGTCCAGAATGTTCTCGCGAGCAGCCACAATCAACGGTGATACAACTTGGCCGGCGACGTTCGTGGCCGTACGCATCATGTCCAGGATCGGGTCGATCGCCATCAGCAGACCCACACCCTCCAGCGGGAGCCCCAGCGTGGAGAGGGTCAGCGTCAGCATGACCGTCGCGCCGGTGAGGCCCGCGGTGGCCGCCGAGCCGACGACCGAGACGAAGGCGATCAGCAGATAGTCCTGGATGCCCAGCTGGACGTCGAAGATCTGCGCGATGAAGATCGCGGCGAGCGCCGGGTAGATCGCGGCGCAGCCGTCCATCTTGGTCGTCGCGCCGAACGGTACGGCGAAGGAGGTGTACTCCTTCGGGACGCCGAGCCGTTCGGTGACCTTCTGGGTGACCGGCATCGTGCCGACGGAGGAGCGGGAGACGAAGGCGAGCTGGATCGCGGGCCAGGCGCCCTTGTAGAACTGGAGCGGGTTGACCTTGGCGACGGTGGCGAGCAGCAGCGGGTAGACGCCGAAGAGGACCAGCGCGCAGCCGATGTAGACGTCGGCGGTGAAGGTCGCGTACTTGCCGATGAGGTCCCAGCCGTAGTCGGCGATGGCGAAGCCGATGAGGCCGACCGTACCGATCGGGGCGAGCCGGATGACCCACCACAGGGCCTTCTGGAGCAGTTCGAGGACGGCTTCGCTGAGGGTGAGGATCGGCTGGGCCTTCGGGCCGAGCTTGAGGGCCGCGATTCCGGCGACGGCGGCCATGAAGACGATCTGAAGGACGTTCAGCTCGGTGAACGGCGTGATCACGTCGGTCGGGACGATGCCGGTCAGGAAGTCGATCCAGGACCCGGAGCCCTCGGGTGCCTTGCCGTCCTTCGGGGTGAGGCCGGTGCCCGAGCCGGGGTTGGTGATCAGGCCGATGGCCAGGCCGATGGCGACCGCGATCAGCGAGGTGATCATGAACCAGAGCAGGGTGCGGGAGGCCAGCCTGGCCGCGTTGTTGACCTTGCGCAGGTTGGTGATCGACACCAGTATCGCGAAGAAGACCAGCGGCGCCACGGCCAGCTTCAGCAGCTGGACGAAGATGCTGCCGATCTTGTCGAGGGTGGTGTAGAGCCAGCTGATGTCCTGGCTGCGGGCGAGCCAGCCGAGCAGCACACCGAGGACCAGACCGGCGACGATCTGTGCCCAGAACGGGATCTTGGGAAGAGGGGAGCCGGATCTGGGATCAGCCGGCTTCTCGGACGTGGTGGACGCGGAGTTCGCGGACACGAACACACTCCAGACATGACATATCGGGGCCATACGGGACAGGGGTGCGGCGCTCGTGCTTCGAAGGGCTCGGGAGGACTCGGGAGAACTCAGAAGGGGCGCCGCTGCATGATGCCGGGTCAGACCGCGCGGCAACAGACCGCGGACATACAGCGGCAGAGATCGACATGCAGGCGTGCCACGAGCGGGATGCCCCGGTGGCGGCGGTGACGCACTGCTGTCTTCATGTCGAACACGCTAACACTTGAACTTTGGGAAGCTCAAAGTACTTCTTTGGGGTACGAAGCGCCGGAAAGAGCGCGGGAGAAGGCCGGAGAAGCCGGAAAGACCGCCGGAAACACGACACCCCAGCCCTGGAGAGACGGCTCCGGAGCTGGGGTGTGAGAAAGCTTACGTGGCGCTTATACGGCGCCCGCGGCTATGAATTCGCGACGAGCTGTTCGCGATGAGCTACTGGGGGACGCCGTCCTCCTGGGCGCGGTTCGCCTCCAGCCGCGCCTTCGCGCCGTCGACCTTGCCCACGAGCTGCGCGGACATCTCGTCACGCTGCTTGCGCAGCAGAACGAAGCTGAGCGGCGCCGAGATCACGGTCGCGAGCAGCAGCACCCAGATGAAGTTGGAGTCGCCGAGTCCCTTGGGCAGCACACCGAACTGGACCAGGCCGGCGACGACCACGAAGCACCCGACGAAGATGCCCAGACGCATCGCGGTGTACCGGATCGTGGCGCTTTTCTTCGAAACGGTCACAGCGGGCCCTCTCTTCTCTTCCTGGCGTACTGGCGTACTGGCGTCGCGGTATGTCCGGGTCCCACCAGTCAAGCACGGGCCGTTCAGTACCGGTTCAGCGGGAGCAGCATCGTGATGTCGTCACGGTCATCACCCGGGACGACCCTGATCGCGTCCGGCACCCGCCCGACCTCCTTGTAGCCGCAGGAGGCGTAGAACCTGTCGACGCCCGTGCCCCCGCGGCAGGTGAGCCGGATCGCCTCGATGGACTCGATCCCGCGGGCGGCGTCCGCGGCGGCGGCCATCAGGTCACGGCCGTACCCCTTGCCCTGGTGCCGGGGGTGGACCATCACCGTGTAGAGCCAGAGCCAGTGCCGCATCAGCCGGTGGGTGTTGAGCGTGAGGAACGCCGTCGCGGCGACGGCGCCCTCCTCGTCGTACCCGACCAGCAGCCGGACCCGGCCCTCGGCCATGGCCACGAGGTGCTTGACCAACTCGGGCCGAATGTCGTCCGCCGTGACCGGCGGTACGAATCCGACGGCACCGCCCGCGTTGGAGACGTCCGCCCAGAGAGCGAGAAGTCCGTTGCGCAGGGCGGGGTCCACCGCCGGATCCAGCTCGAATATGAGCGCCATCGCGTACGCCCTCTCAGACCCGCATGGGCTGCGGGGACTCGCGGCGGTCGGCGTCGGGGCCCGGGTACTCGCGGATGATCTCGTACCGGGTGTTCCGCTCGACGGGCCGGAAGCCCGCGTCGCGGATGAGGTCGAGCAGATCCTCGCGGCCGAGCTTGTTGGGCGTGCCGTAGTTGTCCGCGTCATGCGTGATCTTGTACTCGACGACCGAGCCGTCCATGTCGTCCGCGCCGTGCTGGAGGGCGAGTTGGGCGGTCTGCACACCGTGCATCACCCAGAAGACCTTGACGTGCGGGACGTTGTCGAACAGCAGGCGGGAGACCGCGAAGGTCTTCAGCGCCTCCGCGCCCGTGGCCATGGTCGTACGGGCCTGGAGGCGGTTGCGGATCTTCCCGTCCTTCATGTCCACGAAGTCGTGCTGGTAGCGCAGCGGGATGAAGACCTGGAAACCGCCGGTCTCGTCCTGGAGCTCACGCAGCCGCAGCACATGGTCGACGCGGTGCCGGGGCTCCTCGATGTGCCCGTACAGCATCGTCGCCGGGGTCTTGAGCCCCTTCTCGTGCGCGAGCCGGTGGATGCGCGACCAGTCCTCCCAGTGGGTGTTGTGGTCGACGATGTGCTGCCGGACCTCCCAGTCGAAGATCTCGGCGCCGCCGCCGGTCAGCGACTCCAGACCGGCCTCGATCAGTTCGTCGAGGATCTCGGATGCCGACAGGCCGGAGATCGTCTCGAAGTGGTGGATCTCGGTGGCGGTGAACGCCTTGAGGGAGACCTGCGGGAGGGCTTCCTTCAGCGCGCTGAGCGAGCGCGGGTAGTAGCGCCACGGCAGCGTCGGGTGGAGGCCGTTGACGATGTGCAGCTCGGTGAGGTTCTCGCCCTCCATCGCCTTGGCGAGGCGGACGGCCTCCTCGATGCGCATCGTGTACGCGTCCTTCTCGCCCGGCTTGCGCTGGAACGAGCAGTAGGCGCACGAGGCGGTGCACACGTTCGTCATGTTGAGGTGACGGTTGACGTTGAAGTGGACGACGTCACCGTTCTTGCGGGTGCGCACCTCGTGGGCGAGACCCCCGAGCCAGGCCAGATCGTCCGACTCGTACAGCGCGATGCCGTCCTCGCGGGTCAGCCGCTCGCCGGCCCGGATCTTCGCCTCCAGCTCGCGCTTGAGACCCACATCCTGAACAGATGCAGTCATCAGGCCGCCTCCCACTATGTCTGCCAGATCGTGCCAGTCGAGACTACGCCCCTCACGGTACGAGAACGACGCGGCCCATGCTGACGCGTTGTTCGAGCAGGTCATGCGCGCGGGCGGCCTCGTCGAGCGGCACGCGCTCATGGATCACCGGCCGTACGGTGCCGTCCTCGACCAGCCGGACCAGCAGCCGTACGCCCTCCTCCGCGAGCGCGGGGCTGTGGCTCAGCATGGTGGGCATGCTGAAGCCCGTCACATGCCGCATGCCCATCAGATCCATGGGCGGGATGGCCGGCTGCTCGCTGTCGCCGCCGGACGCGCCGTAGAAGACGAGCCGTCCGTACGGCGCGAGCAGCCGGACGTCATCGAGGAGCCGGGGGCCGCCGACGCCGTCGAGGATGACGTCCACGCCCTCCGGTCCGGCGGCGTCACGGACCCGCGCGGGCCAGTCGGGGTCGGTGTAGTCGACGGCCGCGTCCGCGCCGAGCGAGCGTACGAAGTCCAGCTTGCGCGGTGAACCCGCGGTGGCGATGACCCGTTCCGCGCCGAGGGCACGGGCCGCCTGTACGGCGATATGGCCGATCGCGCCCGCGCCCGCGTGCACGAGCACCGTCTCGCCCGCGGCCGGCCGCGCGGTCTGGAGCAGATGCACCGCGATCCGGCCGGTGGAGCCGAGCAGTGTGGCCTCCGCGAAGCCGAGGCCGTCCGGCAGCGGCAGCACACGCGCGGCGGGGGCGGCCACGAACTCCGCGTAGGCGTCGCGGGCCTTCCATACGACGACCCGCTGTCCCGGCTCGATCCCGGTCACCCGGTCGCCGGTCTCGACCACGACGCCCGCGACATCCGTGGACGGGCAGTACGGGAGCGGCGGGGCGCCGAGCGGGAAGGTGCCGAGGCGACGCTGTACGTCGGCGTGGTCGACGCCGATGGCCTCCGCGCGGACGAGCACGTCCTCGGGGCCGTGGGCGGGCGGCTCGGCCTTCTCGGTCCGCAGCACCCGGGACGGGCCGTACTCGTGGTGACGGACGATGCGCACAGTCGCCTCTTCCCCCTCTTCCCCTCTTCTGCCGCTGCTCTGTCCCCGGTAACCTGCCCCGCTCCCCCGTCCCCCTACTCCCGTACGCCGACGCCGGTTCCCGTACAGCGTCGGATGCCGCCCCGGGCAACCCCGGGACGGCATCGGACGGTTGGCGCTGTCGGACCTGCCCGGGTCGGCCCGGCCCGGCTCGGGTCGGACCTCCTCGGGTCAGACCTCCTCGGGCAGTTCCCCCACCCGGTTCTCCCACTTGGTGGAGAGCACGATGGTGGTACGGGTCCGGGAGACGCCCTTCGTACCGCTCAGCCGCCCGATCGTCTTCTCCAGGCCGTCCACATCGCTCGCCCGGACCTTCAGCATGTACGAGTCGTCGCCCGCGATGAACCAGCAGTCCTCGATCTCCCCGAGATCGCGCATCCGGCGGGCCACGTCCTCGTGGTCGGCGGCGTCGGAGAGCGAGATCCCGATCAGCGCGGTGACGCCGAGGCCGAGCGAGGCCGAGTCGACCGTGGCGCGGTAGCCGGTGATGACGCCCGCGGCTTCGAGACGGTTGATGCGGTCGGTGACGCTGGGCCCGGAGAGTCCGACGAGCCTGCCGAGCTCCGCGTACGAGGCTCTGCCGTTCTCCCTGAGGGCCTGGATGAGCTGCCTATCCACGGCGTCCATATACCTGAAGCCTTCCATTATTCGGTAATCTCGCAAGTATA
Organism: Streptomyces sp. NPDC102274; assembly: GCF_044766385.1. NCBI lineage: Bacteria > Bacillati > Actinomycetota > Actinomycetes > Kitasatosporales > Streptomycetaceae > Streptomyces > Streptomyces sp. NPDC102274. The sequence continues at coordinate 94,994 of NZ_JBIWLW010000004.1, read as the reverse complement.
CATATACAATCCAAGGGAAGAAGGGCTGAAGTCCTGCGAATCTTTGAGTCTGGGAGCTAGTCAGGGAGCTGTCGCCCGGCCTGGTCACCGCGAGCGCCGCCGAGCTCCCCCTCCCAACGGCGGTACAGCAGGTGCGGCACCCCTGCCGCGTCCAGGACCCGCCCGGCGACGAAGTCCACCAGGTCCTGGATATGGGTCGCCCCCGCGTAGAACGCCGGAGAGGCGGGCAGCACCACGGCGCCCGCCTCGTCCAGGGTCACCAGATGTCTCAGGGTCTGCCCGTTGAGCGGCGTCTCCCGTACGGCGACCACCAGCGTCCGCCGCTCCTTCAGAGTCACGCTCGCCGCGCGCTGGAGCAGATCCTTCGAGAGACCGAGCGCCACCCCGGCCACACTCGCCGTGGACGCGGGCACGATCAGCATCCCCTTCACGGGGTACGAACCCGAGGAAGGGCCGGCCGCCAGATCTCCGGCCGGCCAGTGCCGTACGTCGTCCGCGCCCGGGTCCCGGCTCAGCTTCACGTCGAAGGTGTCCGGCTTGCCGTCCGCGCCGCGCGCCAGCCAGGTGCGCAGATCGTCCCGCCAGTGCGCGTCCCTGAAGGCGATGCCCGTCTCGTCGAGCAGTGTCAGCCGCGACGCCCGGCTGACCACGAGATCGACGCTCTCCCCCGCGTCCAGCAGCCCCCGCAGCACGGCCGCGGCGTACGGCGTCCCTGACGCTCCCGAGACGCCGACGACCCAGGGCCGCCGGGGCTGTCGCGGGCTGTGCTGGTCTTCGTACGATCCGGGCTTCACGGATCCGAGCCTATCCGGCGGGCCGGGGCAGGAACCGATGACCGTACCCCGGACGTTCACCGGTACAGAACCGCGGGAACACGGACCGTGGGAAGACGGACAGGAAGACATCCGGACAGACGACCGCTGACCAGAGGGGGCCCTGATGCCGTATCCGACCTCCGGCCGGCCCGCGGGCGCGACCGCACGGAGCCGGACCTCACGGATGAAGCCGGCCGCGGCCGTCATGATCGGCTGGGTAGCGCTGCTCTGGGTGATCGAAGCGGTGAACGGCGCGTCGGGCGCGCTCAGTACGTACGGACTGAGCCCTCGCGACGTCGGCGAGCTGCGCGATGTCATCCCGATGGCCTTCCTGCACCACGGCTACGACCATCTCGTGTCCAACTCCGTGCCGCTGCTGATCCTCGGCTTCCTCGCCGCGCTGACCGGCCTGCGGCGGTTCGCCGCCGTCGTGTTGACGATCATGGTCGTCGGCGGCCTGGGCGTCTGGCTCACCGCCGCCGACCACACGGTCACGGCGGGCGCCTCCGGGGTGGTCTTCGGGCTGCTCGGCTATCTGCTGGTGCGCGGCTTCGTCGACCGGAACGCGGTGGACATCGTGACCGGGCTGCTGGTCCTCGCGTTCTACGGCTCGGCCCTGTGGGGCATCCTGCCGACCAACTCGGCCGTCAGCTGGCAGGGCCATCTCTTCGGACTGATCGGCGGGGTGCTCGCCGCGTTCATGTTCCGCAGGCAGCCCCCGCTGAACGAGCGAATAACGGCCCGGGGCTGAGACCGGCTCGGGGTTGAGACCGGGGGGCCGACCGGCTCGACGCCGAGAACGGCTCGGGGCCGAGACCGGGCGCCGGACAGGCCCTACAGCGTCAGGCCCCGCACCAGGAGGTCCAGCAGCGCGGCCACGAAGAGGATTATCCCGATGAAGCCGTTCACGCTGAAGAACGCGCGGTTCAGCCGCGACAGATCGCCCGGCTTCACGATCGTGTGCTCGTACAGGAACGCCCCGGCGACGACGGTCAGCCCGGTCCAGAAGAACGCTCCGGCGTGCGTGGCCAGCGCGTACCAGACCAGCAGCACCACGGTCACGGCATGGCAGGCGCGCGCCCCGTACAGCGCCGCCGGGATACCGAAGCGCGCCGGTACGGACAGCACGCCGTGCGCGCGGTCCGCCTGGACGTCCTGGCAGGCGAAGATCAGGTCGAAGCCGCCGATCCAGATACCGACCGCCAGCCCGAGGACCACCGCGTCCCACGACCAGCTACCGGTGACCGCGAGCCAGGCACCGACCGGGCCTATGGCCTGGGCGATGCCGAGAATGGCGTGCGGGAAGTTGGTGAACCTCTTCCCGTACGGATAGACCACCATCGGGATCACGGCGATGGGCGCGAGGGCGAGACAGAGCGGGTTGAGCGCCGCCGCGGCCCCGAGGAAGATGACGACGGCCACGAGCGCGCCCGTCCACGCGGAGCGCACCGACACCGCGCCCGTCACCAGTTCGCGTCCCGCCGTACGCGGGTTGCGCGCGTCGATCTCGCGGTCGATGATCCGGTTGCAGGCCATCGCGAACGTACGGAGTCCGACCATCGCGATGGTGACCAGCAGCAGCCGGCCCCAGTGGACGTTCCCGTCCAGCTGGAACATCGCGGTCAGCGCGGCGATATACGCGAACGGCAGCGCGAAGACCGAGTGCTCGATCATCACCAGCCGCAGAAACGCCCTGGTCCTGCCCGGCTGCGGTACCGCCGCCGCCGCTGCGCTCGTCACAGCCCGTACTCCCTCCACCGGCGGTCGACTTTCGCCGCCGTCTCCGGGTCGGACTCGACCATCTCCGGCCAGCCGCCGTCCCGGGTGTACCCCTCCTCGGGGAGCTTCCTCGTCGCGTCGATCCCCGCCTTGCCGCCCCAGAACTGCTGGTAGGAGGAGTGGTCGAGATGGTCGACCGGGCCCTCGACGACGGTGAGGTCGCGCGCGTAGTCGGTGTTGCCCAGCGCCCGCCAGGACACCTCGTGCAGATCGTGCACATCGCAGTCCGCGTCGACGACCACGATCAGTTTGGTCAGCGACATCATGTGCGCGCCCCAGATCGCGTGCATCACCTTCTGCGCGTGCTTGGGGTACTTCTTGTCGATCGAGACGATCGCGCAGTTGTGGAAGCCGCCCGACTCGGGCAGGTGGTAGTCCACGATGTCCGGCACGATGATCTTCAGCAGCGGCAGGAAGAACCGTTCCGTCGCACGCCCCAACGGCCCGTCCTCCGTCGGCGGCCGGCCGACCACGATCGACTGGAGCAGCGGTCGCTTCCGCATCGTCACACAGTCGATGGTGAGCGCGGGGAACGGCTCCCGCGGGGTGTAGAAGCCGGTGTGGTCGCCGAAGGGGCCCTCGGGCAGCATCGTGCCCGGTTCGAGCCAACCCTCGATGACCACCTCGGCGTTGGCGGGCACCTGGAGCGGCACGGTCTTGCAGTCGACCATCTCGATACGCCGCCCCTGGACGAAGCCCGCGAAGAGGTACTCGTCGATGTCACCGGGCAGCGGGGCGGTCGAGGCGTACGTCACGGCGGGCGGACAGCCGAACGCGATCGCGACGGGCAGCCGTTCACCGCGCTTGGCGGCCACCTGGTAGTGGTTGCGGCTGTCCTTGTGGATCTGCCAGTGCATCCCGATGGTGCGCCGGTCATGGCGCTGGAGCCGGTAGAGCCCGAGGTTGCGGACGCCGGTCTCGGGGTGCTTGGTGTGGGTGAGACCGAGGTTGAAGAAGGAGCCGCCGTCCTCGGGCCAGGTGAACAGCGCGGGCAGTTGGTCCAGATCGACGTCGTCGCCGGTGAGGACCTGCTCCTGGACGGGCGCGTCCTTGATCTTCTTCGGCGGTACGTGCGCCACGGAGCTGAGCTTCCCGAACGCCTCGCGCACCCCGATGAAGCCCTGCGGCAGTTCGGGCTTGAGCAGTCCGCCGATCTTGTCGCTGATATCGCTGTACGACTTCAGCCCCAGCGCTTTCAGCAACCGGCGGTCCGTGCCGTACACGTTCATGGCGAGGGGCATCGCCGAGCCGCGGACGTTCTCGAAGAGGAGCGCGGGCCCGCCCGCCTTGTTCACCCGGTCGACGATCTCCCCGACCTCCAGGTACGGATCGACTTCGGCCTTGATGCGCTTGAGGTCGCCCTCGCGCTCCAGCGCCCGGAGCAGCGAGCGGAGATCGTCGTAAGCCATGCGCTCCAGTGTGTCATCCTCCCCGGCGCGGTCTGCCGGGGGCTTACCGGCCGGCAATGCCTACGGACAAGGCCTACGGACAGGGCCTACGGGGCGCGAGCTGACACTTGACCGTCCGGGACCGGGTCTGACCGGTTACTCGCTACCCTGGTCCTGTCAGGGGACCGCTGAGCACGTCCCGTTCTCCACCAAAAACTCGATCTCCACTAAAAAGGGGACCTCCATGCTTCGGGTGCTGATGATTCTGGTGCCGTTGGCTCTCAGCATCTATGCCTTCATCGACTGCATCACCACCGATGAGAAGGAGATCCGGTACCTCCCCAAGCCCATCTGGGCGATTCTGGTGCTGCTCTTCCCGCTGGTCGGCTCCATCTCGTGGCTGATCGTGGGCCGGGTGCGGACAACGGCGGTGCGCCGCGGGGGCTGGGTCGCGCCCGACGACAACCCGGAGTTCCTCAACTCCCTCAAGGACGACAAGGGCGACGAGGGCGACAGGGGGAGCGACAAGGGGACTTCCGGTGGCAGGCCGGGCGACGAGGACTCCGCTCATCTCGCGCAGTGGGAAGCGGACCTGAGGCGCCGCGAGGAGGAGATCGAGCGGCGCGAGAAGGGCGGCGGCGGCGCGGACGACACCCCGCCGAAGCCCTGACAGCCGCCACTTCGGACGGACATACGCACATACAGGGGCGCCCCACGCGGAGTCAATACCGCGGAGGGCGCCTCTTGATGTATCCGGTGTACGGGGGATGCATTCGGTGTGCGGAAGTTGTATCCAATGCCCAGGAAATGCGCCGGTGCCGGGAGTTAGACGCCGCCCCACCTATGCGCGCGGCCTCGGCCTCTTACACGCCCGCGTACGAGTGCTTGCCCGTGACGAAGATGTTCACGCCGTAGTAGTTGAAGAGCCAGCAGCCGAAGGCGACCAGCGCCAGATAGGCGGCCTTGCGGCCCTTCCAGCCGGCGGTGGCGCGGGCGTGCAGATAAGCGGCGTACGCGACCCAGGTGATGAAGGACCAGACCTCCTTCGGGTCCCACCCCCAGTAGCGGCCCCAGGCGTCGCCGGCCCAGATCGCGCCCGCGATGATCGTGAACGTCCAGAGCGGGAAGACCGCCGCGTTGACGCGGTACGCGAACTTGTCGAGCGTCGCCGAGGCCGGCAGCCGCTCCATCACCGAGGTGGCGAAGGAGCCGGGCTTGAGGCCGGCGGCGAGCTTCGACTCGTACCGCTCGCGGAAGAGATAGAGCAGCGTGGCCACCGCGCCGACATAGAAGACCGCGCCGCAGAAGATCGCCGTGGAGACATGGATCCAGAGCCAGTACGAGTGCAGCGCCGGAACCAACTGGTCGCTGGCGGTGTACAGGACGGTGACCGCGAGCCCGAGATCGAGGATGACCGTGGTGACGAGCGGCAGTCCGATCCAGCGGATGTCCTTCTTCAGCGCCAGCAGCGTGAGATAGACAGCGACGGCCACGGTGGTGAAGGTGATGTTGAACTCGTACATGTTGCCCCACGGCGCCCGCTGCACGGACAGCGCGCGGGTGACCACCCCGGCCACCTCGATGCCCCAGGCGAGGACCGTGAGGGAGACGGCGATCCGGCCGTACAGATCGCCCTGCGCGTCACCGCCGGCCGCGCCGGGGCCGTCGGGCAGGTCGCGGGTGCCGCTCGACGAGCGGGTGATGACCTCGGGCCGTTCCAGGACGGCCGTGGAACCGCCTTCCCGCGCGGACCGTACCTTCACCGGTGCCACCGCGGACTTCCCGTTGCCGCCGGTCAGCGCGGCGGCGGTCCTGGCTACCTTGCTGCGGCTGCCGAACAGCCACTCGGCCATGTACGCGAAGAAGGCCAGCAGGTAGACGGCCATGGCCGAATAGATCAGCACATTGCTGGTCTGTGCCAGGCTCTCATTGGTTGCTGTGGCGGCGAGATTCACTTCTCAGCCCCTTCAACAGTCTTTTCTGCGGGATCAGGCGCGCTGGGCGCCTCTGAATGGAGGGTGCCGGCCAGTTCGGCCAGTTCCTCGGGGAGCTTGGCGGACTCGCTGCGGCCGAGTCCCGCCATCTCGACGACGGTGACGCCGTCGGCGCCCCGTACCGCCCGGACCCAGACCCGGCGCCGCTGGATGAAGAGCGAGCCGGCCAGCCCCGCGATGGCGGCGATGGCACCGGCGAGGGCCCAGGCGTCACCGGGCTGGTGGGTGATCTGGAAGCTCGCCCACTCCTTGACCTCCTTCTCGAAGGTGATGGAGCCGGCGCCGTCGGGCAGGGTGAGTGAGTCGCCCGGCAGCAGGGTCTTCTTCAGGACATTGCCCTTGGCGTCCTTGAAGGCCGTCATCTTGTCGGTGTTCAGCTGGTACACGTTCTGCGGCAGCCCGGAGTCGACACCCAGACTGCCGTGGTACGCGCCGATGTTGAGCACCGGGAAGTCGAGCGCGGGGAACCGGGAGAACATCTGCCCGGAGCCCTTCCCGCCGTACGTCGGCACGAAGAACGCGGCGAAGCCCAGCTGGTCCTTCTTGCCGTTCTTGTCGCGGTAGCCGTCCATGATCTTGATGGCGCCCGTGGACGAGACGTTGTTGTCGATCGGCAGGAGCGGGACCGCGCCCCGGAAGACCTCCTTGCCGCGGCCGTCCTTGACGGAGACGACGGGGGCGTATCCATGGGCGTTCAGATAGACCTTCGTACCGTCGAGATCGAGGGGCTTGTTGACCTCGATGACCGCCTTCTTCTCCGGGCCGCCCGCCTCGGTCGTGTACCGGACGTCGGCCTTGTAGGTCCGGGGGGTGCCCAGTTGCGGCCCGCTACGCGCGTACGTTCCCGTGAAGTCGTCCAGGGTGAAGCTGAACGGCGCCAGCTCGTCCGTGTTGAAGAGGGAGCCGGACTTGAAGTCGTCGTACTGGGTGAGGGTGTTGGAGAAGCCGTCGCCCTCGACGATCAGCTTGCCGCCCTCGGACTTGAAGAGCTGACCGCTCGCGAAGGCCACCAGCATCACGATCAGCGCGATGTGGAAGGCGAGATTGCCGGCCTCGCGGAGATAGCCCTTCTCGGCGGCGACCGCGTCACCGACGGTATGGGCCCGGTAGCGGCGCTTCTTGAGGGCCGCGAGCGCGGCCTCGCGGGCGACCTCGGGCTCGGCGGTGGTGCGCCACGTCGCGTACGCGGGCATCCGGTCGAGGCGTTTGGGCGCGCCCGGCGGCCGGCTGCGCAACTGGCCGACGAACTGCCAGGTGCGCGGGACGATACAGCCGATGAGCGAGATGAACAGCAGGATGTAGATCGCGGAGAACCACACCGAGCTGTAGACGTGGAAGAGCTGGAGGCTGTCGTAGATCGGCGCGAGCGTCTCGTGCCGCTCCTTGAAGTCCTGCACCTTCAGCTCGTCGACGCCGGCCTGCGGGATCAGCGAGCCGGGGATGGAGCCGAGGGAGAGCAGGAAGAGGAGGATCAGCGCGACGCGCATGGAGGTGAGCTGGCGCCAGAACCAGCGGAGCCAGCCGACGATCCCGAGAGTGGGCCCGCCGATGGTGGTGTCCTCGCGCTCCTCACGGGGAGCGGTGGAGAGGGTGGACCCGGCGTCGCCGAGTTCCCGCGCGTCGCGCGCGTCGCGGGTTTCTCGGGCTTCCCGGGCTTCCCGGGCTTCCCGGGCTTCGGAGGTGGCGCTCGCCGCTTCCGTCACGGCCCGCTCGGCGGTGTCGTTCCCGGCCGTGGTGCCGGTGCCGGTTCCGTTCCCCGTTCCGGTTCCGGTGTCGTTCATGGACGCCTTGCTCATGGAACTAGATCCCCACCGTGAAGCCGTTGGACCAGGTCTGCATGTCCTGAACGATGCTGTCCCACGCGCCCGTCAGCAGCGCCAGACCGGTCAGGATCATCATCGCGCCGCCGACGCGCATCACCCATACGTAATGGCGCTTGATCCAGCCGAACGCTCCGAGCGCCTTGCGGAACGCCACCGCCGCGAGCACGAACGGCACTCCGAGACCGAGGCAGTACGCGACGGTCAGTATGGCCCCCCGGCCGGCGCTCGCCTGGTCGAACGCGAGGGCGTTCACCGAGGAGATGGTCGGCCCGAGGCAGGGTGTCCAGCCGATCCCGAAGAGGGCACCCAGCAGAGGAGCGCCCGCGAGGCCGGTCACCGGACGCTTGTGGAAGCGGAATTCGCGCTGGGTGAGCCAGGGCATCATCCCCATGAAGAACACGCCCATGACGATCATCAGGACGCCGAGCACCTTGGAGAGGACTTCGCGGTGGTCCTGGAGCGTCCCGCCGAAGTAGCCGAAGAGCGCCCCGCCCGAGACGAAGACCGCGGTGAAGCCGACGACGAAGAGCGTGGCGCCGACGACCATCCGGCCACGTCTGGCGTCCGCCAGATCGGTGCCGCTGACGCCGGTGACATACGAGAGATAGCCAGGTACGAGCGGCAGCACGCACGGCGAGAAGAAGGAGATGAGCCCGCCCAGCAGGGCGATCGGCAGCGCGAGCAGCAGCGCTCCGCTGTAGACCGTCTCATTCATGCCGGGGGTCGCGGCGAGAACCTGCACGGGATCACTTCTCCGCGATCAGCGGGTCGATCATCTTGCGCAGCTTCTCGGCGTCGAGCGCCATCAGCGCGCGGGCCGCGATCTTCCCGTCCCGGTCGAGCACGATCGTGGAGGGGATGGACTGCGGGTTGAGACTTCCCTTGGGAAACCCGTTGACGATGAGCTTGCCCGCCGGGTCGTACAGACTCGGGTAGGGGACGCCGTAGTCCTTCTCGAACGCGAGCGCCGGGCCCTTGTTGACGTCCCGGGTGTTGATCCCGACGAACGCCACGCCCTTCGACTCGGTCTCCTTGGCGACCTTCGCGAAGTGCGGGGCCTCGGCGCGGCAGGGCGGACACCACGAGCCCCACACGTTCATCACAACGATCTTGCCCTTGAGATCGGCCACATCGAGCTGCTTGCCCTCCAGGGTTTCGCCGGAGAGCTGGTTGGCGGGTTTGCGGTCGGCCACCGCGACGGTGGAGATGCCGCCCGTGTTCGTGACGAAGTTGGTGTCACCTCCGCCGCCGGACTTGCCGCCGCCCGCGCAGGCCGAGAGCGTCAGGGCCGCCACGCCGACGACAACCGGCGGGAGGGCGCGGAATCGTCGCTCGGAGCGGCGTCGGGGAGCGCGGCCTGAGTTCATGTGAAAAGTTTCGCATGGGCGATTCAGGGATCTTGCGCACCCCCCTGGCTGCCCGTAAAGCCCGTTGTAAAGAGCCGCGCACGGGCAACAGCCAGGGGGCCTGCACGGATCGCCTTCTCCGGTGACCTTCTCGGATGACCTTCTCAGGCCTTGAAGAAGGTGTTCCAGCCGCCGGCCGGGGCCTGGCCGACCTCCAGTGTGCGGAGCTTGTCGAGTACGGCGGGGTCCTGGACGTCGAGCCAGTCGGTTAACTGCCGGAAGGAGACGAGCCGTACGTCCTTCTTGCCCGCCATCCCCTTCAGCGCCTCCTCGACGGCGTCCATATATATTCCGCCGTTCCACTGCTCGAAGTGGTTGCCGATGAAGAACGGCGCGCGATTCGATTCGTACGCCCGCTGGAAACCGCCGAGATACGCGTTGGTCGCCTGCTCGCGCCAGTCCGCGTAACGCGAGGTCATGCCGTTCGTCGAATTCTTCGACTGATTCGCCAGCATGTTGTAGTCCATGGAGAGGACCTCGAAGCTGTGCCCGGGGAAAGGGACTTGCTGGAGCGGGAAATCCCAGATGTCCAGCTTCTTGTCCGGCCACCGCTGGGTACCGCCGGGCGAACTCGCGTCGTAACGCCAGCCCAGTTTCTTCGCCGTCGGCAGCAGATTCTCCTGGCCGAGCAGACAGGGCGTACGGCCGCCGGTCAGTTCCTTGCGGTAGTCGAAGGGCAGCGGGTCGAGATCGGTCCAGCCGCTGTTCGTACGCCACTCGGTGACGAAGGACACAGCCTGGTCGATCTCGCTGCGCCACTGCTGCGGGGTCCAGTCGCCCACGGTGCCGGAGCCGGCACAGAAGTGCCCGTTGAAGTGCGTACCGATCTCATGACCGTCCAGCCACGCCTGGCGGACGTTCTTGAGGGTTTCCTTGATGTGGCCGTCGGTGAGATAGCCGATGTCGGAGGCGCCGACGGGGTTGTTCGGCGGGCGGTAGAGCGTCTTCTTCGACTCGGGCAGCAGATAGAGGCCGGAGAGGAAGAAGGTCATCGCCGCGTCGTGGTTCTTGGCGAGTTCCAGGAAGCGCGGGAAGAGACCGTTGCCGACCTCGCCGGCTCCGTCCCAGGAGAAGATCACGAACTGCGGCGGGGTCTGGCCGGGCTCCAGGGGGACCGGGGCGGCCGGCTGGTTCGGCTGCTTTCCCGTGTCGGAGGTGGAACCGTCCCCTATGAGCCGGACCTCTTTACCGAGGGGTTGGGCACTGCCCTTCGTGCCTCCGCTCTCACCGCCCTTGCCCACATCCGTGTGCCGGACCGTGCTGCTCCCGCCGGTGGAGCAGCCCGCGATCCCGATCGCTGCGGCCGCTCCCATACCCGCTCCGAGCAGACTCCTTCGGCTGATGCCGCGCATACAGTTCCCATCCGCGCTCGTCTGTGCGTATGCCGCTCATAAAAGTCTTACAAGCGGCAACACAAGAGATGAGGGAGCGAACAAGGAGGTTCCCGTACCGGTCATATCTTTACTGATCTTTACTGATGTAACGAAAGATATGACAGAAGCGATCAACGTATTGCGAGCGTTCGGATCCGTTCAGGCACCAAAGGCCCGTTCAGGCACCAAAAGCCCGTTCAGGCGCCAAAAGCCCGTTCAGGCGCCGAAGGCTTTGGCGCCGCCCTTGACCGGCCGGGCGCCGGAGAGCAGATGGGCCGGGACGAGATCACGGGCGGGCTCGGAGTAACCGACGGAGACGATCTTGTCGCCCTGATAGGTGAAGCTGGTCAGGGACGCGAGCGTGCACTGCCGGCGACGCGGGTCGTGCCAGAGCCGACGCCGCTCGACGAAGCTCCGCACGATCCAGATCGGCAGCTGATGGCTGACGCAGACCGCCTCGTGCCCGCGGGCCGCGTCGCGCGCGGCGTTCAGGGCGCCCATCATCCGTACGACCTGGTCGATGTACGGCTCGCCCCAGGACGGCCGGAACGGGTTGGTGAGATACCTCCAGTTCGCGGGCTTGCGCAGCGCGCCGTCACCCACCCCGAAGGTCTTGCCCTCGAAGACGTTCGCGGCCTCGATCAGCCGGTCGTCGGTGTCGACGGTCAGCCCGTGGCTCTTGGCAACAGGGGCCGCCGTCTCCTGCGCACGCTCCAGCGGGGAGGCGACGACGTGAGTGATGTCACGGTCCGCGAGGTATTCGGCGACCCGGTCGGCCATCTGCCTGCCCAGTTCGGAGAGGTGATAGCCGGGGCGTCTGCCGTAGAGGACACCGTCCGGGTTGTGCACTTCGCCATGGCGCACGAGATGGACGACGGTGTTCTCTTCGCTCGTGCTCATGCGGCGTTCTCCGGGTCGGTGGGCTCGGGGGTGGTGGGCTCGGGGGTGGTGGGCTCAGGGGCGATCGCTTCGGCGGCGGCGCGTGCGGCGGCCGGCAGCGCGGCGGCGATCCGCTCGATCGCGCGCTCGTCGTGGGCGGTGGAGACGAACCAGGACTCGAAGGAGGACGGCGGCAGATAGACACCGTCGGCCAGCAGCGAGTGGAAGAAGGGGGTGAAGCGGAACGACTCCTGCTTCTTGGCGCCCTCGTAGTCGTGGACCTCGTCGGCCGTGAAGAAGACGGAGAACATGTTGCTCGCCGTCTGTACCCGGTGGGCGACGCCCTCCTTGTCGAGCGCCTCTGTCACCAGCCCCTGGATCTGCCGCGAGACGGCGTCGATCCTCGCGTACGCCGCGTCGTCGAGCAGCCGCAGCTGCGCGAGGCCCGCGGCGGTGGCGACCGGGTTCCCGGAGAGCGTGCCCGCCTGGTAGACGGGGCCCACCGGGGCGAGCCGCCCCATGACATCGGCGCGCCCGCCGAACGCGGCGGCCGGGAACCCGCCGCCCATGACCTTGCCGAAGGTCATCAGATCGGGCGCGACACCGTCGACGCCGTACCAGCCGGCCCTCGACGTACGGAACCCGGTCATCACCTCGTCCGAGATGTACAGCGCGCCATCGGCGGCGCAGATCTCCTTGAGCCCCGCGTTGAACCCGTCCCGGGGCGGTACGACGCCCATGTTGCCGGGCGACGCCTCGGTGATCACACAGGCGATCTCGCCGGGGTGCGCGGCGAACGCCCGGCGCACGGCGTCGAGATCGTTGTACGGCAGGACGATGGTGTCCCCGGCCTGCGCGCCGGTCACCCCGGGGGTGTCGGGCAGCCCGAGGGTCGCGACCCCGGAGCCCGCCGCGGCGAGCAGCGCGTCGACATGCCCGTGGTAGCAGCCGGCGAACTTCACGACCTTGGCCCGCCCGGTGAAACCGCGGGCGAGCCGGATGGCGGACATGGTCGCCTCGGTCCCCGACGACACGAGCCGTACCTGCTCGACGGGGGCGACCCGGCCCACGATCTCCTCGGCGAGCGCCACCTCGCCCTCACCGGGCGTACCGAAGGACGTACCGCGGGCGACGGCGGCCTGGACCGCTTCGATGACCTCCGGGTGGGAATGTCCGAGAATCATCGGCCCCCAAGAACATACGAGGTCGACATATTCGCGGCCGTCCGCATCGATGAGGTATGGACCATTACCGGACACCATGAACCGGGGCGTACCGCCCACCGCGCGGAAGGCACGGACGGGAGAGTTCACGCCACCGGGCGTCACGAGGGCCGCGCGGTCGAAAAGCGTCTGCGAAACTGGGGCGTCATAGGGGAAGCTCACGGAATCCATGGTGTCAGAGGCTCGGACGTTCTTGCGGACAGGTGTTTCACCGGACGTTCGTGGGGGAGGTCACTGTCACGATGATCGGGTTGCGCGGCCATGGCTGCGAGTGGTCGGGTGGAGATATGCATCGCGGTGGCGGACTGGGCGAGGGAACCGACGACCTCGGTCCCGAGCCTGCCCGGCGTGGAAAGCATCGACGGCGCGAACGTGAGGCGCGGGAGCAACCTCCAGCAACGCCGGAAAGCAGGAGTGGTGGCCGGGTGGGGGTGACCTACAAATACTTCGGCGCGCCCGACGGCGCCACGGCTGCGCGTGTGCCCATTTCCATGCGCCCGGAGGAGCTGGGCGGCGATGAGCTCGGCATGGGCGGCATGTTCACGAAGATCAAGCCCGAGACGATAGCGGCGATGGTCCTCACGGGCATTCAGGGCATGCCCCTGTACAAAGTGCCGCCGCTTGAACTGGTCGTGCTGCATCCCGATTACGCGGTGGTCAAACTCCCGATGACGGTGGTGGACCCGCTGCGCGGCATAGGCGAGGAATCCGTGGGCGCGGCGGCCTTCATCTGGTCGACGGTTCCGGACAGGGGCGGCCCGAGGGACGCGTACAACGTCTACCAACTGCTGCACGAATGGCAGGACTTCAGCCACCGGCTGCACGAGGCGGGGCACCAGCCGTACTGCCTGGTGTGGCCCTGAGCTGTTCGGTGCGGCCCTGAACCGACCCCAGGATGGGAGTCCCCGCGGTGTAGGTGATCGCGGTGTAGGTGATCAGCGCCGGGCCGGTATCACCGGCGCGAGCAGTTCCAGCGCCTCCTCCCAGCGGAATCGGTCCGCGCCTCCTTCCGCCTTCGGGCGGTGGGGCCGGTACGACCCCATCAGGACACCCATCTCCCGCAGCTGCTCCAGGCTCCGGGAGTACGCCGGGTGAGAGGCCATGGCCGCGTTCACGTAAGGGAGGGCCGCCGTCGGGATACCCAGTCCGTACGCCTCGCACAGAATCCCCAGGGCGAGGGTGTCGGCGATCCCGGCGGCCCATTTGTTGATCGTGTTGAAGGTGGCCGGCGCGACCGCGATGGCGTCCGGGGGCGGTAGCGGGCGGGGGTCGCCGGGGCTGCGCCAGGCGGAGCGGATCGGATGGCCGGTCTGTGCCTCCACCGCTTCGGCATCGATGAAGCCGAGGCCCTGCGGGGTGGCGATGACGCCCACGTCCCAGCGCAGTTCCCGCGCGGCGGTGATCAGCCTGCCGACGTCGCCCGCGATGCCGGCCGCGCACACGACGACGTACAGGAACGGCTTTTCCGTGGTCATGTTCTCGACCCTAACGGCCGGGCGGGCGTTGACGGTTATGCGATGGCCCGCGCGGGCCTCGGCGGGTTTCGGGACCGCGTCGGCACAGAAGACGGAGCACGGCCCCGCAGAGTTCATCCAACCGTGCGCCGGGCGCCACTTTCCGCAGGTAGGAGGGGGTGCGCCGGTCCGAAACTGGGCCCCTCAACTGGGCCCGGGGACCCTGCGTTTGGGCCCGGCCCAATCCTTATTCTGCTCTCGCTCGGGGGATCGCGGACGGTGTGGGGCCAGGAGAGCTGATGAGGGTCACGAGGGGCAACGACAGGCTGCGCAGATGGCATAGGCAAAGCCGGGGGCTGGTCGACAGAGAGCACCTCGACCGGGGTCAGAGCGGCGCCGAGTACGCCGCGATGGTCGGCGTTGTCTCGTTGGTCGTGGCGGCGATCGTCGGTCTGAGCGTGCCCGCCGACGAGGCCACCGGACTGAAGAGCGCCGTCTGCCGAATACTTCACCCGCTCAGCGGGGCCGAGGCATGCTCCTCCGGCGACTACGCGGGCGGCGGGAACGGCGACGGAGGCGACGGCGGAGGCGGGGACGGCGGGGATCCGTTCGTCCCCAACGGCGACCCGTTCGAGCCCGCGAGGTGTCTGCTGTCCCAGGACCAGACCAAGACCACCGTCGTCATCCAGATCCTCTTCATCAAGATCAGCAGCTCGGAGACGGTCAAGCTCCAGCAGTGGTCCGACGGCACCGTCACCCTGGAGCGGGTGACCGACACAGGGGGCGGCGTCACGGCGAGCATCTCCGCGGGCATCCCGGGTCTGAAGGACTGGGGCGGCAGCGCCAAGCTGAGCGGCACCTACCTGGCGGGCAGCGGCAGCGGCGGACAGTGGCTCTTCAGCGGGAACAAGACCGGCGATCCCCAGGCGGATCTGGCGGCCAACCTGGAGGACGCCCAGCAGTTCACCGACTACCTCAGGGCACAGAGCGAGTGCAACAACAGGTCCGGCCGCTCCGAACTGCAGATGATCTGCAGCTATCACGCGGGCAAGAAGAAGCCTGATCTCGAACCGGAGTTGGCGCCGGACGTCGACATCACCAAGACCTCCGTCGAGGCATCCGGCAACGCGAACTTCGGCGGAAAGTTCAAGAGCGGCGGCAAGGGCGGCACGGGCAACGGCCCCAAGGATCTCGGCAAAATATCCGGCGAGGTGCTCAACGGCACGATGACCGAGGACGTCGTGGTCATGCGTTCCCACAGCGGACCGAACGCCGGGAAGATCACCTTCGTCTACACCTTCACCGTCAAGGGTTCGGCCGGCGCCGCGGGGATCGCCACGGGCGAGAGGATGCAACAGGTCGCGGTCACCTACGACGCGGCGGCCTACGACCAGGAAGAGGCGGACGGCGCCACACACCACCCGGAGAAGCTGGTCATCACCACCAGTCAGGAAGCCGGCGAGGGCGTCGGCGGCAAGTTCGAGGCAGGCGCCAACGTCCCCGGTACCCCCATACCCGTGACGATCGATGTCGGTGGCGGCGGCGGAACCACCGAGTCGCAGATCCACACCGAGTCGGCCGAACTCGTCCTCGACAACGACGCCGACAGCACCACCGTCGAGGACTGGCTGCGCGGAAGGGGCGACGACCCCGCCAGCAACCCGCTCCCCTCCCCCTCGGACGCGGCCGAGGTACCCGACTCCGACGCGAGCCCCCTCGAACGGCTGATGCACGACAAGGGAAAGCTCAGCAGGCTCGACTACAAGGCCAACACCGACTGGTGGAACGCCTCGCTCGGCATCGGCTTCGGCATCTCCGCCGGACAGGTCAGCTTCGGCTTCAAGATCTTCGGGATCGACATCACCCACGAGGAGAAGACGCAGACGATCACCGGCGACCCCCAATACGCCACCGGCCCCAAGAACGGCGGCGCCCGGCCCTGGGTCGAATGGAAGAACTGCACCCAGACCAAACCCATCCCCACCTGATCAGGTGCGGCGGCCGCCTGTCTCTGTCCTGAACGCCGGGGCGGGGGCCGGGACGGGGACGGGGGCCTCGGTGCTGCCGGCCTTCGATGTGCCCTGGACGGCCGGGGTGCCGGCGGCCGTGGTCGCGGCGGTCTGCGTTCCCGCGGTGCTGACGGCGCGGCCGATGTCCGGCATCCATCACCAGTTCGCGAGACGCGCCGCGTAAGCCGCGCACCAGGCTGCACAAGCACCGGGCGACGTAAGCCGCGCACCGGGCAGCCGTCGCCTCGGCGATGCCGTCCGGCCCTTCCCCCGCCACCGCGCGGGTCGCCGGGGCGGCCTTCGGGCCGCCCTGAGATCGAGCCCCGGCGCCGTCGGCGTTTCCGCATCCCGGACGCCGGCCGGCGAGGAGGCCCACACAGCGGCGCGGACAGCCGACCCCCGACCTACTCCTCCCCCTCCAGCTCCCCCTCGGTCTCCAGGAACACCGCCCGCAGCGCCTCCAGCACCGCCGGGTCCGGCTTCGCCCACATCCCGCGCGACTCCGCCTCCAGCAGCCGTTCCGCGATACCGTGCAGGGCCCAGGGGTTGGCCTCCTGGAGGAACGCGCGGTTCTCGGGGTCCAGGACGTAGGTCTCCGTGAGCTTGTCGTACATCCAGTCCGCGACCACGCCCGTCGTCGCGTCGTACCCGAAGAGGTAGTCGACCGTCGCCGCCAGCTCGAAGGCGCCCTTGTAGCCGTGGCGGCGCATCGCCTCGATCCAGCGGGGGTTGACCACGCGGGCGCGGAAGACGCGTGACGTCTCCTCGACCAGCGTGCGCGTACGGACCGTCTCGGGGCGGGTCGAGTCGCCGATGTACGCCTCCGGGGCCGTGCCCTTGAGCGCGCGGACCGTGGCGACCATGCCGCCGTGGTACTGGAAGTAGTCGTCCGAGTCCGCGATGTCGTGCTCGCGGGTGTCGGTGTTCTTGGCGGCCACGGCGATGCGCTTGTACGCGGTCTCCATCTCGTCGCGCGCCGGGCGGCCGTCGAGTTCCCGGCCGTACGCGTAGCCGCCCCACACCGTGTAGACCTCGGCGAGGTCCGCGTCGGTGCGCCAGTCGCGGCTGTCGATGAGCTGGAGGATGCCCGCGCCGTACGTACCGGGCCGGGAGCCGAAGATACGGGTCGTGGCGCGGCGTTCGTCGCCGTGCTCGGCCAGGTCCGCCTGGGCGTGGGCGCGGATGAAGTTGGCGTCGGCGGGCTCGTCCAGCGAGGCCGCGAGCCGTACCGCGTCGTCCAGCAGCCCGATCGCGTGCGGGAACGCGTCACGGAAGAAACCGCTGATGCGCAGGGTGACATCGACGCGCGGGCGGCCGAGTTCGGGGAGAGGGATCGCCTCCAGGCCCGTCACCCGGCGCGACGCGTCGTCCCACACCGGGCGGACGCCCAGCAGCGCGAGCGCCTCCGCGATGTCGTCGCCCGAGGTGCGCATCGCGCTCGTACCCCAGAGGGACAGCCCGACGGAGGTCGGCCAGTCGCCGTTGTCGGTGCGGTAGCGAGTGAGGAGGGACTCGGCGAGGGCCTGGCCGGTCTCCCAGGCGAGCCTGCTCGGTACGGCCTTGGGGTCGACGGAGTAGAAGTTGCGGCCGGTCGGCAGGACGTTGACGAGGCCGCGCAGCGGGGACCCGGAAGGGCCCGCCGGTACGAACCCGCCGCTCAGCGCGTGCACCACGTGCTCGATCTCGTCGACGGTGCCCGCGAGCCGCGGTACGACCTCGCGCGCCGCGAAGTCGAGGATCGCCGCGACCCCCTCGGGGAGGCCGTCCGCCACGCCCCGGACCGCCGCCGGGTCCCAGCCGGCGTCCTCCATCGCCTGGACGAGCGCGCGGGCCCGCTCCTCCGCCTCGTCCGCGGTCGTACGGGTCGCGGCCGACTCGTCGAGCCCGAGTGCCTCGCGCAGTCCGGGCAGGGAGGCCGTACCGCCCCAGATCTGCCGGGCGCGCAGGATCGCCAGGACCAGATTGACGCGCGCCCCGCTGGCCGGCGCGCCGCCGAGCACATGCAGACCGTCGCGGATCTGCGCGTCCTTGACCTCGCAGAGCCAGCCGTCGACATGGAGCAGGAAGTCGTCGAACCCGTCGTCGTCCGGCCGGTCTTCGAGCCCCAGGTCGTGGTCGAGCTTCGCCGCCTGGATCAGGGTCCAGATCTGGGCGCGGATCGCGGGCAGCTTCGCCGGGTCCATGGACGAGATCGCCGCGTACTCGTCGAGCAGTTGCTCAAGGCGCGCGATGTCGCCGTACGACTCGGCGCGCGCCATCGGCGGTACGAGATGGTCCACCAGCGTGGCGTGTACGCGCCGCTTGGCCTGCGTGCCCTCGCCCGGGTCATTGACCAGGAACGGATAGATCAGCGGCAGATCGCCGAGCGCGGCGTCAGGGGCGCAGGCCGCCGACATTCCCGCGTTCTTGCCGGGCAGCCACTCCAGATTGCCGTGCTTGCCGAGGTGGATCATCGTGTCGGCGCCGAAGCCGCCGTCCTCGCGGGCGGCCTGGATCCAGCGGTAGGCCGCCAGGTAGTGGTGCGAGGGCGGCAGATCGGGGTCGTGGTAGATCGCGATGGGGTTCTCGCCGAAGCCGCGCGGCGGCTGGATGAGGATCAGCAGATTGCCGCGCCGCAGGGCGGCGAGCACGATGTCGCCGTCCGGGTCCCCGCCGGAGGCGGCCCGGCTGCGGTCCAGGAACATCTCGCCGGGCGGCGGTCCCCAGTGCCGCTCCACCGACTCGCGCAGATCGGCGGGGAGTTGGCCGTACCACCGCCGGTAGTCGGCGGCCGGGATACGGACCGGGTTACGGGCGAGCTGCTCCTCGGTCAGCCACTCCTGGTCATGGCCGCCGGCCTCGATGAGGGCGTGGATCAGCTCGTCGCCGTCGCCGGAGGCCAGACCGGGGACGGGCTCGGAACCGAAGTCGTAGCCCTCCTCGCCCAGCCGGCGCAGCAGGGACACCGCGCTCGCGGGGGTGTCGAGACCGACCGCGTTGCCGATACGGGAGTGCTTGGTGGGGTACGCGGAGAGCACCAGCGCGACACGCTTCTCGGCGTTCGCGACATACCGCAGCCTGGCGTGACGTACGGCGATCCCGGCCACCCGGGCGGCCCGCTCGGGGTCGGCGACGTAGACCGGCAGCCCGTCCGGGTCCAGCTCCTTGAAGGAGAACGGGACGGTGATGAGGCGGCCGTCGAACTCCGGTACCGCGACCTGCGAGGCGGCGTCCAGCGGCGACAGCCCCTCGGCGCTCCCGGCCCAGGCTGCGCGGCTGCCGGTGAGGCAGAGGGCCTGGAGGATCGGTACGTCGAGCGCGGCGAGCGCCCCCGCGTCCCATGCCTCGTCGTCCCCGCCCGCCGACGCCTCGGCCGGCTTGGTACCGCCCGCCGCGAGCACGGTCGTGACGATGGCGTCGGCCTCGCGCAGGGCCACCAGCAGCTCGGGCTCGGGCGCGCGCAGCGAGGAGACGTAGAGGGGGAGGGCGCGGGCGTCGGCTGCCTCGACGGCCTCGCACAGCGTGTCCACGAAGGCGGTGTTCCCGCTCAGGTGGTGCGCGCGGTAGTAGAGCACGGCGACCGTCGGCCGGTCCGCGCCCAGCGCGGTGGCCCGTACCGGGCGGGGCACCCGGCCCCAGGTGGGCGCGGCGGCGGGCGGCTCGAAGCCGTGGCCGGTCAGCAGGACCGTGTCGGAGAGGAACCGCGCGAGCTGGTCCAGGTTGGCCGGACCGCCGTGCGCGAGATAGGCGTGCGCCTCGGCCGCGATACCGATGGGGACGGTCGACGCCTCCATCAGCTGGGCGTCGGGGGCCTGTTCACCGGTGAGGACCACGACGGGGCGGTCGCCCGCGAGGAGCAGATCGATCCCGTCCTGCCAGGCACGCAGCCCGCCGAGGAGCCGTACGACCACGAGATCGGCGCCGTCGAGCAGCGCGGGCAGTTCGTCGAGCGCGAGCCGGGCGGGGTTGGCGAAGCGGTACGGGACGGGCCCGCCCGCCGCGTTCGCCGCGCGGGCGCTGAGCAGATCGGTGTCGGACGTCGACAGGAGCAGAAGCATGCGGCGTCTGGCCTTCCTCGGGGTCCGCGCCCCGGGCGAGGTGTGGAGGACGGCGGGAGTTCCTGGCTCGCCCGGCTGCTGCCGGACTCACAGTGGCGGGACCGCGCCGGGTTCGCACCGGGCTTCCTCCCCATGACGCCGTCGCTGGCGTTGACGGGCCTGGGCAGACCCGTCGTCTGCATAGTAAGTGCTGAGGTCACGGGCGGGGGAGGGCGCCCGGAACACGGGCCGGTACGGAGCGGGAGCGGCCGGGCGACGGCCGGAAGACGGCCGGGCGGCGGGCCGGACGGCGGGAAGGGAGCGGGCCCGGGTACGTGGGTATGCTCGCCGCCATGCCGCCCACCTCGCCAACACCCGTGAACCGGGACGAAGCTCCCCCGCGGGCTGCCGTACGGTCCGACCCGCGGGTCGCCGTACGGGAGCGTGGCGACGCCTGCCCCGGCGCGCTGCGGCTGCATGCCGCGGACGACGGCCGGCTGGCCCGACTGCGGCTGCCCGCCGGGATGCTGACACCTCGTCAGGCGGAGGCGCTGGCGGACGCGGCGGAGCGACTGGGCGACGGACATCTGGACCTCACCTCCCGGGGCAATGTGCAGCTGCGGGGGCTGGGCGGGAGCTGCGGCACCGAACTGGCCGGACTGCTGCACGAGGCCGGACTGCTGCCCTCGGAGACCCACGAGCGGGTACGGAACATCGTCGCGTCGCCGCTCGCCGGACTCGACGAACTGTCGTCCGCCGACGTCCAGTTGTGGGCGCGCGAGCTGGACGGACTGCTGTGCGCGAGCGCGCGGGCGGCGGCGCTCTCCGGGCGGTTCCTCTTCGCGCTGGACGACGGACGCGGCGATGTGGCGGCCCTCGGCGCCGATGTGACGTTGCTCGCACGCGGGGACGCGTCGGTCGTCGTACATACCGGACCAAACCGGCCGGGCCTGCGCGTGGCCCCCGAGGACGCCCCGCGCGCGGCCCTGTTGGCGGCGGAGACGTTCCTCACGGT
This sequence comes from Streptomyces sp. NPDC102274, assembly GCF_044766385.1. NCBI lineage: Bacteria > Bacillati > Actinomycetota > Actinomycetes > Kitasatosporales > Streptomycetaceae > Streptomyces > Streptomyces sp. NPDC102274. Next base: position 73,820 of record NZ_JBIWLW010000004.1, on the reverse strand, counting down.
CGCGGAGGCGAGCGGCTCGGCAGCATGGCGGGTAGGGGAGCTGCCCGCCGAGCACGGCCGGGGGCTGGAGGCGGCGGTACGGGCGGGGCTGACGGACGCCGGGATCGCGACGGAGTACGGGGCGGAGGCGCCGAAGCCGGGACCGGGAGGGGGATCCCGACCGGGAGCGGAAGCAGGATCTCCACGGGGAGCGGAAGGGGAGCCTCCCGTTCCGGGTCTCGTGCGGTCGCCCGACGGGACCGTCGCGCTCTCCGTCCACGCCCGCCTCGGCCGGCTGAGCGTGGCGCAGTGGCGGCTGCTCGCGACGGCGGCGAACGGACCGCTGCGCGTGACCCCGTGGCGCGGCGTGATCGTGCCGGGAGTGGCCCCGGCCGCGGCCGGCGGCGTCCTGGACCGGCTCCGCACGGCCGGGCTGATCACCGACCCCGGCTCCCCCTGGTACGGAGTCGGCGCCTGCACCGGCCGGCCCGGCTGCGCGAAGGCGCTGGCGGACGTACGGTCCGACGCGGCGGCGGCCGTGTCCCGCGGCTCGGGCGGACTGCCCGTGTACTGGTCGGGGTGCGCGCGCCGCTGCGGCCATCCGCGGGGCCACTGGGTGGATGTGGTCGCTACGGACGAAGGCCGCTACGACATCTCCGTACAAGGAGATGTCCGGAACACCCCGGGACCAGGACCGGGACTGGAACCGGGACCGGGACTGGAACCGGAGCCGGGACAAGGACTGGACCCCGGACCGGAACTCGCCGACGCGGTTGCGGCGGCACGCACGACCCCCTTGACGAGATGAGCGAGAAGACCACGGTGTCCACAGTGCCCACAGGGTTCGAGTACGAGAAGGACGGCGCCGCGATATACCGCCAGTCCTTCGCCACGATCCGCGCCGAGGCGGACCTCACCGGGCTGCCGGCCGAGGTCTCCCAGGTCGCGGTGCGGATGATCCACGCCTGCGGCATGGTCGACCTGGTCCGCGACCTCGCCTTCAGCCCCGGTGTGGTGATCCGCGCCCGCGAGGCGCTGCGCGCGGGCGCGCCCGTGCTGTGCGATGTGGCGATGGTCGCCAGCGGGGTCACCCGCAGGCGGCTGCCCGCGGACAACGAGGTCGTCTGCACCCTCTCCGATCCGTCGGTACCCGCTCTGGCGGCCGAGTTGGGGACGACCCGCAGCGCCGCCGCGCTGGAGCTGTGGCGGGACCGGATGGCGGGCGCGGTGGTGGCCGTGGGCAACGCGCCGACCGCCCTCTTCCGGCTGCTGGAGATGATCGAGGAGGGCGCCCCGCGCCCGGCGGCGGTCATCGGGGTGCCGGTCGGTTTCATCGGCGCGGCCGAGTCCAAGGACGCGCTCGCCGGACACCACTCCGGCCTGGAACACCTGGTCGTACGGGGACGGCGCGGCGGCAGCGCCCTCGCCGCCGCGGCCGTCAACGCGATCGCGAGCGAGGAAGAATGAGCGCCCGGAGCACCACCGGCGAGCAGGGCGCGGGCGTACAGCCCCCGGCCGGTGAACGTGGCGTGGGCCGGCTGTACGGAGTCGGTCTGGGGCCGGGCGACCCGTCCCTCATGACCGTACGCGCCGTACGGGTCATCGCCGAGGCCGACGTGATCGCGTATCACAGCGCCCGCCACGGCCGGTCCATAGCCCGGTCCATAGCCGCCGAGCATCTGCGTCCCGATCACATCGAGGAGCCGCTGGTCTACCCGGTCACCACCGGGACCACCGACCACCCCGGCGGCTATCAGGGCGCGATGGACGAGTTCTACGCCGAGTCGGCCGCCCGGCTGGCCGCTCATCTGGAGGCCGGCCGGACGGTCGCGGTGCTCGCGGAGGGCGATCCGCTCTTCTACGGCTCGTACATGCATATGCACAAGCGGCTGGCCGACCGCTATCCGACCGAGGTCGTCCCCGGTGTGACGTCCGTGAGCGCGGCGGCGGCACGGCTCGGCACCCCGCTGGTCGAGGGCGAGGAGGTGCTGACGATCCTGCCGGGCACGCTGCCCGAGGAGGAGCTGACGGCCCGGCTGGCCTCGGCGGACTCGGCGGTGGTGATGAAGCTCGGCCGTACGTTCCCGACCGTACGGCGGGCGGTCGAGCGGGCGGGCCGACTGGCCGACGCGCGGTACGTCGAGCGCGCCACGATGAGCGGCGAACGCACCGGGACGCTGGCCGACACGGACCCGGAATCGGTCCCGTACTTCTCGGTGGCGGTGCTGCCGAGCCGCGTCGCCGCGCGTTCCGTACCCGGGGACCCCGACGAACCGGTCGGCGAGGTCGGCGAATCGACAGGCGGGACGACGGGCGAGACGACCGGTGACGTGGTGGTCGTGGGGACGGGCCCGGCCGGGCCGCTGTGGCTCACGCCCGAGTCGCGCGGCGCACTCGCCGCCGCCCAGGATCTCGTCGGCTACACCACCTATCTGGACCGAGTTCCGGTCCGCCCCGGCCAGCGACGCCACGGCTCCGACAACAAGGTGGAGTCGGAGCGCGCGGAGTTCGCCCTCGACCTCGCCCGGCGTGGCCGGCGCGTGGCCGTGGTCTCCGGCGGCGATCCGGGGGTGTTCGCGATGGCCACGGCCGTCCTGGAGGCCGCGTCCGCCGATCCGTACCTGGGCGTGCCCGTACGCGTACTCCCGGGCGTGACCGCCGCCAACGCCGCCGCGGCCCGGGTCGGCGCGCCGCTCGGGCACGACTACGCCGTGCTCTCGCTCTCCGACCGGCTCAAGCCGTGGGAGGTCATCGCCGAGCGGCTGCACGCGGCTGCGGGCGCGGACCTGGTGCTCGCCCTCTACAACCCCGGTTCCGCCAGCCGGACCTGGCAGGTCGGCAAGGCCCGCGAACTCCTCCTGGAACACCGCGCCCCGGACACCCCCGTCGTCCTCGGCCGCGATGTGGGCGGGCCGGAGGAGAGCGTACGGATCGTGCGGCTGGCCGATCTCGATCCGGCGCAGGTCGACATGCGGACGATCCTGCTGGTCGGCTCCTCGCGGACGGTGACCGCGCGGCGGGGCGAGGGTGGGGACGAGACGGTGGTCTGGACGCCGCGCCGCTACCCGGAGAGCCCGGAGAGCCCCGGGAGCCCGGGAGGCTCTGGAGCCACAGGAAGCCCAGGGAGCGCGGGAAGCCCAGGGAGCCCGGGGAGCCCAGGGAGCCCGGGGAGCCCGGGGAGCTGAGCCAGCCACTCCACCGCGCCCTCGACCGTAGCCACCGAGGAAACCCCCTCCGGGACCGCCGGCCGGCGGACGACCACGACCGGTATCCCCGCCTCGCGGGCGGCCGTGAGCTTGGGCGCGGTGGCGGCGCCGCCGCTGTCCTTCGTCACCACGACATCGACGCGATGGCGACGGAGAATCTCCCGCTCGCCGTCAAGGGTGAACGGCCCCCGGTCCAGCAGTACTTCCGTACGGGCCGGGCACGGAGGTTCCGGGGCGTCCACGGACCGTACGAGGAACCACACCTCGTCGAGGTGCGCGAAGGCGGCGAGCCCCATCCGCCCGGTGGTGAGGAAGACCCGCGCGCACCGCAGCGCGGCCAGCTTCGCGGCGGCCTCCGCCAGGGAGCCGACCGCGTGCCAGTCGTCACCGGCGACCGGCACCCAGGAGGGGCGGCGCAGGGAGAGGAGGGGAACATGGGTGAGCGCGGCGGCACGTGCCGCGTTGTGGCTGATGATGCGGGCGAAGGGATGGGTGGCGTCGATGAGCGCGTCCACGCGGTGCTCGCGCAGCCAGCGCGCCAGCCCGTCCACGCCCCCGAACCCGCCGATCCGTACGTCCCCAGGCGGCGGCACGGGGCGGGCGACACGGCCGGCGAGGGAACTGGTGACACGGAGGCGGCCATGGCCGTGCAGACGCTCGGCGAGCCGACGCGACTCCGTCGTACCGCCGAGGATCAGCACATGGGCCGATACCGGGGCCGGGGCTGGGGCGGCCTGGGTCAGGGCCGATACCGGGGCCAGGGCCTGGGCCGGGGTCGGTTCACTCATCGTCGGCGGGTCTTTCCATGACTGAAGGGGGGAAGGGCGGGCGCGCCGCCCAACTCAAGCACACCGGTCTCCGGCCCGGCTGGACAACCGGCGCGTGCGCGACGGCGGCGACGACCGCCGCGTACACGGCGCTGCTGACCGGCGAGTTCCCCGACCCGGTGACGATCACGCTGCCCAAGGGCCAGACGCCGTCCTTCGCCCTCGCCACCGAGCAGCTGATCACGGGGGACCTGACCACCGGGGACCGCGCCATGGCGGGCGTGGTCAAGGACGCGGGCGACGACCCCGACGTCACCCACGCCGCCCTGATCCGTACGACCGTACGGCTGCTGCCGCCGGGCGCGGGGGTCGTCTTCCGCGCGGGCCCGGGTGTGGGTACGGTCACCCGCCCCGGACTCCCCCTGGACGTGGGCGAACCGGCGATCAACCCGGTCCCGCGTCAGCTGATGCGCTCCCATGTGGCGGAGGTGGCGGCCCGCCACGGGGGTACGGGCGATGTGGAGATCACCGTATCCGTGGACAACGGCGCGGAGATCGCCCGCTCCACCTGGAACCCGAGGCTGGGCATCCTGGGCGGTCTCTCCATACTCGGCACGACGGGCATCGTCGTCCCCTACTCCTGCTCCGCCTGGATCGACTCGATCCGGCGCGGCGTGGACGTGGCCCGTGCGGCGGGCCGTACGCATGTGGCGGGCTGTACGGGATCGACGTCCGAGAGGACGGTCCTCGCGGCCTACGACCTCCCCGAGGACGCGCTCCTGGACATGGGTGACTTCGCGGGCGCCGTACTCAAATACATCCGCCGCCACCCCGTCGACCGCCTCACCCTCTGCGGCGGCTTCGCCAAACTCTCCAAACTGGCGGCGGGCCACCTGGACCTCCACTCGGCCCGCTCCCAGGTGGACAAGACCTTCCTCTCCCGACTGGCCCTGGCGGCGGGCGCGGACGCGCCGCTGGCGGAGCGGGTGGCAGCGGCCAACACGGGCCTGGAGGCGCTCCGGCTGTGCCAGTCCCGGGGCGTGCCGCTCGGCGACGAGGTCGCGAGGCGGGCACGGGACGAGGCACTGGGGGTGCTGCGCGGAGCGCCGGTGGAGGTGGACGTGATCTGCATCGACAGGGCGGGCACGGTGGTGGGCCGCAGCGATCCCGCGTGACCGCGCGGGAACCGCGCGCCGCCCGGTCCCGCCCTCAGTCCCCGCACACCGCCCCCGGCGGCACCTCCGCCGGTACCGCGTCGCGCTCCGCTCGCGTGAGGGTGCGCTGTCCGATCACCGCGCAGAGTCTGCCGGCCCACTCCTCGGGGTCCAGGCGTACGGCGGTGGTCTGGGCGTCGTTGGTGTACAGGACCGTCGGGCCCTGGGCAGCGGCGGGAAACGTCCCCAGGACACTGTCGGACTGCGTCCCGAAGTTGAAGGCGGCTTCGTAGGTACGGCTTCCGGCTCTGTAGACCCGTACTCTCCCGGCGTCCGCCACCAGGAGGCGCCCCTCCGCGTCCATGAACTCGAAGACGAAATCACCTCCCTCGCCGACGCCCGGCATCGGACCGAGCTCGCGACGGAGCGGATCGAGCCGCCACAACTCCCAGACCCCACCACGGCGGAGGACCGCCAGGTAGTTTCCCTCGGCGTCGAACCGGACGCCGGTCGCGTCGTTCCCGACGTCGATCCGGAGTTCCGTCACCTCGCGCCCTTCGCCGAGGTCGACGACGTGGATGTACCTGTCCCCGAGGACAGCCACATGCCCCTCCCTGGGATAGGGCCCGAGGAAGGGGTCGTCCGTCACCGTGTCGGCCAGATCCGTTGTGCTCAGATCGATACGGCCGGCCGGCCGACCGGTCCTGGCGTCCCAGCGCTCGATCACGTCGCGGGTCGCGACCAGGAGATACCTCTCGTCGGCGAACCGGAAGACCGTCCGGGTGAAAACCCCGGTGGGGACGGTGGCGATCCGTCGCAGGGACGGCACCTCGCGGATATGGATTTCGCCGTTCACGGCGGGATCCGCCACCAACGAGCCGTCGCCACTGATCCGGATGCCCGGCTCCCCTCCCATGACCGGGTCCGGCCGCTTCACCGAGGCGACCTCCTTGAATCCCTGGCCCACGGCGTAGGTCCGCAGCTCCGCCCCGTCGGGCGTTTTGCCGACGACGGTGGAACCGTCCGGTGTGAGTGCCTCGAAGGAACGGTCGTCCCGGGGCAGGAACTCCTCGGCATCGGCGGACAGGGCGGTCATGGCGGCGCCGGCCGAGTCATAACTCAGCAGGTATGTCCGGCCGCCGTCCTCCAGGAGACGGGGGAACGCCTCGCGGTTGCCGAAACCGCCGCCCGCCTGCGGCTCCGTCTGCGTCCCGGTCACGGCGACCAGCTTCCGCTGCTCCGTGTCGAACAACCGCATGAGTGTGCGGACGATGTCCCCGACGCCCACACGTAGACCGGTGCGGTCGACGACGATCTTCGTTCCGCACTGCTTGGTGTCCGTGAACCGGCCGCGCTCCTCGCCGTCCGCGATCCGAACCACCCGGTACAGCCCCCGGTCCGCCCCGTCCGAGACACGGCAGCAGGCCAACGCGGTTCCGTCGCCGGAGACTTCCGCCCCGTGCACACCCGTGGCGACGGTGCGCGGCGCGCGCGACTCCTGGTAGGCCAGCACCGTGTACGCGTTGTCCGCCAGGGCGTCGGCGTCGCGGACCGCGGACGCCAGCAGGGTGTCCCGGCCGGGGCCGAACCAGACCTTCACGAAGGAGTCCTGGCCCGCAGGAGGAGAGATCGTGCGTACGACCGTGCCCTTGTCCAGGTCCCAGACGGCGAGATGCCCGCCGACGACCGCCGCCACCCGGCTGCCGTCGGAGGAGATCGCCGCACCCCGGGGGGACACGAAGCCGGAGGGATCCGTCGTCTCCACGGCCATCGTCCGGGCCGGCCCCATCAACCGGGCCGTTTCCGGGCGGACTTCGTGCCACACCAGCGCGCCGTCCCTCCCGACGTACCCCATGCCGCTCCCGTCCGACGCGACCACCGGATACCGCGCTTCCGCCTCCGCCGGAAGGTGCGCACTGCGTATTTCCCCGTCGTCGCCGCGTACGAACAGAGTGGCCCGTCCGAGCACGGTGGTGGTCAGCACGACGCGTCCGTCCCCACTGGCGGCGACGCGCTCCACCTTCCCCAGAGTCCCCGACATCAGCCAGCGGGCCCGCCCGTAGGTGAGATAGCTCTGCAGCAGGGCGTCACGCGCGGACTCCGTGGGCGACCGGCGGTACGCGGAGATCGCGAGCAGCGCGGACAGCGCCGGGTCGGTGGCGCGCAGGTCCGTCGAGGTCGCCGCCATGGAGCGGGAATCCGCCGCGGCGGCCCGTTCCTCGGTGACTCCGGTCTGGAAGACGAAGAGCGAGCCCAGCACCGCCGCCAGCGCCAGTACGGTGCCGATGCCGGTGAACAGCCCGCGCCTGCGCAGGGTTCTCGTTCGCTCCCGATCGCGGCCCCGGCGCAGGAAGTCGGCGTCGGCCTCGCTCAGATCCTCGCCACGCTCGCGCTCCCAGCGGCGCGCCGTGTCCAGGGCCGAGGCGGCGGGCAGCAGATCCGGCGCGCGGCCGGCGGCTTCCCAGCGTTCCCGGTCGTGCCGGATCCCCTCCCGCCAGGCGAGGAAGTCCCGGTCGCGCTCGACCCACGCGCCGAGCCGGTCCCAGGCCCGGATCAGCGCCTCGTGGGCCAGCTCGACGGTCTCCCGCTTCTCGTCGTCGAGGCCGATGACCACCAGCCGTTCCCGGGCCAGCGCCTGGGCGAGTGTCCATTCCGGCTCGCCCAGTTCGGCGCGGGGCACGACGCGACGCGTGGCCGCCGGGCCGCCGAGCGGCAGCCGGACCAGACGGGTGAACAGCCGCCGCGCGGTGGCCTCGTCGGCCCCCTCCGCCTGATCCGGCCCGTCGGCCTCCCGTACCGCGCGCCGCCATACGGTCTCGGCCCGCTCGGCCAGCGCGCCGCTGACGCCGCCGAGTTCCTCGTACGCCCGGTGGGTGAGCAGACCGCCCCGCCGCCGCTCCCACAGCTGGTCGAGGGTGAATTCCAGCAGCGGCAGCACTCCGTGCGCGTCGCCGCAGTCGGCGAGGATGCGCTGCTCCAGGCCGTCCGCGTACGCGACGGACGCGATCGCCTCCACGGGCAGGACCACCGCCTGCCGCACCTGTTCGGCGGACATCGCGGGCAGGAGGAGCGACTTGCCCCGCAGGACGCGTTCCAGGCCGGGGCGCGCGCTGACGGCTTCCAGGAAGTCGGCGCGGAGGGTCGAGAGCACGCGCAGCCCCGGCGGCGGGTGTTCGGGGAACAGCGCGGCGACGGCCTCGGCGGCGGACCGGGCGGCGGGGCCGTGGTCGAGGATCTCCTCAAGCTGGTCCACGACCACGACGAGACCGCGTACGCCGCGAGCACGACGCGTACCCGTACGCGCGCGCGTACCGCCGCCCGCACGCGCACTCGCACCGCCGCCCGCACCCGGACTCGTAGCGCCGCCCGCACCCATCAGCTGCGCCAGGATCTCCCCCCAGCCGTGCACGGAGAGCTCCGCCTCCACCACCCGGCTCTCCTCGCGCCGCGCGCTGCCGCTCAGCTCCGGCCGGGTGAGCCGCGTCAGCTCCATGGCGAGACCGCCGAGCAGACCGGACGGACCGCCCGGCCGTATGACGACGACGGCGTGTCCGGCCTTCCTCAGCCGGGGCACCACACCCGCCCGTACCAGCGACGACTTCCCGCAGCCGGACGGCCCGAAGACGGTGACCACCGGATGCTCGGTGACCAGCGCGGCGACCTCGTCGCTCTCCTCGTCCCTGCCGTGGAAGACCGCGCTGTCGGACTCCTGGAACGCCGACAGACCCCGGAACGGCGAGGGCGGCAGCACCGCCTCCCGTAACGACGGTACGGCGAGCAGCAGTTCGCCGGTCGGGATGAGAAAGGCGGACGGCTGCTGGGGGTCGGCGGCCACCACCATGCCGACCACGGCGCCCAGCCGCTCGTCCCACACCGGTGCGCCGCTGAAGCCCCGGCTGATCGCGTGGTTGCTGCTCGCCGCCCACTCGACCTGGAGCCAGCCGGTCCCCTGCCGGGCCCGCAGCACCCCCGCGTGCCACACCCCGTCGTCATGGCGGGCCGGGAAGCCGAAGGTCCGCACGGGGTGTCCCCATACGTCATCCGCCTCGGCCATGCGCAGGGGGACGGAGCCGGGGACGGTGGACCGCAGGCGCAGTACGGCGATGTCCCGGGCCCCGGACGGGCCGTCCTCGGGCCAGTACTCCACCTCCGCCGGAACGACCACCGGACCGGCCGCCGTGCCGTCCACCGGACCCGCCGCCGTGCCGTCCACCGGACCGAGCGGCAGGTCCACCTCGACGGTCGCCCCGGCGGCCGGGCGCTCGTCGTCGTCGAGTCCGAGGGCGGAGGCCACGACATGGGCGCAGGTGACGGCCAGTTCCCCGGTCACGAGAAAGCCGACGCCGACGGCCGTGCCGTCGGGATACCGGACCCTGAGCACCGCGGCGGCGAGCGGATCGGGCGTACTCGGCATCTCGACCACGTACACCCAACTCCCCTGTACGACTTGGCAGTTTATTGAGGTTTTATTGAATTTTCGATTGCCCTCTCAGTATGGCGTGCGGATGGATCTCCCGTGGAGCCCTCGGGCGAACACACCAGCCGTGCGCGCGGACGGGGTGCGCGCAGGGCGTGTCGTCAACAGGCGTGCGGGCGCTCCCTGTCGGGCGAGTACAGGTGGCTGTCGCGGAACTGCTCCGCGCCCAGCGTCCGGCCGACCATGATGACCGCCGTCCGCACCACACCCGCCGCCTTCACCTGGCCGGCGATGTCGTCCAGTGTGCCGCGCAGCACCAGTTCGTCCGGGCGGCTGGCCATCGCCACCACCGCGGCCGGGCAGTCCGCCCCATAATGCGGCAGCAGTTCGGCCACCACCCGGTCCACATACCGCGCGGCCAGGTGCAGTACGAGCAGCGCCCCGCTCCGGCCGAGGGTCGCCAGGTCCTCGCCCTCCGGCATCGGGGTGGCGCGTTGGGCGATCCGCGTGAGGATCACCGTCTGGCCCACCGTCGGGACCGTCAGCTCACGCTTCAGCGCGGCGGCCGCCGCCGCGAACGCCGGTACGCCCGGCACCACTTCGTACGGCACGCCCGCCGCGTCCAGTCGGCGCATCTGCTCCGCGACGGCGCTGAAGACCGACGGGTCGCCGGAGTGCAGCCGGGCGACGTCCTGGCCCTCCTCGTGCGCCCGGACCAGCTCCGCGGTGATCCCGTCCAGATCCATCTGCGCGGTGTCGACCAGGCGCGCGCCCGGCGGGCACTCGGCCAGCAGCTCGCGCGGTACGAGGCTGCCCGCGTACAGACACACCCGGCAGGCGGCCAGCCTCCGGGCGCCGCGCACCGTTATCAGATCGGCGGCGCCGGGACCTGCGCCGATGAAGTACACCGTCATCGTTCTTCTCCTGCTGAGGGGACTGCTGCCGCTGAGGGGACCTGCGGAGGGTGGTCCTTCGTGACCGCCCACTGAGTGACCGGCATGGCCTGCCGCCAGGCGGTGAACCCGCCCACCGGAACGGCGTGCGCGACCGCCAGCCGTACGAGTTCCCCGCCGAGGCGGCGGTACCACTCGGCCAGCAGCGCCTCGGACTCCAGCGTCACGGTGTTCGCGACCAGCCTGCCGCCCGCGGGCAGCGCGTCCCAGCAGCTCTCCAGCAGCCCCGGTACGGTCAGCCCGCCGCCGATGAACACCGCGTCGGGCACCGGCAGTCCGGCCAGCGCGCCGGGCGCCCCGCCGGTGACGACGCGCAGCCCGGGGACGCCGAGCGCCCGCGCGTTGCGGCCGATACGTTCCGCCCGCACCGGATCGCGCTCGACCGAGACGGCGCGGCAGGACCGGTGCGTACGCATCCACTCGACGGCGATCGAACCCGACCCGCCGCCGATGTCCCAGAGCAGTTCGCCGGGTGCGGGCGCGAGCGCGGCCAGTGTCGCGGCGCGCACATGACGCTTGGTGAGCTGGCCGTCGTGTTCGTACGCGGTGTCCGGCAGGCCGGGCACCGCGCCGAGGCGCGGCGCGTCGGGCGCGCGGCGGCACTCGACCGCCACGACATTGAGCGGATCACCGGCGGGCTCGGCCCACTCCTGGGCGACGCCCTCGATATGACGCTCCCGCCCCGGCGCCCTGTCCCGCCCTGGCCCCCTGTCCGGGTCCGGCCCGTGCCCCTCGTCCGCGCCGAGCTGTTCGAGGCCGAGCTGTTCAAGTACGTGCATCCGGCTCGGGCCGTATCCGCGCTCGGTGAGCAGCGCCGCCACCTCGGCGGGCGTCGCCGCGCCCGCGCTGAGCACCAGGACCCGGCGGCCGTCGTGCAGGGCCGCGGTCAGCAGCTCGGTGGGGCGGCCGACGAGCGTGACCACCTCCGTGTCCTCCACCGGCCACCCGAGCCGGGCGCACGCGTACGACACGGACGACGGATGCGGCAGCACGCGCGGCGCTCCGGCCCGCGGCGTCTCGGTGCCGAGGGTCCCGGACAGGACCTCGGACAGGGTCCGCCCGATCCCGTGGAACATCGGGTCCCCGCTGGCCAGTACGGCGACCCGGCGCCCGGCGTGGGCGGCGAGCAGTCCGGGAACGGCGGGCCGCAGCGGCGACGGCCACGGCACCCGCTCGCCCGCGCACTCCTCGGGGAGCAGGGCCAGTTGCCGGGGGCCGCCGATGAGTACGTCCGCCTCGCGCAGCGCGGCCCGCGCGCCGCCGGGCAGCCCCGCCCAGCCGTCGGCGCCGATCCCGACGACGGTCACCGGCGCCGCCGCCGGCACCCGGGGCGCGGGCGGCCCGGCAGGCCCGGTGGATCCGGCGGGCCCGGCGGGCCCGGCGGGCCCGGCAGGCCCGGCGGGTGCGGATGGCTGGGCGGGACTCACTGCCGTACACCTCTGAACTGGGGGAAGACCGAGTCCGCACTCTACTGGCCGCCCTCCGGAAGAGATGCGGGTGACCCATACGTATGGAACCTTGAGGTGACGGCAATGGCCGCCGGCCGCCCACCGGCCGGCGGCCTGTCTCCTCACCGAGGGAGCGCCCCATGACGGCCAAGAGGGCACTTGCTACCGGTTGGACGGTCTTCGCTGCGGTTCTCATGATCTTCGGCGGCGTGATGACGATCCTGGCGGGTATCTCCGCCATCGCCAGGGACGACATCTTCCTGGCGACGAGGAACTACGTGTTCTCGTTCAGTCTCTTCGGCTGGGGATGGGTGCATCTCGTCCTCGGCGCCATCATCTTCATCTCGGGCTGCGCGCTGTTGCGAGGCGCGGTCTGGGCGCGTGTGGTCGGTGTGATCCTCGCCGGTCTGGGCGCGATCTCGAACTTCCTCTGGATCCCGCGCTATCCGCTCTGGGCCCTCGCGCTCCTCGCCATCGACCTCTTCATCATCTGGGCGCTGTGCGCGGGCGACCGGCGCCGCTCCGAGAGATAAGCCGCTCCGAGAGATTAAGAGGCCAGGTCACGGGCGCGGCGGGGCGATGCCCGCCAGCAGCGCCCGTACGGTCTCCCGCGCGAAATCCGCCTCGCTCTCCGGACGCAGCGTGCCCTCCGGGGGGTCCGGGGCGAAGAACAGGTCCAGAAAGGCCCGGTGGAAGCAGGCGCCGACGAGAAGCAGCGCCGCCGCGTCCGGGTCGACGTCCGGGGAGACCCGGCCCAGCTTCTGTTCCGCCGCGAGATACCCGGCCACGGACCGGCTCACCTCGTGCGGCCCCGAGCCGTCGAGTCCGAGCCGCTTGCGGTGGGCCACGAGGAGGTCGGGGCTGGCGAAGAGGGACGCCGCCATCGGGAACGTACCCCGGTAGAAGAGCACCCCGACCCTGGCCACCTCCTCCAGATGACCGGCCACCTCCCCCTCGCCCACGCGTCCGGGCAGCCGCGCCAGCGCGTCCGTGAAGCTCGGCGCGCGCTCGTGCAGGACGCTGACGAAGATCTCCTCCTTGTCGCGGAAGTGCTTGTAGAGCGCCGCTTCCGAGCAGCCCGCCGCCCTCGCGATCTCCTTGGTCGTCGTGCGCGTCAGCCCCACGGTGCTCATCAGCCGCGCGGCGGCGTCGAGGATGCGCGAGCGCGTCAGGGCGCCGCCGGTCAGCGGCGGCGCGGCCGCTTCTCGGTTCGTACCCGTCGTACTCGTCGTACCCGTCGTACTCGTCGTGCCCGTCGTACCCGTCGTACCCGTCATGCCGCCAGCCTACTTTGACAAGTGGGTGAACGCTCACCCACTATGGCTGGTAAGCGTTCACTCACCCCTGGAGGGGTTATGAAAATCGCTGTGCTGGGAGCCACGGGCGGCGTCGGACGGCAGATCGTCCGCCACGCCCTCGCGGACGGACACAAGGTCTCGGCCGCGGTACGGGACCCGGCCAAGCTGAAGACGGAACACGAGAGCCTGACGGTCGTACGCGCCGACGCCCTCGACGCGGCCTCCCTGACCGAGGTCGTCGACGGGGCCGACGCGGTGCTGTCCGGGATGGGCCAGGCCGGCCGGCACGACCCGCTCAAGCCCGCCTCCACCTCGGCGCGGGCGGCGACCGAGACGATGGCCGCGACCGGCGTACGGCGGATCGTCGTGGTGAGCGCGGCGCCGCTGAACCGCTCGGGGGCCGGTCAGCCGTGGCTGGCGCGCCGGGTGCTGCTGCCCGGGATGTGGCTGGCGCTCAAGGAGCTGTACACCGATCTCGAACTGATGGAAACGATCCTGCGCGAGAGCGGGCTCGACTGGACGTCGGTACGGCCGCCCCGGCTGACGGACGCCGACGGCAGCGGCACCTACCGGCACGCCGTGGAGGCGGGCCCGGCCGCCAACGCGATCGCCCGCGCGGATGTGGCCCGCGCCATGCTCGACTTCGTCACGGACCGGAAGACGTTCGGACACGCGGTCGGCGTCAGCGACTGACGAACGGGCGGCCACCGCGACGGCTACGACCGGGACGGCTACGACCGGGACGGCTACGACCGGGACCGGCCCGGCCCGCGTGTGACGCGCGGGCCGGGCCGGTCCCGGTTCGGCCGATGGTGCGGGCGCCGCGTCAGCCGGCGGTACGCACCGGCGTGGCAGCGCTGTCGGCCGCCACCGCGGCGGCCTGCCTCGGCCGGAGCGCCCGCTCCGCCAGCGCCCCGAAGATCAGCCCGAAGGCCGTCCAGAGCAGCGCCTGTACGCCGATCGACGCCAGCCGGAATTCCCAGAGCAGGGCAGCCGGGAAGGTGGCCGGGATGGCATCGGTGTTGGCGGGCAGGAGGAGAAAGGCCACCACCACGGCGACGATGTAACCGCCACCGGCGGCGACCGCCGCGTTCCAGTTGCCCAGACGCGGCGCGAGCCGTCTCCCCGCGATGACCGCGATGACCGCCAGCAACACGCTCAGCAGGATCATCAGGAAGAACAGCGTGGTGCGCTTACCGATGGTGTCCGGGTTGCCGACCGCGGGCGGGTTCGCCGGATACTTCAGGAACGGCACCAGATAGACGGTGACGAAGGCGGCTCCGGCGAGCAGGGCCGCGGTCGCCCTCGGACCGAACCGGCCGATTCTGCCGAGACAGCCGGCGAAGACCAGCGAGGCGATCCCGCCCAGGGCCACCCCGTACACCAGGACGCCGGTGGCCAGCCCGAAGGTCGACTGCACCGGTCGGCTGACCAGCTCTTCCTCCTCTTCTTCTCGGCTCTGCTGGTTCTCCTGCCCGCCGTGCTGATGCGCGGGCGCGGAGTGGGCCTCCTCCTGCGCGATGGAGTCCCGTACCGAAGGCTCACCCGCCACGTAGGCCAGCACGAACGCGCAGAGTCCGGCGAGCACGCCCGCGATCATGCCGCGGACCAGGAGGGTTCTGACGGTGGAGGCATGCATGCGCGTGATCTCCGTCGGCCGTCAGTGGCAGGGGAAGCCGAGGAGATGACGGCCGTCGTGAACCCACTCGTGCACCTCCGCACCGGAGAACACCGACGTCGCGCCCTGCTCCGCGCCGACGAAGTAGAGCAACACCAGCATCAGGGTGCCCACGAATACGGCCCACGGCAGCACCGCGCGAAGCGGGAGCGGGGTGACGGCGGTACCGGTGGCACCGGTGGCACCGGTGGACGGAACGGCCGGGGGCGCTATGGACTGCGCCATGGCACAACCTCCTTGGGGAACTCGCGTCCCATTCAGTGGAGCTCGAACGACGGCATCCGGGTCTGACTCACCGGGGCCCCCGCTGCGCTGTACGCAGCCGGCGCCCGGCTTACAGTGGCGCGACCGTGCCGGATTCCCACCGGACTTCCGTTCCGCCGTCGTGATTTCGACGTGAAGGTACCGCGATACGGCACACCGGCCAAGGGGACCTCTTTCCGGAGCCCGGCCGGACCGAGCCAGAACCGAGCAGCGAGGACCCTATGACCACCCGGCTCATGCTCATCTCACCGGCGATGAACCCGGCCCTGCGCGAGGCCCGCTTCCCTCACACCGCTGAGCCGACCGCGGCCGACGGCGGACCGGACGGCAGCGGACCGGGCAGCAGCGAACCGGGGGCCGGCGGATCGGGCGGCGACGGAGCGGGCGGCGACGAGCTGGACGCCCTCGGGCTGCGACAGGCCGAGGCCGTACGGGAGACCTTCCCCGCCACCGCCACCCCGTATGTCTCCCCCTCCCCCCGCTGCCGGCGCACCGCCGAGGCCCTCGGGCTGGACGCGGAGTCGCTGCCCGCCCTCGCACCCTGCGCGATGGGCCGCTGGCAGGGCAGGACCCTCGACGAATTGGCCGCCGCGGAACCGGACGCGCTGGCCTCCTGGCTGTCGGACCCGGCGGCCGCCCCGCACGGCGGCGAATCCCTGCTGGCGCTGCTCGCCCGCGCCGCCCACTGGCTCGACACGCTGCGCGAGGGCGCGCCGGGCGGGGACGCGCCGGGCGGGGACGCGCGAGGCGACGGCGCACCGGGCGACGGCGGTACGGCCGGTGGCCGCGTCATAGCCGTCGCCGAGCCGGACATCGTCCGCGCCTGCGTGGTCCACGCCCTGGGCGCAACACCCGCGGCCTTCTGGCGGATTGACGTACGCCCCCTCACCGTCACCGAACTCAGCGGGCGGGCCGGACGCTGGAATCTGCTCAGCGGCCGCCCGCTCCACGGCGCCATTCTCCAGGGCGTGTCTTCAAAGTAGCGCCGTCCGCCCGAGGGGCGGGCCCGGCGGGACTTTGACGACACGCCCCAGGCCCTGTCCGGCCGGTCTCCGCGGGCCCACGCCCATTCGCCTTGTGAAGACAGGCAGTGTAGATGTAGGTACATGGCCCGACATATGGGTCGATCCTGGGCTCGGGCCATCTTTGCCCGCTCCGGCCGGCGCCCACGGAGTCGGCGGCGTGAGCACCGCCCCTCGGGCGGATGGCGACGATGGTTCCAGCGCCGGGCCCCGCGGTCGCCGCAGGGGTGGCGTCGGCCGTCATGGCTGAACGCCCGCACGCTCGCCGGACAGGTCTTCATCCTGCAACTGGTGATCGTGCTCCTGCTCATCGGGTCCTCGCTGGTCTCACTCCTCCTGGTGTCCCGGCGCGACACCGAACAAGAGGCGCGCAACCGCTGCCTCTCCGTCGCCACCGCGTTCGCGAACTCGCCGGGAATCGCGCCCGCCCTGCGGGCACCCGACCCCAGCGCGATCCTCCAGCCACGGGCCGAAGCGGTCCGCAAGGCCTCCCACGTCGACTTCGTCGTCGTACTGACCATGAAGGGCATCCGGCTCACCCACCCCGACCCCCACCGCATCGGGGAGCGCTTCATCGGCACCATCGGGCCGTCGCTGAAGGGCCGCACCATCACCGAGGTCGTCCCGGGGACCCTCGGTCCCTCCGTACGCGCGGTGACCCCCGTCAAGGACATGAACGGAAAGGTGGTCGGCCTCGTGTCGGCCGGGATCACCATCGACAAGGTGAACAGCCTCGCCGACCGCGAGGTCCCGATCGTCCTGGTCGCCGCCGCCGCCTCGCTCGCCCTCGCCACCGGCGGCACAGCGCTGGTGAGCGGCCGGCTGCGCCGGCAGACCCATGGGCTGGAGCCCGTGGAGATGGCGCGTATGTACGAGCACCACGACGCGGTCCTGCATGTCGTACGCGAAGGGGTGCTCATCCTCGACGGCGACGGTCGGCTGGTGCTCGCCAACGACGAGGCGCACCGTCTCCTCGATCTGCCCCCGCGGCCGGAGGGCCGCCCTGTCACCGATCTCGGCCTGGATCCGCAGCTGGCGGAACTGCTCGCCTCGGGACGTGCCGCCAGCGACGAGGTGATGACGACCGGAGAGCGGCTGATCGCGGTGAACAACCGCTCCACGGACCGTGACGGAGGCCCGCCGGGCACCGTGGCGACACTCCGCGACTCCACCGAGCTGCGCGCGCTCACGGGCCGGGCGGAAGTGGCGCAGAAGCGCCTCAAGCTCCTGTACGACGCGGGCGTGGAGATCGGCACCACCCTCGATGTGACCCGGACCGCCGAGGAGCTGGCGCGGGTGGCGGTCCCGCGGTTCGCCGACTTCGCCACCGTGGATCTGGCGGAAGCCGTACTGCGGGGTGAGGACCCGGCGGTGGTCACCGCCGTCTCCGAACTGCGCCGCACGGCCGTGGTCGGCATCCACGACCACCACCCGTTCTACCCGCTGGGCGCGCGGTTCACGTTCCGCGCCACCACGCCGCAGGCATTCAGCCTGAAGAGCGGGCGCGGAACCGTCGAGCCCGATCTCGTACTGGCCGGCGGCTGGCAGTCCCAGGACCCCGAGCTGACGGCCCGGGTCGTCGCGTACGGCGTCCACTCCCTGGTCACGGCCCCGCTGCGCGCGCGGGGCGTGCTCCTCGGGCTCGTCATTTTCTGGCGTTCGGAGCGGCCGGAGCCCTTCGAGGAGGAGGACGTTTCGCTCGCCGAGGAGCTGGCCAACCACGCGGCGGTGTGCATCGACAACGCCCGCCGCTACACCCGCGAGCACACCATGGCGGAGACACTCCAGCGCAGTCTGCTCCCCCAGGTGCTCCCCGAGCAGAACGCCCTCGATGTCGCCTACCGGTATCTGCCCGCGGAGTCGGGGGTGGGCGGCGACTGGTTCGACGTCATCCCGCTGCCCGGTGCCCGAGTGGCCCTGGTCGTGGGGGATGTCGTCGGACACGGTCTGCTCGCGGCGGCGACGATGGGCCGGCTGCGTACGGCGGTCCACAACTTCTCGACGCTCGACCTGCCGCCCGACGAGATCCTCTCCCATCTGGACGATCTGATCACCCGCATCGACCACGACGAGGGCATCGCGGGCGGCGGCGCCGTGATCACGGGCGCGACCTGTCTCTACGCGATCTACGATCCGGTGACCCGGCTCTGTTCCATGGCCCGCGCCGGCCATCCCCCGCCCGCGCTGGTCGGCATCGACGGCAGCGTGGAGTTCCTCGATCTGCCGGCCGGGACTCCGCTGGGGCTGGGCGGGCTGCCATTCGAGACAGTGGAACTGCGGCTGCCCGAGTCCAGCCATCTGGTGCTGTACACCGACGGGCTCATCGAGGACCGCGACCGGGAGATCGACGTAGGGCTCCGTATGCTGCGCGCCGCGCTGTCCCACCCGGACCGGGACCCGGAGGAGACCTGCTCCGCGGTGCTCGACGCGCTGCTGCCCGACCGCCCGAGCGATGACATCGCGCTCATCGTCGCCCGTACCCGCGTGCTCGACCCCGACCGGATCGCGGAGTGGGAGGTGCCTTCCCATCCCTCGGAGGTGGCCCGGGTGCGCGCCTCCGTGGCCCGGCAACTGGAGGACTGGGGACTGGACGAGGTGGCGTACTCCACCGAGCTGATCCTCAGCGAACTGATCACCAACTCCATCCGCTACGCCCTCGGCCCGATCAAAGTGCGGCTCCTCCGCGACCGCACCCTGATCTGCGAGGTCTCGGACTTCAGCAGCACCTCGCCGCATCTGCGATACGCGAAGGCCACCGACGAGGGAGGCCGGGGTCTGTTCCTCGTCGCGCAGTTCACCGAACGCTGGGGCACCCGCTACACCGCCGAGGGCAAGGTCATCTGGGCCGAGCAGGCACTGCCGGACGCCGAACCCGTCGCGGACAGCTGACGCCACGGACGCGCCACGGACGGGCCACGCTGCCGACGGGGCCACGGACGGGCCACGCACGCACTGCCGACGCGCTACGGACGGGCCCCGGACACGGCTGCCGACACGCTACGGGCGGCTCCAGCCCGGGTCCCGTCCCGTCGCTGCCAGCAGCGCCTCGAACGGACCCGCGTCCTCGGCCACCGGCACGGGCTCCCCGAACACGCCCATCTTCCGCGCCGTCGGGGCCAGCGCCCCGAACTCCGCCCCGAGCATCCCGACGAGCGCCGCGTCCGGCTCGTACGGCTGCCCCGTGGCCCGCGCCAGATCCCACCCGTGGACGGCGAGATCGCCGACCACCATCGCGCCCACCGTTCTGGCCGGCATGCCCATCGCCCCCGAGGTGCCCTCCTCGGCGCCCGGCGCGTCCCAGGCCGCGATGAGCCGTACGGTCTCGTCGGCGAACCGGTCGCGCCACGCACCCGTCAGATGCTCGGGGGCGGCGCCGAAATCGGAGTCCTTCTTGGCGGCCAGCGCCTGGAAGTTCACGATGACCTGGAAGAGATGATCGACGAGGGCCTGTACGTCGTACTGCGCGCACGGCGTCGGGGCGGTGAGCTGTTCGTCGGTGATGTTCCGGACAACGGTGACGGTGCGGTCGGCCGCCACTTCGAGCAGTTTGCTGATGGTGTCGTTCATGGCCGTGACCGTAGGAAACGGCGCTCCCCGGCGTCTTGAAGAAACGCGACATAGGATCCGGACATGGCAGGACCACGGCGTGACACCCGGGGCATCGTCGACGCCCCCGGCCTCTTCGCGCGGGTACGGTTCCGGCGCCGCGAGCCCGCTCCGGCCCTGCGGCCGTATCTGGAGCACTACTGGCTGATCGACTGGGATCTCGAACAGCCCTACGCCTCCCATGTCGTGCCGCACCCCTCGGTCAATGTCGTGTTCCAGCGGTTCGGCCCCGGACCGGACAGCCCGGCCTTCGCCGAGGTCGCGGGCATCGGCCTGGAGCTGTTCACTCAGAAGCTGGAAGGGCGCGGCCGGGTGTGCGGGGTGCAGTTCAGACCCGGCGGCTTCCGGCCGTTCGCACCGCGGTGGCCCGTATCGGAGTGGACGGGGCGGCGCGTGCCGATCGCCGAGGTCGTGCCGGCGACGACGGACGCGGACATCGCGACGGTCCTCGGCCCGCCCGACGCCCCGGAGGACGCGCGGGTGGCCGCGCTCGACGCGTATCTGCTGGGCATCGGCCCGCGGCCCGACCCACAGGCGGCGCGCGCCATGGCGCTGGCCGACCGGATCCGTACCGACCGCACCATCCGGCGCGTGGCCCCGCTCGCCGAGGCGGAAGGGGTGTCGGTGCGCTCGCTGCAACGGCTCTTCGCCACGTATGTAGGGGTCGGTCCGAAGTGGGTGATCCTGCGCTACCGCATCCACGAGGCGCTGGAGCGCGCGGAGTCGGATGCGAGTACGGGCCCCGGCGCGGACCGGGAGGTGGACTGGGCGGAGCTGGCCGCCGAGCTCGGCTACAGCGATCAGGCCCATCTCGTACGGGCCTTCACGGCGACGGTCGGAGTGCCGCCGACGGTGTTCGCCAGACCCCCATCGGCCAGACCTTCAGCGGCCGGACCCTCAGCAGCCGGATCCCCAGCGGACAGGCCTCCAGCGGCCGGACCTCCGCAAGCCGGACCGCCGGCGGTCGGCCCCCGGGAGCCGGACCGCCAGAAGCCGGACGCCCCGATGTCAGACCCCCGCCCTACAGTGCCCGGCATGGAGAGCGAAGCACCGCGGGTACGGCTGGATCCATGGTCCGAGGGCGATCTCGGCCTGCTCCGCGCCATGAACGCGCCGGAGCTGATGAGCCATCTGGGCGGCCCCGAGACCGAGAAGCAGCTGCTCACGCGGCACAGACGGTACGTCGACCTGAGCGCGGACCGGACGGGCCGGGGCCGCATGTTCCGGATCGTACTGCTGCCGGCCGACGAGGCCGTCGGCACGATCGGGTTCTGGGAGCAGACCTGGCAGGGACAGCGGGTGTACGAGACGGGCTGGGGGGTGCTCACCGCTCATCAGGGGCGCGGCATCGCGGCGGCGGCAGCGGCGGCCGTCGTGGAGAAGGCGCGCGCCGAGCACGCGTACCGCTATGTGCACGCCTTCCCGTCCGTCGACAACCGCTCGTCGAACGCGCTGTGCCGCCGGGTGGGGTTCTCGCTCCGCGGCGAGTGCGAGGTCGAGTTCCCGAAGGGGCGTCTGATGCGCGCCAACGACTGGCGGCTGGATCTGACACCCGGCGCGGACGGCCAGGAATGTCCTGGCCCGGCCCCCGCGTCCGGTGGCATCCTGACGACGTGAACGGACCGGAGATCCAGATCGTTTTCGCCGCTGAGCTGCGCCTTTTCGTCCCCGCCGAGCGGCGTCAGGGACGTACGTCCCTTCTCACCGACGGTGCGTCCACGCTCGGTCACACCGTCGAATCGCTCGGTGTCCCGCTCACCGAGGCCGGTCCGCTGCTCGTGGACGGCCGCGAGGTGCCCGTCTCACACATCCCCGCCGCGGGCGAATCCGTCGAGGTACGGGCCGTGAGCCGCCCCCAGCGGGTGCCGGGTGCTCCCCTGCGCTTCCTGCTCGACGTCCATCTCGGCACGCTCGCGCGACGGCTGCGGCTGCTCGGCATCGACGCGGCGTACGAGAACGAGGACCTCGGGGACCCGGCCCTGGCCACCCTCTCCGCCGCCGAGCGCCGGGTGATGCTGTCCCGGGATCGCGGGCTGCTGCGGCGCCGCGAGATCTGGGCCGGGGCGTATATCTACAGCGACCGCCCGGAGGACCAGCTCCGGGACGTCCTGGAACGCTTCGCGCCCGCCCTCGCTCCCTGGACCCGCTGTACCGCCTGCAACGGCGGCCTGGGCCCCGCGGACAAGGAGTCCGTCCAGGAGCGGCTGGAGCACGGCACCCAACGTTCGTACGACGTGTTCGCCCAGTGCACGGCCTGCGGCCGGGTGTACTGGCGCGGCGCGCACCACGCGAGGCTGGCGGCGATCGTCGAGGACGCGGTACGGGAATTCGGCGACGCCGCCGCGTAGGGCCTTTCCGGCAGCTCGTCGCGCGCGGTGGGCCGGTCAGAAGACGTACGGGTCCCCGGTGGCCGGGGCCAGCACCCGGTGCCGGTGATTCCCGGGGTTCGGGTCGCTCGCCCCGCCGTTCCACGCGGTGTCGATCTGTACGACCGCCTCGACGGGCCGCCCCACCGTCTTCAGGTCGAGCACGGTCTCCTGGCTCCGCCCGACCGCCCGGAGCGGACCCGTATGGCACAGCACCACCCGGTCATCGCCCCGCAGACAGTTGGACGGCAGGCTCTGACCGGCCGCGAGAGCGACCGAGAAGGTCAGCTGTACGGTCGCGTCCGCCAGCCCGGACGGGCCGTGGTTCTCGGACTCGAGGCGGACCGTCAGCTGCTCGCTCCACAGCGACACATACCCGTGGTGCGAGAGATCGGCCTCCGGCACGACAGCCCCCCGAACACCGTCGGCACGGGCCCCCGCACCGGCACCGGAACCGGCACCGACGCCCGTTCCCGCGCCCATCACCACCGCGGTGACGGCCGACACCGCCACCAGCAACGCCTTGCGCTTGACACCCATGCCGGGAACATACCGATCATCACACCGCGAATCGGGCCACCCGGACGCCCGGCGCGCCCCCGGTCACCCACATGACACGCTGTCCCCACGCCTCGCACACCCTGCCTATGCTGGCAGTGTCGACATCGATCACCGATCGCACGCGCGAGGAGTACGTCATGACCGCCCCGGGGACCCCCATCGCCGTCATCACCGGAGCGAGCGGCGGCATCGGCGCCGCCACCGCACGCCAACTCGCGTCCGCCGGATACCACGTCGTCGTCACGGCCCGCCGCAAGGACCGTATCGAGGCGCTCGCCGCCGAACTGACCGCCGCCGGGCAGCGCGCCACCGCGTACGCCCTCGACGTCACCGACCGCGTCGCCGTCGACGCCTTCGCCGCCGAGCTGGGCCGCTTCCCCTCCGTGAACGTCCTGATCAACAACGCCGGGGGCGCCCTGGGCGCCGACCCGGTGGCCACCGGCGACCCCATGGACTGGCGCCGGATGTACGAGACGAACGTCCTCGGCACACTCAACGTCACCCAGGCGCTGCTCCCCGCCCTCACCGCGAGCGGCGACGGCACGGTCCTGGTCGTCTCCTCCACGGCCGGCCACGGCACGTACGAGGGCGGCGCGGGCTATGTCGCGGCCAAGCACGGCTCCCATGTCCTCGCCGAGACCCTCCGCCTGGAGATCGTCGGCACACCGGTCCGGGTGATCGAGATCGCCCCCGGCATGGTCAAGACCGAAGAGTTCTCCACCACCCGCTTCCACGGCGACACCGAGAAGGCGGCGAAGGTCTACGCGGGCGTCGCCGAACCGCTCACGGCCGACGATGTCGCCGACACGATCACCTGGGCGGTCACCCGCCCGAGCCATGTCAACATCGACCTCCTGGTGGTACGCCCCCGCGCCCAGGCGTCCAACGCCAAGGTCCACCGCGAGCTGTGACGTCGCGGCCCTGGCCCGCTCAGCCCTTCACGCAGACGACCTGCCTCAGCTTCGCCACCACCTGCACCAGATCCCGCTGCTGCTCGATGACCTGCTCGATCGGTTTGTAAGCGGCCGGGATCTCGTCGACCACGCCGGCGTCCTTACGGCACTCCACGCCCCGCGTCTGCTCCTCCAGGTCCCGTGTCGAGAACCTGCGCTTGGCGGCGTTACGGCTCATCTTCCGGCCCGCGCCGTGCGAGGCCGAGTTGAACGACGCCTCGTTCCCCAGGCCCTTCACGATGTACGAACCCGTGCCCATGGAGCCCGGAATGATGCCGAAGTCGCCGCTGCCCGCACGGATCGCGCCCTTACGCGTGACCAGCAGGTCCATGCCCTCGTACCGCTCCTCCGCCACATAGTTGTGGTGGCAGGAGATGACCTGGTCGAAAGTCACCCGGGCTTTCTTGAACTCCTTGCGGACCACGTCCTGGAAGAGCCCCATCATGATCGCGCGGTTGTACTTCGCGTACCCCTGCGCCCAGAAGAGATCGTTCCGGTACGCCGCCATCTGCGGAGTGTCCGCGATGAAGACGGCCAGGTCCCGATCGATCAGCCCCTGGTTGTGCGGCAGCTTCTGGGCCTCGCCGATGTGGTGGTCGGCCAGTTCCTTGCCGATGTTCCGTGATCCGGAGTGGAGCATCAGCCAGACCGAATCCGACTCATCCAGACAGAATTCGATGAAGTGGTTGCCCGATCCGAGCGTTCCCATCTGCTTTATGGCACGTTCCTGACGGAATTTGACCGAATCGGCGACTCCGTCGAACCGCTCCCAGAAATCCGCCCACCCCGCCGTCGCGAATCCGTGTATCCGCCCCGGATCCACCGCCTCGTCGTGCATGCCACGCCCCACCGGGATCGCCTGCTCGATCTTGGAGCGCAGCCGGGACAGATCGCCGGGCAGATCGTTCGCCGTCAGGGACGTCTTCACCGCCGACATCCCGCACCCGATGTCCACCCCCACCGCCGCCGGGCAGACCGCACCGTGCATCGCGATCACCGAACCGACCGTCGCGCCCTTGCCGTAATGCACGTCCGGCATCACGGCGAGGCCCTTGATCCAAGGCAGGGTGGCAACATTCCGGAGCTGCTGCATGGCGCCCTCGTCGACGGCCGCGGGATCCGCCCACATCCGGATCGGCACCTTCGCGCCCGGCATCTCTACATACGACATAACTCCTCGATTCCCCCGAAAGTCTCATAACGCAAAAGCCGGAACCAGGGCCGTCAAAAGAGACAGCCGACCAGCATCGACGGCGTTGCGTGCGATAGACATTGTGTCCATCGACCGTCATCCGGCGGCAAGCAGTTTTCGCGCGGAGCCCCGCGCGGAACCCCGTACAGAAGGGAGCCCGGGACCGTGCAGCCAAAGGCGCGCAAGGCGTACGTACCCGGCCTGGCGGCGCTCCTCGTGGTGGTGGTCGCCGGCTGCTCGGGGGGCAGCGGCGCGGACGGCGCCGTCGCCGACGCCAAGCCGGGCGGCCCCACCACCGCCACCGCCGCTCAGCCCGGCAAGTACCGCACGCTCCGTGAGCCCTGCGGCTCCGTGCCGCGCTCCATGCTCAAGGATCTGCTGCCCGGCGCCGCCTCGCTCCCCGAGGACCAGCAGGCGAAGGTGTACGAGGGCACGGCCGCCGTGACGTACGACACCGACCGCCGCGTCGGGTGCAGCTGGAAGGCCGTCTCCCCCGAGGCGTCGAACCAACTGATGATCGACCTCGAACGCGTCGTGTCGTACGACCCCGCCGTGAGCGACGCCGACCGGGCGCAGGAGGTCTACGCGAAGAAGGAGACGGCCGCGGACCTGCCCGCGTCCACGCCTTCCGGGACGCCGGGCGGTCTGCCCTCCGCCACGGGTTCGGGCGCGGGTACGGGGATGGACACGGCCTCCGGTACGAACACACAGACCGGCTCCCCCTCCGGCTCCCCGACGGGCGCTCCCTCCGGTTCCGGGGCGCCCTCCGACGGCACGACCCCCGACGGGCTCGAACCGCGCGTCCTGGAGAGCCTCGGTGACGCCGCCTTCCTCGACGATGTCCTCGCCCGCCCCGGCGCGGCCGCTCAGCAGCGCACGGTGAGCGTGGTGTTCCGCACATCGAATGTGATCGTGACCGTCCGGTACACCGAGCAGCCCGCCCACCCCACCGTGGTCCCCGACAGCAAAGAACTGCAGGACAGGGCGCGGGAACTGGCCCGGACGCTCAACGAGCAGCTCAACGAGTAGCCGTCCCCGTACCCGCCGCCCGCCCCGGGCGCGCGGGGCACGGACTCCCGCTCCGGGAGCCCGCGGACCCGGCTCGGCGGTTACCGTGGCCGATCGGACCGTACGACAACCGACCGACTGAAGGAACCATGCACCGTTCAGCCTCGCGACTCACCCGCATACTCGCCTGCGCAGCCGTTCCGGTGATGCTCGTCGTCGCCGGCTGCTCGTCCGACTCCGGCGGCAAGAGCGACGCCGACGGCTCCTCGTCGAGCCCGAGCACCTCGCCGACCCCGACCGTCGTGCCGGCCAAGTACAGCGGGCTCCCCGACGCCTGCGACACGATCGGCGCGAAGACGGTCGAGTCGCTCGTTCCCAAGGTCAAGACCAAGGGCGGTACGTCCGGCAAGTCCAGCGACATCGACACCCGCGGCAGCTGCTCCTGGAACGGTCTGGACGACAACGGCGTCAAGGGCTCGCAGTACCGCTGGCTCGATGTCTCCCTCATGCGGTACGACTCCGACGCCACGCTCGGCAGCGGCGCCGAGCGCGCCGGCGAGTACTACGCGAAGGAGGTCGCCGGGGCCCAGGGCACGGCGGGCGCCAAGAGCGTCAAGTCGGTCGCCACGGCCGGCGTCGGCGACCAGGCGACGCTGGTCACGTACACCCTCCAGCAGACCGACGAGGACTTCGCGTACGCCGCGGTCGTGGCCCGCACGGAGAATGTCGTCATCACCCTCACCTACAACGGCGCGGGTTACGCGGGCGCCAAGTCGCCCGGCTCCGCCGATCTGACGAAGAACGCGGAGAAGGCGGCCAAGGAGGCCGTGGCGGCGATCGCCGCCGGCCCCGGGGACGCGCCGGGCACCGGGGAGAGCCCGAAGGCCGAGTCCAAGGCCCCGTCGGCGTCGGCGTCGACCAAGGCCGGCTGAGAGGGCTCGCACCGGGCAGGGCGGGGCGGGGCGAGCCGGTCCCGGCCGCCCGGAAACGCCCGCCGGGCCCGCGTCTTCACTCCCCGCGCCACGCCGTCCGCACGCATGTGCCAGGCTGTGCCCGCCGGGTGTCGGGGCGTCGAATGGTTGTTGTCGAGTACCTGACGCCCCATACAGGCCGAATACGGGAGGAGATCGCGGGTGGCCGCGATGCAGCTGACACGCACGCACCGGATTCTCATCGGGATCGTGGTGTTCGGAGCGGTGATCATCGCCGCGATCGGATTCGCGGGGTCCTACGCCGCCGTGCGCGAACTCGCCGAGGCCAAGGGCTTCGGGCGGTTCTCCCTGGTCTTCCCGATCGGTATCGACGCGGGCATCTGCGTCCTGCTGGCGCTGGACCTCCTCCTGACCTGGATGCGGATCCCGTTCCCGCTGCTGCGCCAGTCGGCGTGGCTGCTGACGGCCGCGACGATCGCCTTCAACGGCGCCGCCGCCTGGCCGGACCCGCTGGGCGTCGGGATGCACGCGGTGATCCCGCTCCTCTTCATCGTCTCCGTCGAGGCGGCGCGCCACGCGGTCGGCCGGATCGCGGACATCACCGCCGACAAGCACATGGAGGGCGTACGGCTCACCCGCTGGCTGCTCTCGCCCGTGCCCACCTTCAAGCTGTGGCGCCGGATGAAGCTGTGGGAGCTGCGCTCGTACGAGCAGGTCATCAAGCTCGAACAGGACCGGCTCATCTACCAGTCGCGCCTTCAGGCGCGGTTCGGCCGCAACTGGCGCCGCAAGGCGCCCATCGACGCGCTGATGCCGCTCCGGCTCGCGAAGTACGGCGTACCGCTCGCCGACACCGCGCCGTCGGGGCTGGCCGCCGCCGGTATCGAGCCGGTGCTGCTGCCGCCCGCGCCTCCGGTGGCCGAACTCCCGCAGGGCCGGGGCGAGATATCCGCCGCGGGCTCGTCCCCGTCGCCGTCGCCGTCCACGTCCCCGGAGCAGACGGAACACCAGCAGCAACCCCAGCCCCAGCAGCAGCCGATACCACCGCAGCCGCAGATGCAGGAGCCACAGCCCGAGCCCGAGCAGCAACACCAGCAGCCCCAGCCCGAGACCAGCCCCTGGTTCGCGGCCCCGCATGTGCAGGAGGCAGCGTACGAGGGCGCGTACAACCCCGCGTACGCCGAGAGGCCGTACGCCGAGGGCCCGGACCCCGCGCCGGTGATGATCCCCGCCGGTCCCGGCCGCAGCCGTCCGCTCGGCGGCGTGCCCGGTCAGCGCGTGGAAGGCTCGTACCCGTCCCCCGAGCCGGAACAGATCCCCGAACAGGCCCAGGAGCAGCGGCAGTACCCCGAGCCGGTCCCCGGCCAGGACCAGCCCGAGGAACTGCCCGTCCCCGCCCTCCCCGACGATCTCTCCCGCGAGGAGGCGTACTTCAGCGCCTTCCGTAAGTACATCAGCGAGCACGGCGACTTCCCCAACGGCCGGCAGTTCGGGCTGTACTTGGTCGATCTGTACGGGATCACCGGCCGTACCGGCGGCCCGCTGAGCGAGAGTTCGCTCCGCCCGTACCTGAAGGACTTCCGCTTCCGCTATCAGTCGGAGCTGGACGAGCACATCGCGTAGCCGGACCGCGTACGTCAACCGCCGGGAGTGCCCCGACGGCCAGGACGCGGACATGACGAAGGGCCCTCACCCACCCACCGGGCGAGGGCCCTCCCGCGTCTTCGGCCGTAACCGGGCCTCAGCCGACGCCGAGCAGCTTCCTCACCCGGTCCGCGCCCACCGCCAGCAGCAGCGTGGGCAGCCTCGGCCCGGTGTCCCGGCCGACCAGCAGCCGGTAGAGCAGCGCGAAGAACGACCGCTGGGCGGTCTTCAGTTCGGCGGTGGGCTTGGCGTCGGGGGCCAGCCCCTCCAGGACCTTGGGCACGCCGTAGACGAGCGTGGTCAGCCCGTCCAGCGACCAGTGGCTGTCCAGGCCCTCCAGCAGCAGCCGCAGCGACTCCTGACCCCGCGCGTCGAGCGAGTCCAGCAGTTCCCGGTCCGGGTCGGAGCGCACGATCGTCCGCGCCTCGGCCGGCACCTGGCTGGTGATCCAGTTCTGTGCGCGGTCCAGCCGGGGACGCGCCTCGTCCAGCGAGGCCAGCGGACGGGCCGGGTCCAGCTCGCTGAGGATCCGCAGGGTCTGCTCCTCGGCGCCGGCCGTGATGTCCACGACCGAGGCCAGCGTGCGGTACGGCAGCGGACGCGGCGTACGCGGCAGCTCACCGGACGCGGTGCTCGTGGCGCGGGAGTACGCGGCGGCGTCGGCCGGCAGGACGGAGCCGTCGGCGACCTTACGCTCCAGCGCGTCCCACTCGTCGTAGAGCCGCTGGATCTCCTGGTCGAAGGCGATCTTGAACGACTGGTTGGGCCTGCGCCGCGCGTAGAGCCAGCGCAGCAGCGGCGCCTCCATGATCTTCAGCGCGTCGGCCGGGGTCGGTACGCCGCCCTTGCTGGACGACATCTTCGCCATCCCGGAGATCCCGACGAAGGCGTACATCGGGCCGATCGGCTGGACGCCGTCGAAGATCTCGCGCACGATCTGCCCGCCGACGACGAACGAGGACCCCGGCGAGGAGTGGTCGACCCCGGACGGCTCGAAGATCACGCCCTCGTACGCCCAGCGCATCGGCCAGTCGACCTTCCAGACCAGCTTGCCGCGGTTGAACTCGCTCAGCAGGACGGTCTCGGAGAAGCCGCACTCCGTGCAGGTGTACGTGAGCGCGGTCGTCTCGTCGTCGTACGCGGTGACGGTGGTCAGGTCCTTGCCGCAGCCGCCGCAGAAGGGCTTGTACGGGAAGTAGCCGGCGGCCCCGCCGCTGCCGTCGTCCTCGGCCGCCGCGCCCGAGCCCTCGGCGGCCTCCAACTCGGCGTCCTCGGGCTGCTTCTGCCCCTGCTTCTGGCCCTGCTTCTGGCCTTGAGGAGCCTTCTGAGGAGAATCCTTGGCCTTGTCCTTCGTCCGGTAACGGTCGAGGATCGCGTCGATCTCCGCGCGGTGCTTCATCGCGTGCAGGATCTGCGCGCGGTACGCCCCGGCGGTGTACCGCTCGGTCTGGCTGATGCCGTCGTACTCGACGCCCAGCTCGGCCAGCGCCTCGGTCATCGCCGCCTTGAAGTGCTCGGCCCAGTTCGGGTACGCCGACCCCGCCGGGGCGGGCACGGACGTCAGCGGCTTGCCGATGTGCTCGGCCCAGGACGGGTCCGTACCGGGAACGCCGGCCGGAACCTTGCGATAGCGGTCGTAGTCGTCCCAGGAGATCAGATGCCTGACCTCGTAGCCGCGCCTGCGGATCTCGTCCGCGACCAGGTGCGGGGTCATGACCTCGCGGAGGTTCCCCAGGTGGATGGGGCCGGAAGGGGAGAGTCCGGACGCGATGACGATCCCCGGAGCGGTAGCGAGAGAATGTTTCGTGCCAGGCGCACGTCGCTCCGACTCGGCGATGACATCGTCCGCGAAACGGGAGACCCAGTCGGTCTCGGTGCTCTGAGCCACGATCGGCACGTCCTTCTTCTTTCTCGTATCGCCCAAACATTCCGGCGGCTGCCATTCTCCCAGGTCCCTCCGGGAGAGCGAAAACGGCTTGTTACACCATGGGATACTGGGCAGGACTTCCCTCCGCACCCAACAGGAACGGCACCCGCCCATGGCCTCGGTCACTTCCCTCGCTTCGACAGTCGATCAGCGCATCGCGGACGCCCTCTCGTCAGCCCTGCCGGAGGCCGGTCCCGCGAGCCCGCTGCTGCGACGAAGCGACCGGGCCGATTTCCAGGCCAATGGGCTCCTGGCGCTCGCCAAGCAGCTCAAGGGCAACCCGCGCGAGCTGGCGACGCGGGTCGTGGCGTCGCTCCCCGCCGAGGGCGTGATCAAGGACATCGAGGTCTCCGGCCCCGGCTTCCTCAACATCACGGTCACGGACCGGGCGATCATCGAGACCCTCGGGGCCCGCGCGGCGGACACCCGGCTCGGCGTTCCGTACGGGTCGGCCCCCGGCACGACCGTCATCGACTACGCGCAGCCGAACGTGGCCAAGGAGATGCACGTCGGGCATCTGCGCTCCGCCGTGATCGGCGCGGCGATGGTGGAGATCCTGGAGTTCACCGGCGAGAAGGTGGTCCGGCGCCATCACATCGGCGACTGGGGCACCCAGTTCGGCATGCTCATCCAGTATCTGATCGAGCACCCGCACGAGCTGGACCACAAGGGCGCCGCCACCTCCGGCGAGGAGGCGATGTCCTCCCTCAACCGGCTCTACAAGGCGTCGCGGACGCTCTTCGACTCCGACGAGGAGTTCAAGGCGCGCGCGCGGGACCGGGTGGTGGACCTCCAGGCCGGTGACAAGGAGACGCTGGCCCTGTGGCAGCGGTTCGTGGACGAGTCGAAGATCTACTTCTACTCGGTCTTCAACCAGCTGGACATGGAGATCCGCGACCCCGACATCGTCGGCGAGTCCGGCTACAACGACATGCTGGAGGAGACCTGCCGGATCCTGGAGGAGTCCGGGGTCGCGGTCCGCTCCGAGGGCGCGCTCTGTGTGTTCTTCGACGATGTGAAGGGCCCGGACGGCAACAAGGTCCCGCTCATCGTCAAGAAGTCCAACGGCGGCTACGGCTACGCGGCCACCGACCTCTCCGCGATCCGCGACCGGGTGCGGAACCTGTCGGCGACGACCCTGCTGTACGTCGTCGACGCGCGCCAGTCGCTGCACTTCAAGATGGTCTTCGAGACCGCCCGCCGGGCCGGCTGGCTGAACGACGAGGTGCACGCCGTCCAGCTGGCGTTCGGCACGGTCCTCGGCAAGGACGGCAAGCCGTTCAAGACCCGTGAGGGCGAGACCGTACGGCTGGTGGACCTGCTGGAGGAGGCGGTCGAGCGGGCGACGGCGGTCGTACGGGAAAAGGCGAAGGACCTCAGCGAGGAGGAGATCGCCGAGCGCGGCAGGCAGGTGGGCATCGGCGCGGTGAAGTACGCCGACCTGTCCACGTCCGCCGCCCGGGACTACAAGTTCGACCTGGACCAGATGGTCTCGCTGCACGGCGACACGTCCGTCTACATCCAGTACGCGTACGCCCGTATCCAGTCGATCCTGCGCCGGGCGGGCGACGCGAAGCCGGTGGCCCACCCGGAGCTGGCACTGGCCCCGGCCGAGCGGGCGCTGGGTCTGCACGTGGACCAGTTCGGCGAGGTGCTGGCGGAGGTCGCGTCGGCGTACGAACCGCACAAGCTCGCCGCGTACCTGTACCAACTGGCGTCGCACTTCACGACGTTCTACGACCAGTGCCACGTACTGAGCGACGAGAACCCGGCGGAGCTGGTCGAGAACCGTCTCTTCCTGTGCGACGTCACGGCCCGCACGCTCCAGCAGGGCCTGGCGCTCCTGGGCATCCGCGCCCCCGAGCGCCTGTAACGCTCAGCAGGCACCGGTTCGTCTCCCAGCGTCGTCCGGGCTTGATCCTCAAGCCCGGACCGACGCTGCCCGGGTCGAGGGCGCCATGGAAGCGGCGCCTTCAGAACCGCTCGACCTTCTGGCCCTCCGGCACCTGGTAGCAGCCGGAGACGACCATCAGGCTCAGCTTCGGCGGGTTGTTCTTCGCGCGATGGACGACACTCACGCTGTACTTCTTCTTGTCGTTGTCGGCCGTGAGGCTGAGGTTCTTGTTCTTGCTCGTGTCGGGCCCGTACTCCACTACCTTCCAGCCGTGCTTGGGCAGTTCCTCCTTGAGCCGCTCCATCACACCACTGAGCTGGTCGGCCGATTCGGGTACGAAGCTCCACGGGTGAAAGATCTGGAAGTACTTCTCCGGATCCTTGCCGCTGCACTCGCTGACGCCCGCTCCGGTGTTGGACGCCTTTCCCTTGATGCCGATCAGGTCGTAGATCTCGCTGGAGACCTTCTTTGCCACAGCGGCAGCGTCCTCCGAATTGCTGGTGCCCGCGGCGGGAAGGGCGGAGTCCTTGGCGTCAGTCATGCTGCATCCGGTGAGGGTCGTAAGGGCGATGGACACGAGGAGCGCGGATGCGCCCAGCTTGATCTTCAAGTCGAAGAGCCTCAATGGGTCGGACCGGGACAGGAGTCGGTCGATTCGTCTGACGTTCACTGGATCGGTCATCAGGGCGTCTCATGGGCGTCCTTTCGTAGGCGGGCCACTACTTCAGCGTCACTTCATCGCCGCGCCCTGCGACAACCAGGCCCTGATTCCGCAGGCTCTGGGTGTTCTCTTTCCAGTAGTCGCTGTGGCCTTCGGTGTCCGTGGCCATCTGGTTGGCGCCGAAGCGCTCGTCGCTGGGAATCGTCCATGCGCCGTCCCAGTCGGTTCCGCCGTGCCCGAAACGACCGATGTCCGGGACGAAATCCCCGTCGGCCTCCTGGTTCCAAACATGCCCTTCGGGGACATCCATCTGATCGGCGTTGCTCACCTGCACGCCGGGGCTGCCGGCGAGGATCACGTCGTCCACGTTCAGGTCACCCTGCCGGGCCGCCGACCCTATGAGGGTCGTGCCGTAGGAGTGGCCGATCGCCGTGCGGTGCGGGTCCGAATCAGCCGTACGTGACGCGTCGAGGCCGTCGAGGAAGCGGTTGTAGGCCGGGGCGCCGTCATTCGCGTAGTGGCTGAACGGCGAGTCCTTGACGATGTTCTGCGGGGCGTCGTACCCGAGCCAGGTGATCGTGGACACCGAGCCGCCGTCGGCCTCGTCGTCGGCCACGCGCCACACATTCACCATGCGGTTGATGTCGCCGCCGACGCTGCCCAGATTCGATGTCGTACCCGGCACATAGACCGCCTGGTGATCTGCCGTGTCCGGATTCCCGTTCGCGACGATGGCCCGGCCGTTGCCCTCCGCGCTGAAACCGAGCAGGTACGCCTCGGGCAGACCTTCCTCTCCGGTCTTGTCGAAGCGTTCCTGGATGCTCTTCATGCCGTTGAGGGACTTGTTGAGCTGCTCGTACCGGTCCCCGTACTTGTTGTGCCACTCCATCCACTCGTCGGTGTGCACCTTGGACGGGTACATACCTGCGGTGATCCACGTCCACTCGTTGGCAGGCGGCTTCGGGATGGAGTCCAGCTCCATCTGGAGCTGCCCCCGCTTCTCCTCGAAGACCACACGATTCGCCTCGTCCCGGACCGTGGTCGGCAGCCCGTCGAGCGCCCCTACGGCATCGGGCCGAAGGGAGATCCACGCCGCCTGCTCCTCGGGACTGAGCCCCTGCCACCACGAGGCGTTGTCCTTCGGGCCGCCGTCCTTCGGGGGCTGCGGCAGGGAATCGAGGTAGCTCTTGCCCGCCTCGCCAACCCCGCCCATGTCCGACCGCGCGTCGGCCCAGTCCCGTTGGGAGACCGTCAGATCGTCGTCGGCCTTCAGCGCACGCAGCTTCGGCGCCCACTTCGCGTCCGCGTCGGTGGCTTCCTTCAACGCGTCGGCGATCCGGCCGGCGTATCCCATCGCCCTGCCGTAGTTCGGGTTCGGATGGATGTTCGCCGCCTGGCGCTCCAGGGCATCGGACGTGGGGCTGCCTCCGGCGCTCCCCATGACGGTGCCACCCTCGGCGATCTTCTCGTCGCCGGGCTTCCTGCCTGCCGGATAGGTGACCGAGCCGTCCGGGTTCACCGTGCACGTGTCGGCGCGAGCGTCCTCGATCGCCGCCTCCAGCTTTCGCTTGGCCACCGCCATGTCGAAGGCGAAGCCATTCAGCGCGGTGCTGGCCAGACCGCACTCGGTCTGCACGTAGTGGAAGTTCTTCGACAACTCCTGGAGCTCCCGTAAGGCGGCCGTGGCGGTCTCGCCCTTGAGCTGATTGCGCACCCCCGCGCAGATCTGGTTGTCGATGGTGTCCTTGGCCGCACTGGCCATGTCACCGGTCGCCCGGTAGCCGGCCCCGGATTCCTCGTACTCCGACGGCTTGAGGGCTTTCAGCGTCGCGAGATCCATGACCGCGGATCACTTCTCCTTCGCCTGGCCGCCGACGGCCTCGGTGTCCTGATACTTCAGCTTGAGCGCGTCCAGCTCCGCCTTGAGCCCCTGGTCGGGCTTCGACAGATCGTGACCCGACCTTTCCAGAAGCCCGCCCAACTCGTCGCAGCGGCTGCTCACATCACCGACGTACTTCTTCCAGGAGTCGTACAACTCCTTCTGCGCCGCCGCGCTCTGACACCCGCCGTCGCCACCCAGCCCCGCCTGCCCGTCGGCCAGCTTCGTCAACGCCTTGCCGATGCCGTCCTTCAAGCCTTTTACGCCCTCACCAGCCGTTACCCACGCCTTCTTGTCCGACTTCAGATCCTCCGAAGCCGCGCCCGGCGAAGTCCCGCCACCCTGATCGGCCGGAGCCTGGTTCAACCGCATCTGTGTGGAACCGCGCGCCGCCGCACCGGCCTTGAGCGCCTCCCACTCGTCCCACGTCATCCGCGAAACCTCCCGTTTCCCCGTTTCCCCGTCAGCCGTCTCGCTGTCTCCCCGTTCCCGGACAGCCTCAGGCACCCCCATGATCCCCGGCTCCGAGAGGCGAAATCAATCGCTCATCCCCAACGCGGTTGTCAATGCGCTGTTTATCCGGCACCGCACGCGCTACGGGGCGCCCACCGCGAACAGCGGTGCGCCCTTCCTCCGCCCCTGGCGCTCCGGTAGCTTCCGATCACAGAACGTCATGTCATCGCGCGAAGGAGACACCGATGGGCGGCAGCCACAGCGGGAAGCCCGACCCGGCCGAGAGTGACGGACACAAACCCGACAAGCCCATTCCACCGGCCGATCCGAAACGACCCGAAACACCGAAGAAGTGAGCAGAGAAAGCTCTCGGGTCGGCCTCGTCGAGGAGCTGACCCGAGGAGGCTACCTCTCCCCCGCGTGGCGCGAGGCCTTCACGCGGGTCGACCGCGAGCGGTTCATCCCGGACCGCATCTGGATCCGGGGCGACGACGGCTACCACCCGCTCAACCGCACCACGGACCCCGACCGCTGGCACGCCCTCGTCCACGACGATCGGGCGCTCGTCACTCAGGTCGAGGACCAAGTCGAGGACAACGGCCGCGACACGGCGCTCATCCCTTCCAGCTCGGCGAGCATGCCGCGCGTCGTCGCCACCATGCTTGACGCCCTCGCCGTGACCGACGGGCAGACGGCGCTGGAGATCGGCACCGGCACCGGCTACAACGCCGCTCTCCTCAGCGAACGGCTCGGCGACCGGCAGGTGGTCTCCATCGAGGTGGACCCCCGCATCGCGGACACCGCCCGCGCGAGCCTGAAGGCCGCCGGCTACGCCCCCACGGTCGTCACCGGCGACGGCGGCCTCGGCTGTCCCGAGTACGCGCCGTACGACCGTGTCATCGTCACCTGCGCCCTCCACACCGTGCCGTACCCCCTGGTGGAGCAGACCGCTCCCGGCGGGGCAATCGTGCTGCCCTGGGGAACCGGCCTGTACAACGGTGTCCTCCTGCGCCTCACCGCGGGCGGGGACGGCACCGCGAGCGGCCCCGTCATCGGCGACTCCGCCTTCATGTGGAACAGGGGTGAGACCCCCCACCGGAATGTCATGGCCACCGTCAAGGAACAGGACCGGGCCACGGCCACGCGCACCCGCCTCGACCCCCGGCTCGTACTCGGCGACGAGAACGCCGCCTTCACCGCGGGAATCCTGGTCCCCGACTGCCGGTACAGCGTCGGGCACGGCCCGGACGGTGAGTTCACGCTCTGGCTCGCCGACCATGCCACCGGCTCCTGGGCCAGTGTCGACTACATCCCCGATGCGGCGGAGCACGACAGTCGGCAGTACGGTCCCCGCACGCTCTGGAGTGAGGTGGAGACCGCCTACGCCTGGTGGCGGAGCGCCGGATCACCGGACCGCACCCGGTACGGCCTCACCGTGAACGCCGCCGGTCAGCACCTCTGGCTCGACAGTCCGGACACTCCGGTACCGGAGAGAGGCTAGGGACACCCGCACCCGCAGCGGCAGCGGCAGCGGCAGCGGCAGCGGCAGACAGCGGCAGACACACCGTTCCCGTTCACGAGGGAGGCCGCGTGAACGGGAACGGGTGTCAGCTACTGCTCCCAGCGGTTCCGTCAGAGCGCGACGATGCCTTCGCCGCCGACTCCGTCGGGGACCTTGGTGGTGCTGATCTTGGTCAGCGAACCGTCCCGGTGGATGCGGAAGGCGTCGACAGCGCCCGCGCCGCCGGTCTGGACGTAGAGGAAGTGGCCGTCGGGGGTGATGGACGAGTCCACCGTGCCCGTGCCCGTGCGGGTGTTGCCCAGACGTTCGAGGCGGGCCTCGCGGTCCTGGTGGAAGCGGGTGACGGTGTTGCTGCCCGCGTTGGAGGCGAAGAAGTGGTCGCCGGTGCGGGAGACCCAGCAGGTGGCCTGCTGGCCGGTCGGCGCGTCGTCGACAAGGGTGGTACGGCCGTCCTTGTGGATACGGAACGTCAGGAGGCTGTTCTCCACGCCGTCGGCGACGACGAGCCGGTTCTTCGCGTCGAAGGTCAGTCCGAACGGCTGCGCGCCCGGCTTGCTGTCCACAACAGGCTTGTGCGACAGCGCGCCCTCACGGTCGAGGTGGAAGATCTCGATGCTGTTGCCACCCAGTTTGGTGGTGACGACGAGCTGCGATCCGTCGGGGGTGAAGGCCACCTGGCCCGGGGTGTGGGTGAACTCGGGCGCGGCGCCGGTGTTCAGGTGCAGCGCACGGTGCCAGGCCTCGACCCGGTGCAGCTTGCCTTCCTTCAGCCGGAAGCCCTGAATGGAGCCGCCCTCGCGCGCGTTGAGTACGAAGACACGGTCCCCGTGCGTGGTGACGCTGACCGGGAACACGCCGCCGGAGGTGATGATCTGCTTACGGTGGAGCCGGTCGCCCTCGACCGCGAACACGGTGACCGTGTTGCTGCCGGCGTTGACCGCGTACAGCAGCTTGTGGTGGGGGTCGTACGTCAGCGATCCCTGCGAGGCGAGGTGGTCGACGACAGAGCCGCCGAGAACGCCGCCCTTGCCGCCGGTGCCGTACACCGTATGCCGGTGCAGGGAGCCGTCGGCGTCCCGGCTGTAGGCGATCACCTGGTTGCCCACGACACGGTCGTTCTGGACGAACACCACCTTGCCGTGGTGGTCGGCGGACGGAGCGGGTGTGGTGGCGGTGGTGGTGGGAGCGGTTGCTGTGGCGGTGGCTGTGGCGGGCACAGCGAAGGCGGCCGTCGAGAGGGCCACGGTCACGGCGGCCCGGACGACACGGGGGAACCTGCGGGTAGTTGTCGGCATCTGCCTTTTCCTGAGTCGGGCCGGCCGGACGACTCCCGTGATGAAGGCGTACACCGCAGCCGGCGCAGAGCGTCATTCCGCCGACATATTGATGGAGGGGCGACTCGGGCCGACGGACCACCGCCGATCGGGTAACTCTTCCGGATGGATCAAGAGTGGCGAACGGTCGCACACGGGGCGGGCTCCGGCCGCCTCCACCCGCCTCCGATATCGCGTCCAGGGGCGATGCGGGGGGAACGACGTCAGACAGAACGGTTCTCCGCGCTGACCATCCAGGCGTGCTTCTCCAGGGAGTCGATGATCGCGTGCAGCAGGTCCGCCGTGGAGGGATCCTCGTTGTCGACCTGGTCATGGAGGGTGCGCAGCGTATCGACGGTGGCACGCAGTCGCGCGGTGACAAGGTCGACAACGGCGCTCACACTCTGCTCGCCCTGCGGGAACGCGGGGAGAGTGGTGGTCGCCCCTACGGTGTCGGAGCGGCCGTCCGGCCAGGCCTCCAGAGCGCGCATGCGTTCGGCGATGGTGTCGGCCGACTCTCGGGCATCGTCGACAACCTGATCCAGTTGCAGGTGCAGATCCCGGAAGTTGTGGCCGACCACGTTCCAGTGGGCCTGCTTCCCCTGGAGATGCAGTTCGACGAGATCCACCACGATCTGCTGCAACGCTCGGGCAAGCTGCGGCGAGGCCGTGAATCCTGTGACATCGGCCTCCGAACGTCGGGAACCCCCGGGGGCAGAGGAAGCGGCCATGAAGTATCTCCTTCTGAGAGCACCGGAGGGCAGACCTCTGGAACAGGAACAGGACGCCTGTTGATCTACGTCGCCAAGCCTACGAAGGTCCCTGTCCGCCGCCACCGGGCGTTAGTCCGTCTGGTCGGGGCCCGGTGGGCGGCGGAGGAGGCCCGCCGGGCCCGTGGGACCCCAGGGCCCCTGCCGGAAACCTACGGTCGGGTCAGCAGAAGACCGAGCCAGCCCTCGGCGTGGTGTGTGACCGCCGGGGGCGTCGTCTCCTCGGCTTCCCGCCGCCGCACCTCGAACTCGCACCACACCACTTTGCCGGGATTCCGCTCCCCCACGCCCCACCTGTCGGCGAAGGCCGCGACGAGGAGCAGCCCGCGCCCGCCCTCGCCGTCCGCCGAATCGGTGATCCGCGGGACGCCGGGGCCACTGTCGTGCACCTCGATACGGAGTACGTCGCCGTCGTACGCCAGATTCAGCCGGAACCCCCGGCCGGGCGGCACCCCGTGCAGCAGCGCATTGGTCGCGAGCTCGCTCACGCACAGCAATACGTCGTCGGCGCGGAAGCCTTCGGTGAGATCCCAGTCGATGAGGGCTTGGTGGGTGAACTTCCTGGCTGCGGGGACGGACCGGCGATCGCGGCGGAAGAAGCGCTCCCGGAGGACGGAGTGGCGAGTTGTCGCATTCATGGAGCGATCGTCGCGGAGAGTAACTAACGTGGAACAGTGCGCGAGCCTGTACAGATCGCTTGTACAGGTTTGCATGGATCAAGTACCGGCTGGCTTGGGGAGTTGGATGACATGGATCCCCGGAAGCGTCCCAACAGGAAGAGTTCATCCGCGATGAAGATGCTGGGCGCCCAAGTAGCGGCGTTCCGCCGGGCGGCGGGCTATACCCAGCGCTCACTTGCCGAGCGCGTCATCCTCGATGAGGAGACCATCCGGTCGATCGAGCGGGGTAGGCGACCGCTTAAGGAGGATCTGGCAGAAACGCTGGACGAACTGTTGGACGCCAAGGGCGCGTTGTCGGTCGGGCTCGCCAATATGCCGGAGATCGATCTGTATCCACTGTGGTCCGAGCAGTACATGGACCATGAGCGCGAGGCGATCGCACTGTCCTCGTACCAGAATCAAGTAGTGACCGGACTGCTCCAGATCGAGCCCTACGCACGAGCGCTGTTCCGCGGACGCATCCCCGCGTTCAACGAGGACGAGATCGAAACCAAGACTGCCGCCCGTATCGAACGCCAGGAGATCCTTCACCGTAAGGACCCGCCGACGCTCAGCTTCGTCATCTGGGAGCCGGTCCTACGGTTCCCCCTGGGGGGCGGAAAGGTCCACCTCGACCAACTGGAACATCTGCGCGCATGCGCCGAACTGCCCAGTCTCTCGCTCCAGTTCCTGCCGCTCAACCGCACAACCCACGCGGCGGTCAGCGGCCCCTTCTGCCTGATGGAAACGCCCGATCACCAACAACTCGCTTATGCAGAGTCCCAACGCGGCAGCCATTGGGTCTCCGACCCCAACGGAGTGTCCATCATGTCCTGCAAATATGCGATGCTGCGAGCACAGGCCCTCACCCCTGAGGACTCCATGGGAATGTTGGACCGTCTACTGGGAGAGCTATGAACACTGCACTCAAGTGGTTCAAGTCAGGTTTCAGTGACGATGAAGGCGGAGAGTGTGTCGAAGTCGCCTACGACTGGCGCAAGTCCAGCCACAGCACCGAACAGGGAGGCGACTGCCTCGAAGTAGTCTCCTGCCCCCACGCCGTCCACATCCGCGACTCCAAGAACCCCACCGGCCCCACCCTCACTCTCGACCCCACATCTTGGGCCGCCTTCACCACCTTCGCGGCCCACTAAGCGGATACGGCATGCCGGACTGCGGTCACCAGCAGCGTGTCGGCAGTGCGCGGCCCCTCGGCCATCGCCGGTAGTACGTCGACGCTGATCTGGTCGCACCACTGCTGTCCCCATGGCCCCATGTCCAGCGTGAAGCGGTGACCCACGACGGGGCGCACATCACCGGCGGCCCACCACCGCGCGTGCAGTTCGGGATCGGTCAGCGCCCGCCAGACCGCCGCGGGCGGATGGGCGATGAACTGGTCGCAGCGGATGACCTTCGGGTCGGTGGTGCTCATGGGTTCTCCTCGTCGATCAGGTCACGCAGCGCCCCCATCCGGGCGCGCCAGTAGTGCTCGAAGGGATGCAGCCACTCGCCCACTTCGGCCAGTGGGGCCGCCTCAAGGTGGTAGTAGCGATGCCGCCCGCGCGGCTCCTCACGTACCAGTCGGACGTTCTTGAGCACGGTCAGGTGCTCGGAGACCGCGGACCTGCTCAGCGCGAACTCGCCGGCGAGATCGCCGGCCGCGCGTGGCCCGTTCCGCAACGCCTCCAGCAGCTTGCGCCGTACTGGATTGGCCAGGGCACTGAACACATCGACTGCCGCCATGCCCACCACTATGCGTCGGAGAGTTCCGACACGTCAACTTTCTCCGACGCGTTACGCACCATGCGCGGCGGGCGGGCCGCGTCACAGGGTGACGGGGCGGAGCTCCACTTCGGCGGTTGCCGCGAGGTGGCGGCGGCGGGTCGGCAGCAGCAGAGTCGGGTGGGAGATGCACCAGGCCGCGCCCGAGCAGATGAACTCCTTGATACGGGCGCCGGTCCGGCCCGTGATGACGGTGGACGTGACCTCATCCGCGTACGTCACGCGTTGCACGATCCCGTCGCGGCGTCCGAGGCTGACGCACTGGGTGGCGTAGCCGATCGTGGTCTGGCGGACCTTGCGACCGGTCAGGCGCGCGGCGAGGGCGTCGGCGGCCTGCCACGCCATCGGGGTGGACGCGGAGCAGGACATCCGCAGCGTCTTGCCGCCCGCCCCTTCGGCGAGTGCGGCGTCGCCGACGGCGTAC
The DNA here is from genome assembly GCF_044766385.1 of Streptomyces sp. NPDC102274. Lineage (NCBI taxonomy): Bacteria > Bacillati > Actinomycetota > Actinomycetes > Kitasatosporales > Streptomycetaceae > Streptomyces > Streptomyces sp. NPDC102274. The sequence goes on along the minus strand of NZ_JBIWLW010000004.1, from coordinate 32,088 downwards.
ACATCGGGGTGGGAGACCGAGCGCATGGTGCCGTCGACGACGATCCGCCCGGTGTCGGACACCTCCAGGGTGGTGGCGGCCGCGATCGGGTGCGCGGTGAAGCCCGCGGTCCATACGGTCACGTGGGCCGGGATCTCCCCGGCCGCACGGGTGACCACGCTGTTCGCTTCGACGCGCGTGATGTCGGCGTGCTCGTGGACCGTGATGCCGAGCCGGTCGAAGACGCCGCACAGGTGGCGCTGGGCCTTGTCGCTGAGCCAGTCGCCGACGCCGCCGCGGGTGGCGATGGTGACCTTGAGACCCGGGTGTGCCTCGGCGATCTCGGCGGCTGCTTCGATACCGGTCAGGCCACCGCCCGCGACCAGCACGGTCCCGCCCGGCTCCAACTCGCTCAGACGCGCCCGCAGCCGCAGCGCGTCCTGCTTCCCGGCGACGTGGTGGGCGTACTCGGCGACACCGGGGACGCCGTGGTCGGCGACGGTGCTCCCCAGGGCGTACACGAGGGTGTCGTAGTCGAGAGTGTCGTGGTCGCGGGTGTCGAAGTCGCGGGTGTCGAAGTCGCGGGTGTCGGCGCCGTGCTCGCCGGCGAGTTCGACGGTCTTGCGGTCCACATCGACAGCGGTGACCCACGCCGACCGGACCCGCACGCCGGTGCCCGCGTAGACGTCGCGCAGCGGGCGACACGGCAGATCCTGCCCGCTCGCGAGCTGGTGCAGCCGCACCCGTTCGACGAACTCGGGGTCGCCATTGACCAGGGTGATCTCGACGTCGTCGCGGTGCAGCCGCCTGGCGAGGCGACCGGCGGCGATGGCTCCGGCGTACCCGGCTCCCAGGACGGCAATGCGATGCTTCATGGCGCGCTCCTATCCGGTTGGACTCGCCTCCTGAACCGGACAGCCGCTCAATCCCTGACAGGAAACGATGGTGACGTGGGTCACCACATCTCCGCGAGAGGACGATGAGAGCCGGTGGCCGCCCACTGGCGCGTGACGCGTTCCAGTTTGTCGGGGTTGACCTGGAGATGGACCGCCCCGATGCCGTCGGGGGTCACGTCGAGGCAGATGACGCCGACAACCCGCTCGCCGACCGCGACCAGCACGGCAGGACCGCCGTTGACGACGGTGGCATGGAGGGCAGCACTACCACCGACAAGGGCTCGCTTGGTATCGGTCGACCGGAACAGACCACGCAGGTATCGCGCGATGCCGAGCGCACCGATGATCGGGGACCTGCGGGCCGGAATCCGGGCACCGCCGTCGGACACGCCGACCGCGTCGTCGGTGAGCAGCCGGATCAGCGGCTCGGTGTCGCCGCTGAGGGCGGCGGCGAGAAATCCCTCGACGACCTTCGCCGCGGCGTCCGCGTCGACCTGGACGCGGGGCCGGTCGGTGGTGACGTGCTGCTTGGCACGCCGGTAGATCTGCTGGCAGTTCGACTCGGTGAGGCCGAGCATCTCCGCGATCTCGCGGTGCGGGTACCCGAATGCCTCGCGCAGCACGTACACCACGCGCTCATTGGGCGACAGCCGCTCCATGAGGATGAGCATCGCGACGGAGACCGACTCGCGCTGCTCGACGGTGTCGGCCGGACCGAGCACCGGGTCTCCGGCCAGGACCGGTTCCGGGAGCCACTGCCCCACATAGGATTCCCGCCTGGCCCGCGCCGAGGTGAGCTGGTTGAGGCAGAGGTTGGTGAGCACCTTCGTCAGCCACGCCTCGGGCGTCTCGATCCGTTCCCGGTCCGCCGCATGCCACCGCAGAAACGCGTCCTGCACCGCGTCTTCGGCATCACTGGCCGACCCCAGCAGCCGGTAGGCGATCGCCTCCAAGCGGCCCCTGAAGCTGTCGAACAGATCGGCCTCGTGCGCACGGAGCGGTATCACGCCATGATTGGCCATGTGCGCGGGCCGCGTCCACCCGCCGTTACCGAGACACGCTCTAGCCGTATTGATTGGTACCGCGCACGCGGACGTCGTAGAAGTCCAGCATCATCACGGTGCGCGCCCGGGTGCGGTCCTTCATGGAGGGCCAGGCGGCCTCCAGCAGGCCGTCGGCGTTCAGGAGCTGTTCGAGCACCTCGAAGTACACGGCGCCGCTGACATGTTCCGAGGAGTGGGACACGATGCGTTCCACGAAGTCCCAGCAGCGCTCCAGCACATCCGTATCCGGGCTCGCACTCTCCAACTGCGGCATGAGCACCGGTGTCGTGAAGCACTCGGTCAGCAGCTCGTACAGATCGAGGAGCGCGTCCCGGGTCAGAACGGCCGCTTCCGCGGGTTCGTCGTACTTCTCGGCGATGAACCCTGCGGATTCCGGGATCACGCGCAGCAGCAGCGGGGGAATCTCCTGGACAGGGATCTCCTGAGCGGGAATCTCCTGAGCGGGGACGTCGCTCATGTTTCCTGCCCGGTGTGCGGTGGTCGTCGTGCGTGCCTTTCAAACCCCGTTCTCGGCAGGTCGGTTGCGACCAGTCCGGCGGCGCGCACAGGGCTGCCGTCCGCGCGTGCGAGCAATGCCTCGACGTCGTAGCCCGACGATCCGAAGGTGGCGCCGAGGCCGAGGGACAGGCCCCCGTCGAAGCGCTCCATATGGACGGCGGCGTCCAGGTCGGGGCGGAGCCGGTGGAGTGTGGACACCAGCTCCCAGGCGGAGGCGTCCAGTTGAGCCCGCCGCACCGGGTCGCAGGCGTTCACGGCAGCGGTGACCCCGGCCCCGTCGGGCTCATACTCCAGCAGGGCCGGCAGCAGTTCGGGGACGCCCATGATCCGCGCCGCGCTGAACGTGAGGACGTGCGCGCCGTCAGGGTCGTCGAGCAGCTCCGCCAACAGCGGGACGACGCGCGGGTCATGCCGCCGGGCAAGGCCGCGGATGCCTTCTTCCCGGGTATCGGGATTCTCGTCGGTCGTCCGCTCCCACAGCGCGGTCCGGATCGCGGGGCTGTCGACCTCGGCCTGGAAGCCCAGCGTGAACGTCGCCCAGGTGCGGACCCGCGGGTCCTCGTCGCGGGTCAGTGTGATGAGTGCGTGGATGTCCGGTCCGTCCGGCGGGCCGGTGACGACCCCCGCGAAGGAGCCGGCCACCCGCCGGCGGACCTCGGCGTCGGGATGCCCGGCGAGGGCGACGAGGACGGGGACGGCGCGCTGGTCGTACGTTCTCTCGATCGCTTGCGCCAGGGACCGCAGCACGCGGCTTTCGGTCTCCTGCTCCGCGAGGGCGACCAGTGCGGTCGCCGTCTCGGCGCGGACCGCCTCGTTCTGATCGCTCGCGTGGCCCAGCAGGTCACAGCCGGTCTCGCGCACGGTCGGATCCTGCGAACCGATCAGTTCCAGGCCGAGCGGCAGCGACGCCGCCCCGTCGGCGGCCGCCTGCCACAGCAGCGTCCCGTACTCGTCGGAGTCATCCGTTCCGACGGCGGCGCGCGCCGCCGTCAATGCCCGCTCGACCAGCTCCGCCGCCGTGCCCGTTTCCATCCGGGCATTCTGGTGCACGAACTGCGAATACGCGTGGGAATTGTCCAGCGCGTGGATGCCGCCCCGTTCCACCTCGATCGCGAGGGCGCAAGGGAGAGCTACCGAACCGACACCGTACGCGGACGCTCGCACTGGCACTCGCACTCGCACTCGCACTCGGCGGGAGCCCCCTCGCCCGACCCGCAACGGACCAGCTCACGCCGAGCCCGAACGGCGCGCCGCGCTCACCCAGGGCCTCTCGTCTGGATCATGCCGGGCTCGCGAAGCAAGGCCGCCGTGCGCGCGTCCGCGGGAAAGAACGTCTCGATGGCGATCTCGTCCAGGGTCACGTCGCGCGGCGACCCGAACACCGTCGTGGTGTACAGCAGGGCGAGTTCGCCGTGCTCTGTCGACAGCCTCAACGGAACGACCAGGTCGTCCGGGAAGACCACGGTTTCCGAGGAGGCCCCTGCGGCCCTGTCCCCGGCCCCGGCCCCATCCCTGTACCCGTCACCGTTCCCGTTTCCGTTCCCGGGCTCCCGGGACTCTTCCGCGTCCTTGTCGGGGAGCGGGTAGCTCTCCAGCTCCGCCAGCAGCTCGGCCAGGCCGGACGCGGAGGTGCGGTCCAGCTGGCGGCGGACCCGGCGCAGCACATGCGCACGCCACTGCGCGAGATTCCGGATCCGTCCCGCCATGCCGTCAGGGTGCAGGGTCGCCTTGAGTACGTTGAACGGCTGCCGCGACGGCTCTCCGCCCACGTCACCGAGAAACACCCCCATGGCGCGGTTCGCGGCCAGCAACTCCCAGCGCACGTTGACGGCGAGGGCGGGATTCGGCTCGTGCCCGGTCAGTACGGCCTCCACCGCGTCCCGTGCCGCGCCGAGATCGGCGAAGGGCCGCTCGGAATGCACCGGGGCGAAGCCCGCGCCCAGATAGAACGCGTTGCGTTCCCGCAGCGGCACGTCGAGTTCGTCGCACAGCCGCCTGATCATGTCCCGGCTCGGATTGGCCCGACCGGTCTCGATGCAGCTGAGGTGCCGGGTGGACAACTCGGCGGCGAGCGACACGTCGAGCTGCGAGCGACGGCGATGCTCGCGCCAACGCCGTAAGAGCACCCCGACCGGTTCCGTGGTCGTCGTCATGTGCCCAGGCTGCACGGGCGTGCGGGCGACGGCAATGACCCGGCAGGTCATCGACAGTGCGCGCCGACGGAGCCAGAGTCGGGCAGGAGAACGGTTCGTACCAGCTCGATTCATGTGACGAAGGGACCCACCGCCATGACCGGGACGACAGCACAGGCCGAGCAGCATGCCGAAACCGCCCTTGAGCGATACCTGCGGTTCTGGAACGCTGCCACGGAGCCGGAGCAGCGCCGCCTTGCGGCTTCGACCTTCACCGACGGCATCGAATACCGCGCTGAGATCGGAGTCCTCAGCGGCGCCCAGGCGTTGATGGACTTCCGGAACCAGTTCGTCGCTCACGTCGGCACCGCGTCCCTCCGCCACCGCGAGCGGCCGCAGATCCACCACGACCGCGCCAGGCTGAAGTGGGAGATCCTGACCGGCGACGGCGAAGGCACGTCCTTCGCCATGGGGACCGATGTGATCGTGCTCGACGAGGACGGCCGGATCAGCTCCGTCACCGCGTTCCTCGACCGGGCGCCCGAGGGCTTCGACCCCGCCGCACATCACTGAGGCGTCTTGCGAAAGTCCCGCCTGCCCGGGAACGCCAGGCACCGCGTCAGGGCCCGCACACTCCGGCAGGGTCCGGCGCTGCCCGGCGTCCGGGCTCCTGGACGCCTTCGGCTCGCCCCCGTACGACTTCGGGGAGCAGCGTGGCCAGGCCGGCCACCGCCAGCACCGCGCCCAGCCACAGCGGTGCCCGCAGCCCGAAGCCCGTGATAGCGAGTCCGCCAACGGACGAGCCGATGATCACGCCGAGGGTGATGAAGGACGTGTGGACGGTGTTCACCAGAGCGCGCGTGTTTCCCGTGCGCTGGACGCGGGTGACCATCGCGGAGTTCATGGTGACGCCGACCAGCCCAATGCCCAGCATGCAGCCGACAGCGGGCACCGGCACGTCCGCGAGTAGCGCGAACCCGGCGAGGAATGCCAGGTTCAGAGCAAGTCCGCCGACCAGCACGCGCAGCGTGTAGCGGTCGGCGAGACGGCCGACGACGGTGTTGCCGACGACGGTCGCCGCGCCGTACGCGATGAGCAGCAGCGGCACGGTCCCGGTGGAGAAGCCGGTGATCTCCGTCAGGATCGGGTTGAGATAGCTGAACGCGGCGAAGGTCGCACCGATGATCATCGTGCTGGTGGAGAGCACCAGCCACAGTCGGCGCTTCTTGAAGACCGCGAGTTCCTCGCGGAAGTTCCCTGTTCCTTCGGCACGGCCCAGGGACGGCACCCCGGCGATCGTGCAGAGCGCGGCGAGGACGGTCAGCGCGGAGATGGTCCAGAAGGCGGCCCGCCAGCCGAATCGTTCACCTATCAGGGTGGACATCGGCAGTCCGAGCAGCGTGCCCAGCATCAGTCCGTTCATGACCGCCGCGATGGCTCGTCCCGGTATCTCGGGGCGGGTGAGCTGGACACAGATCGAGAGGGCCACTCCGAAGAACGCCTGTGAGGCAACGCCGGTGATCAGCCGCGCCGCCACCATCACGCCGTAACCGGTGGCGGTGGCGGCCAGCACATTGCCCGCCAAAAAGACGGCGAACAGGATCATCAGCGCGGTCTTCTGACGTGTCCTCAGCAGCGCGACGGTGAGGAACGGCCCTCCGAAGGCCATGGCCGCCGCGAAGGCGGTGATCAGGTAGCCGATCTGCGGGACGGTCGCGTCCAGCCCTTCGGCCAGTTGGGGCATGAGTCCGGCGACGACGAACTCGCTGGTCACCATGGCGAAGATGCCCAGGGCGAGGACATATACAGCGCGAGGCATGGCAGGTGGCTCCCGTGATCGTGACAGTTATGGATCGATCAGTTCAAAATTTGGCCATGCACAAACACGTCATAAGCGGATCACATGCGCGGCGGATCACATGTGCGGCGGGTCAGCGCCGGAGCGCGTCCACGGCGATCGACGCGATGGACTCCAGCGTGGCGCGGTCCGCGCCCCCCTGGGCGGAGACCCGCATGCCGCCGATCACCGCGTTGAGGAACCGGGCCAGTGCGCCCGCGTCCCGCGAGGAGCCGATCTCACCCGCGCGCTGACCGGCTTCCAGTACCGCCCGTAGCGAGGCGAGGCGAAGCGTCAGATCGCGGTCCAGCATGGCGTCCGCGTCCGGGTCGCGTCCGGCGAGTTCCACGGTCGTATTGACCGTCAGACATCCCAGACTCCGACCGCCGCCCTCGCCACCGCCCTCACCACCGGCCCCCGCACGGACCTCGAACTCGCCCTCGACGATGGTGTCGAACAGTGCCTGGATCCGCTCCACCGCCGGCCGCTCCTGATCCTCCAGGATGTGGATCTGCCGCATGGTCATGGTGTCGATGTAGCGCGCCAGGGATCGCTGGAACAGGTCGCGCTTGCTGTGGAAGGTGTTGTAGATGCTGCTGCGTCCCAGCCCGGTGGCCTCGCACAGGTCCTGGGTCGAGGTGCCCTCATAGCCGTTCGCCCAGAACGTGCGCATCGCCGCGTCCAGGGCACGGTCCTCGTCGAACGTCCTCGGTCTGGCCATGACCGGCACGCTACAGGTTTTGGAACGTGCGATGCAATACCTGCGGTTCCATCCACTGCGGCCCACGCGAGCGTGATTTTATGACGCAATGGATCAGCGAGAGACCTCCTCCGTCACGACCGCGACCACTCCCACGGCCGTTCAACTGCCCCTCATGCGCTGGGGACGGCCGGACGCGTCCCGGCACGCCTTGTTCCTCCACGGACTGACGTCGGCGGCGGCCTGCTGGTGGCTCGTGGCGGACGAACTGGCCGAAGCCGGCTGGTCGGTCACCGCCCCCGATCTGCGCGGCCATGGTCTCGCGCCCCGTACGCGGCGCTACGACATCGAGGGGTTCGCCGCCGACGTACTCCCCCTCACCCCGGACGGCGGCGGTGCGTGGGATCTGGTCGTCGGCCACTCCCTCGGCGGCGTCGTGGCGACCGCGGCGGCGAGCGCCGAGCCCGGCTGGGCATCGCGCCTCCTCCTGCTCGACCCCGTCATCACGGTCTCGGACGGGGTCGAGGAGGTCGTACGCGGAATACTCACCGAGCTGAACGCGACCCCGGAATCGCTGCTCCGCGACCACCCGGAGTGGCACCCCGAGGACGTGTTCCTCAAGGTCCAGGCAGCGCGCCGGACCAGTCCGTACGTCGTCGAGAGCTTCCTGCGGAAAAACGCGCCGTGGTCGTACGAGAAGGAACTGACGGAGTACGCCCGTCCCGTGACCGTGCTCGCCGCCGATCCCCGACGCGACCCGGTCTTCACCGCCGACGACGGCCGCCGCATCGGCAGCGCGAAGGCGGATTTCCGGTGGACGGCGGTGGAGGGAGCGGGCCATTCGGTCTACCGCGACAACCCGGCGGCCGTGATCGCGGCTGCGCTGGACGAGCCCGAGCCGGACAGGACCGAACGGCAGCGGTAACAGTAGCGCCGCGCGTACATCCGTCAGCCGGTCGCGGCCTTCCCCCACTCCGACCCGTTCGGCGGGTAGTCGTACGACGGACGCCCCGCCGCCCCGCTTGTACGGAAGGGCTTCCCGTTGTCGTCCACGCGGATCGTGCCCTGCCGCTCACCGCTGGACCACTCCAGCTCCAGGTACCAGCTGACGTCCCGCGTCTTCGAACTGGCGGAGATGTAGAAGACCTCGGGGTCCGACTCGCTGACCTTGTACGGGAAGTCCCGCTGTCCGGCCTTAGGAACGGAACTGGGCCGGCCCGCGTCCAGGTTGACGGCGAAGGACTTCGTGGAAACGCCGCCGCCGCAGCCGACGCCCATCGCGTAGTCGGTCCAGGCGAGCGGGGCGTCGCTCTTCACGATCTGCACGCGCAGCGCTTGCAGGACGACCGTGTCGCCGGTCGTGCCCTGCATGGTCAGTTCGATGAACTGACCGTCGCTCGCGACCCCGCCGAGCGCGCCGACCCAGCCGGGCGCGTCCTGCTCGGTGGGCGGCGGAGGGACCTGCTCCGGCGGGCTGTCGATGAGGTAGTGCTGACTGCAGGGGTCCTCGAAGGCGTACGGCCGGGTTTTCACCGACACCGGCACCGCGCCACCGGAGGTCCGGCCGGGCGGCGTGGACTTCGTACTCGCGCCGGGTTCGGCGGACGGGCTCGCGCTCCGGGAGGCGGAGGTGGAGGTGGACGGCGAGGCGGACGGCGTTTCCTTGTCCTTGCCGTCCGGCGAGACGGAGGGTGACGCGGTCTCCTCCGACTCCCGGCTCGGGGCATCCGACACCCCTGTGGCGACGGAATGGTCATCGGTCCGCGTGGCCCCGCTGCCGTAGGCGATGGCGGGAACGGCGACCGCTACGACCGCCACGGCGGCGAGAACAAGACGCAGGCGTTTGGTACGGGGCAGACGAATGACACGGGACCCGGCGACGGGCCCGTGCCCCAGCTCGGGTCCACGCTCCAACTCGGGCTCGGATCCGCCCTTGAGCTCGCGTCCGCGCTCCAACTCGGGGGCAACCTCACCCGGAGCCTCGGCCTGACCTTGAGGCGCAGCCGTCCCCGAGTCGGGCGCCAGGGAATCGGCCGCCGGGGAGACGGACGTCGGGGAGTCGGACGCCGGAGCGACGGACGCTGCCGAGGCCGACGGAGCTGACCGGGCCCGCCGTCTCGCCTCGTCCGCGAGGATCCACCGCCGGTGCAGCTCGACCAGTTCCTCGGCGTTGGCCCCGCACAGCCGCGCGAGCCGCTCCACCGACGCGTAGTCGGTCGGCACGGCGTCTCCGTTGCAGTAGCGGTGCAGCGTGGACGTACTGACATGGAGTTTCCCGGCGAGGACGCCGTAACTCCGCCCCGAGCGGTCCTTCAGGCCCCTGATGAGTTCCGCGAAAGCCTCGGCCTCGGTGGTCGCCACTCGCTGTGCCCCCTTCTCGTCCCTGCTGGTACGTCCCGGGAACGCGTTCCAGGGAAACCACGTCCCCCCAGGTCAGGGACGTGTGAGCATTCCAGCTTCCCCCATTCTCCCTTGCCGATTGCGGCGGCTTCCGGCCGCCCCGCAAGGTGAGTGCAGCACCAGCCGAACGGGGAGCAGCAATCAGAATCCGACTCCGTATCAGCGTGGTCGACGCGTTGGCCGTCGTCGTACTGATCGCCTCCACCGCGGTCGTGCTCACGATCATCAACCGGCACTGACCACACCACCAACCGCATCACTCGACACCTCACCGAAACGGGGCTCCACCATCATGCGTACCATCCGTAACCGCGCCGCCGCCGCTGCCGTCACCGCTCTCGTCGCCTCCCTCGCCCTCACCGCCTGCGGAACCGGCGACACCTCCGCCGCCTCTGCCGGCGCCGTGAAGGACTCCGTAGGGACCGTCGCGTCCTCCAGCACGCCGCCGGCCGAGCAGCAGGCGCCCACGGACAACAAGCAGCAGCCCGCCGACCAGATCAGCAGCAACGGCAGCAACAGCGGCACCAGCAACGGCACAGGCACCACCTCCGGCGGCACGGCCAAGCCCGGCTCCAACACCGGCAACAGCAAGAGCGGCAACAGCAAGAGCGGCACCGCCACCAAGGACACCACCTGCACGGGTGCCAACACCAAGGTCAAGGTCAGCGAGGTGACCCGGCCGATCAACCACCTTCTCCTGACGGTCACCAACACCGGCAGCACGAACTGCAACGCCTACTACGCCCCCCTCCTCCGCTTCGACGAAGCCCAGGCCGCCACGCAGATCAACGAGGACAGCCAGCCGCAGGCCGTCGTCACCCTCGCCCCCGGAGACTCCGCCTACGCCTCGATCACCCTGGGCGGCGCCGACGGAGCCCCCACCACCCCGGCGGACAACCTGACCGTCCACTTCCCCGGACGCGACAACCAGGGCTCGGAGGGCTCCCCCGCCGGCCCCATCTCGCTCCCCGCGGGAACGTCGATCGCCGACAGCGCGTCCGTGACGTACTGGCAGGCGGACATGGCGGACGCCCTCACCTGGTGACGCCCCTGACCGGACGGGGCCCTGCCGGAACGGCGGCCAGGGCCCTGCCGGAGGGACCCCTGTCCGGCGGACGCTACGGCGAATGGCGTAACGGTCGCTGGGACGCGCGGGCCATGATCAATAACCTGGCGCCCGGCGCGTGACCTCGCGTCTGTCGGACACAGAAGGCGAGCGGCCCCCATGAACCTCCCGATGTCGCGGCGTACGGCCTGGCTCACCGCGTCCACCGCGCTGATGACCGCGCTGATGACGGTGCTCGGCACCGTCCCAGCCGGTGCGGACAGCGAATGGCAGAAAGTGGGCAGCGACGCCCGCAGCGGTGTCAGCGGCCTGGCGTTCGAAGGCCGTACCGGAGACGGAGCGGGGGCGCACGTGCTGGTCGTGCACGACAACAAGCGGACCGGGCAGCAGCGTCTGTCCCGGATCACCCGCGGGGAGGGTGCCGACGCGATCTCCCCGATTACCTGGGACGGGCCGGAACCGGTCGACCTGGAGGCCATCGAGGCCATCCCCGGGATGCCGAGGGAGTATCTGGCTCTCACCAGCCGCGGCATCGTCTACCGCCTGAAGGTCACCGGCTCCACGGCGACGGTCGTCGACTACACACCGCTGCCGGCGATCGGCGAGGGCGACGACTTCGAGAGCCTCGCGCTCGTCGCCCAGAACGGGAAACTCGGGGCCCTGTGGGCGGACCGGGGAGCCGGCGCGGATCGACCCGCCACGCTGTACGCGGCGCCCCTCTCGTTCGCCCCCTGGGGCCAGCCGCAGTTCGGCGCCGTGACACGCCGGGCCTACCGGGCGGCGTACCCGACCGACGACGGCACGCGGCACATCTCCGACATCTCGGTGACCCGCTCCGGCCGGATCATCGCGAGTTCGGCGGCGGACGCCGGTGACGACGGACCGTTCGACTCCGCGGTGAGCGACGCGGGCCGGGTGACCGTGTCGGCCGCGGGCCGGGTACGGGTCACGCTCGCGGCGTCCCCGGCCCTTCTCGGGACGTTCCCGCAGTACAAGATCGAGGGGGTGGAGTGTCTGCCCGGGTCCGCCGATGCACTGTTGGGCACCGACGACGAGAACCTCGGCGGATACCTGCGGACCATGCCGTTCTGCGAAGCCTGACCCCGGTCGCCGTACGCGACTCGGCCCCCGAACTCCGCTGTCCCGAACCGGAACCAGCACTCCGCGGCACTTCGCCCGCCGGTCACACGACCGGCGGGGCGAAGCGGCGAGCGAGACCCCGAATTCACCAACAGAGTCCCGGCGGTACGAGCGCAGTACGGGCGCTCCCGGCCGTCCAGGCGGTACGGGCGCCCGTCAGGCCGCGACCGTACCCCGTACCTCCGGGTACTCCACCTCGTCCGGCAGCCGGTAGCCGAGGGCGGTCAGCCGCGACGCGACGTCCGCCGGGCTTCTCCCCGTCAGACTCGCGCTGCGCAGGACATGCTCAAGGTGGACGTTGTCCAGGAACGAGCGGTCGACCGTCTCCAGCAGCCGGATGTCCTCCACATCCGCGACCGCGGGCACCTTCGCGTTGGCGTGCAGCCAATGCCCCAGCGTGGCCAGCCTCTCGGTGATCTCCGCCGGGGTCCGTCCCGTCGCGAGGGAGGCGCGCAGGATGTGCCGCAACTGCACCCCGACGACACCGTTCACCCACAACCAGGGCGCGCGGCCGTCGAGTTCCTGGCTGAGGAGAAAGAGATCGTCCTCCTCCGGGGCGTCCGGTGCGGGCGCGTCCGTGCGGCAGCCCAGCTCCGCCAGCCGGTCGACGATGGCCGCCTGCGGCCGGCCCGTCTCCCGTGCGACATCGAGGACGTGCCCGCTGGGCACCGACGAGTACCGGGACGGCCAGGCCCTGTGGCCGACCCCGTACCTGAGAATCCGCTCGTCCCCGGGTTCAGGGGTGTACGGCAGCCGGAAGCCGAGCCCGACCAGACGGTTGGCGGCGGCGTGCGGGCTGTACCCGAGCTCCGCCGCGGCGCTGAGCACATGGTGCGCGGGCACCTCCGCGCCCCGGTCCAGCCAATCTCCATTGCCCCTGGGCTGCGCGCGGATCAGCACGATGTCCCGGGTGTCCGGGGACTCGGGCAGCGGATGGCCGGCCGGGACCGCGTAGCCGAAGGCGGTCAGCCGACGTGCGGCATGGGCGGGGCTCCGCCCCACCCGCCCCGCCGCGGCGAGTATGTGCCGCAGCGACACGGGCTTGCCGAGTTCGAGCCACGACAGGTTGTACGCCTCCTCCTTGATCAGCAGAGCGTCGTCCCGGTCGACCGTGAGAGGCAGCGGGATGTCGGGAAGCTCGATGTCGGCGTATCCCAGTGCGGTCAGCCTCGACACGATGGCGGCGGGTGAGCACTCCAACGAGGCCGCGGCGTACAGAACATGCCCGAACCTCACCGGCCGGTCGGGCTTCACGAAGGAGGTCTCACGCCTCACCCGGAGGCGGGTGATCCGGAGGTCCTCCGGGTCCTGCGATTCAGAGCTGTTCGACATCGTGAACCTTTCGGGAGCGGTGCGGGTGCGCGGGGCGAGTACGGCGGGAATCAGGCGTGTTGATCACTCGGCCACCGCGATGTAACGGCCGCCGTCCCCGGACTCCTCGTCGTCGTCCGCCCAGCTGTCGTGCTCCCGGTCGTTCCGCCCGTAGAGGTTCACCCGAACCCCCGCGGGCTCCAGCGCCGTCCATATCCGCAGCATCATGGCCTCGCTGAGGAAGTGGTGCGAAAGGTCGAGTTCCTTGAGATGGGTGAGCGGCTGCCCGTGGAGCAGCGCCTCCGCGCCCTCGTCGGAGAGCGTGCCCATGGACAGGCTCAACGAGTTGAGCCGCGGCACGACCGGCGCGGAGGCGATCGCGGCGGCCAGCTCGTCCTGGATGGGGCTGTTCTGTAGGCCCAAGTGACGCAGTGCGGGCTTGCGTTCACCCGCGAGGAGCGGGGCGAGTTGCTCGACCGTGGTGCCGCCCCCGTAGTCCTCGTCGCCCAGCCACAGCTCAAGCCGCTCCAGCGAGGGCAGGTCGGCGGCGGCGATGTGCTCGGCCGCCTCGGGAGGCAGCCCACCGGACTCGATACGCAGCACCCGCAGCCCCGCGTGCCCTGCCACGGGAAAGGCCAGCCCCTCCCCTCCGCGGACGGCGAGCTCCCGCAGACCGGGGAACGCCTCCAGGAGCGGTGCGAGATTCGACTGGCCGATCGAGGAGATCATCTCTTCCTCGTCCTCCAGGTCGCTGAGGAAGAGCGCTTCGAGCCCGACCAGCCGGGAGTTGAGGTCGATGAGCATCCCGTCGGACATGTAGTGCGCGCCATGGCCGAGGACGAGCGCCCGTACCTTCTCCAGTTCCACCGTGCTGGTGAAGCGGTCCCAGTAATCCTCGTAGTCCTCGTCGGACGAGTACGGCCCGGTCTGAAGACGCCAGGCGACGGAGGCCGCGTCGGGCAGATCCGTGGCGGGTGTGTACGGCGGCACGGTCAGTACGGGAAGTCCGTGGAAATGCTCGACGTGTTGCACGTAGGACAAGGGGGGCTCCCGAGATTCTTGGGTCCGACGTCGGTGCGCCCTGTTCTACCAGCAGCCTCTGACATCAGAGCTTCCGCGCCACCTCCGTCGCCCAGTACGTCAGGATCATGTTCGCGCCCGCGCGCTTGACCCCGGTCAGGGTCTCCAGGATCGCGGCGTCGCGGTCGATCCAGCCCTTCTCCGCCGCCGCCTCGACCATCGCGTACTCGCCGGAGATCTGGTAGGCCGCGATCGGCACGTCCACCTCCGCCGCGATGCGCGCCAGGATGTCCAGATACGGCAGCGCCGGCTTGACCATCACCATGTCGGCGCCCTCTTCGAGGTCGAGCGCCAGCTCGCGCAGGGACTCCCGGGCGTTGGCCGGGTCCTGCTGGTAGGTCTTGCGGTCGCCCTTCAGCGAGGAGCCGACGGCCTCCCGGAACGGGCCGTAGAACGCGGAGGCGTACTTCGCGGTGTACGCGAGGATCGACACGTCCTCCCTGCCGATCGTGTCGAGCGCGTCGCGTGCGACGCCGACCTGACCGTCCATCATGCCGCTGGCGCCCACCACATGGGCGCCCGCGTCGGCCTGGACCTGGGCCATCTCGGCGTACCGCTCCAGGGTCGCGTCGTTGTCGACCCGCCCCTGGCCGTCCAGCACCCCGCAGTGGCCATGGTCGGTGAACTCGTCCAGGCACAGGTCGGACATGACGACCAGGTCGTCACCGAGCTCTTCCCGCACCGCGCGGATACCGGCCTGGAGGATCCCGTCCGGGTCCGTGCCCGCCGTACCCGTCGCGTCCTTCTTGTCCTCCTCGGGGATGCCGAAGAGCATGATCCCGGAGACACCGGCCGCGGCCGCCTCCACCGCCGTCTTGCGCAGCGTGTCCAGCGTGTGCTGGACGACGCCGGGCATCGCGGAGATGGGAACGGGCCGGCTGATGCCCTCGCGTACGAACGCGGGAAGGATGAGATCCGCCGGGTGCAGCCGGGTCTCGGCCACCATCCGCCGCATCACCGGGTTCACCCGCAACCGCCGGGGCCGCGAGCCGGGGAACGATCCGTGAACAGTCATCGTCAGTCGCCTCTTGGGTCTGCTGGTTCGTCGGGGCCCGGCCGGCCGTCGGGCCACCTTCGACCATAAACCCGGCATCCCCGCCCCTTTACCGACACCACGACCGGGAAAACCGGCGGCGGGACCGGGAAACCGCCGGTGGGATCGGGAAACCGGCGGCGGGATCGGGAAACCGGCGGCGGGGCCGCGCCCGGAAACGACCGCGGGGCCCGGCCGCCTCGGCGACCCGGCCCCACATCGTTCCACGCACCCGCCCGCCCGGAGGTCAGGTCGTACGGCGTCTGCGGCTGCCCGGCCTGCGCTCGCTCGGCCGCGTGACCGTTTCGCCCGCCTCCTTCGCCGACTCGCGGCGCTGCGTGCCGAACGCCGCGAGCGCCTCGGCCAGCTTGTGCACCGACGGCTCCGGCGAGAGGACGTCGACACGCAGCCCGTGCTCCTCGGCGGTCTTCGCCGTCGCCGGGCCGATGCACGCGATCACCGTCACGTTGTGCGGCTTGCCCGCGATACCGACCAGGTTCCGCACGGTCGAGGACGAGGTGAAGAGCACGGCGTCGAAGCCGCCGCCCTTGATCGCCTCGCGGGTCTCGGCCGGCGGCGGCGAGGCGCGCACCGTGCGGTACGCGGTGACGTCGTCGACCTCCCAGCCCAGCTCGATCAGCCCCGCCACCAGCGTCTCGGTGGCGATGTCGGCGCGCGGCAGGAAGACGCGGTCGATCGGGTCGAAGACCGGGTCGTACGGCGGCCAGTCCTCCAGCAGCCCGGCCGCCGACTGCTCGCCGGACGGCACCAGATCGGGCTTCACCCCGAAGTCCACGAGCGACGCGGCAGTCTGCTCGCCCACCGCGGCGACCTTGATCCCGGCGAAGGCACGGGCGTCGAGCCCGTACTCCTCGAACTTCTCCCGTACCGCCTTCACCGCGTTGACGGAGGTGAACGCGATCCACTCGTACCGGCCGGTGACCAGGCCCTTGACCGCGCGCTCCATCTGCTGGGGCGTGCGCGGCGGCTCGACCGCGATGGTCGGGACCTCGTGCGGGACCGCGCCGTAGGACCTGAGCTGGTCGGAGAGCGACGCGGCCTGCTCCTTCGTGCGCGGAACGAGCACCTTCCAGCCGAACAGGGGCTTGGACTCGAACCACGCGAGCTGGTCGCGCTGCGCGGCGGCACTGCGCTCACCGACCACGGCTATGACCGGCTGGTGTCCCTCCGGGGAGGGCAGCACCTTCGCCTGCTTCAGCACCTGCGCGATGGTGCCGAGCGTGGCGTTCCAGGTGCGCTGACGGGTCGTCGTACCGGCGACGGTGACGGTCATCGGGGTGTCCGGCTTGCGGCCGGCCGCGACCAGCTCACCGGCGGCGCCCGCGACCGTCTCCAGGGTGGCGGAGACGACGGCCGTGCCGTCGCTCGCGCCGAGTTCGGTCCAGCACCGCTCGCCGGCGGTCCTGGCGTCCACGAGCCGTACGTCCGTGCCCTGCGCATCGCGCAGCGGCACCCCGGCGTACGCCGGCACACCGACCGCGGCGGCGATGCCGGGGACGACTTCGAAGGGAATGCCCGCGGTGGCACAGGCGAGCATCTCCGTGCCCGCGTCGCCGTCCAGCCCCGGGTCACCGGAGACCGCACGTACGACCCGCTTGCCGCCCCGCGCGGCCTCCATGACAAGATTGGCCGCATCCCGGATCGCGGGGATCCCGGCGGCTGCTGACACATCGTCGACAACCGTCAGCGCAGGCGTGTGCACACCCGCCCTGGCATGGCCGCGTACGACTTCGAGCACATCAGGCTCGGCAATCAGTACGTCCGCTCCCGCGAGCGCCTCGACGGCGCGGAGTGTCAGCAGACCCGGATCTCCGGGTCCGGCACCGAGGAAGGTGACGTGCCCCGATGCGGAGCAGGCTGGAAGGTCAGAGGTGGTGGGGCTCAAAGTGCTCGCTCCCCCATAAGACCGGCCGCACCCTTGGCGAGCATCTCGGACGCGAGTTCGCGACCGAGCGCCATGGCGTCGCCGTGCGACGTGGGTACGGGACCGGTGGTGGACAGCTGCACCAGCGTCGAGCCGTCGGTCGTGCCGACGACGCCGCGCAGGCGCATTTCGTTGACAACCTGTCCGTCGTCCAGCAGGTCGGCCAACGCACCCACGGGTGCGCTGCAGCCGGCCTCCAGGGCGGCGAGCAGGGAACGCTCGGCGGTCACGGCGGCCCGGGTGTACGGGTCGTCGAGCTCGGCGAGCACTGCGGCGAGGTCCACGTTGACCGCGGCGCACTCGACAGCAAGGGCCCCCTGGCCGGGGGCGGGCAGGACCGTGTCGACTGACAGGAACTCGGTCACCTCGTCGATCCGGCCGATGCGATGAAGCCCGGCGGCGGCGAGCACGACGGCGTCGAACTCCCCGCTGCTGACATAGCCGATCCGCGTGTCGATGTTCCCGCGGATCGGTACGGTTTCGATGGTGCGGCCGTGGTTGCGCGCGTACGCGTTGAGCTGCGCCATCCGGCGCGGCGACCCCGTACCGATCCGGGCGCCCGCGGGCAGCTCCTCGAAGGCCAGCCCGTCACGCGCGATCAGCACGTCCCGGGGGTCCTCGCGGCGCGGCACGGCGGCCAGCGTCAGATCGTCGGGCTGGGTCGTCGGCAGATCCTTGAGGGAGTGCACGGCGAAGTCGACCTCGCCCGCCAGCAGCGCGTCGCGCAGCGCGGTGACGAAGACGCCCGTGCCGCCGATCTGCGCGAGATGCTCGCGGGAGGTGTCGCCGTACGTGGTGATCTCGACCAGCTCCACCGGCCGTCCGGTCAGCTCACGCACGGCGTCCGCCACGTGGCCGGACTGTGCCATGGCGAGCTTGCTGCGCCTGGTTCCGAGCCTCAGCGGCTTCTCGGGCCTCAGTGCCTTCTCGGTCATACTCGCCCTCTGCCTACACCGTCGGTGTCATTCAGGTCGGCCCGGCTGACGGCGGCGACCGTCTGCGGGTCGAGGTCGAAGAGTTCGCGCAGCGCGTCCGCGTACCCGGCGCCGCCGGGCTCGCCTGCCAGCTGCTTGACCCGCACGGTGGGCGCGTGCAGGAGTTTGTCGACGACGCGGCGCACGGTCCTGGTGATCTCGGCGCGCTGCTTGTCGTCCAGCCCGGGGAGCCTGCCTTCGAGGCGCGCGACCTCGCTGCTCACCACGTCGGCGGCCATGGCGCGCAGCGCGACCACGGTCGGCGTGATGTGAGCGGCACGCTGGGCGGCGCCGAAGGCCGCCACCTCGTCGGAGACGATGGTGCGTACCTGATCGACATCGGTGGCCATGGGGGCGTCGGCGGACGCCTCGGCCAGCGACTCGATGTCCACGAACCGGACCCCGCCGAGCCGGTGCACGGCGCCGTCGATGTCCCGGGGCATGGCGAGGTCGAGCAGGGCCAGCCGGGTCGTACGGCTGTGCAGCGCCGCCTCGACCGCGGCGGCGGTCAGCACCAGACCGGTCGCGCCCGTGCAGGACACGACCACATCGGCGCGGGTCAGCTCGTCGGCGAGGGCGCTCATGTCCACCGCACGCGCGAGGACGCCCGTCGAGCCGGGCTCCGTCAGGATCTGTACGAGCCGGTCGGCGCGCGCGGCCGTGCGGTTGGCGATGACTATCTCGTCGACGCCGACGCGCGCGAGCGTCGCGGCGGCCAGCGAGGACATCGAGCCCGCGCCGATCACCAGCGCGCGCTTCTTCTTGGCCCAGGCGTCCACGGCGGTGCCGGCGGCGAGCTGCTCCAGACCGAAGGTGACCAGCGACTGCCCGGCCCGGTCGATCCCGGTCTCGCTGTGGGCGCGCTTGCCGACCCGCAGGGCCTGCTGGAAGAGATCGTTGAGCAGCCGGCCCGCGGTGTGCAGCTCCTGCCCGAGTGCCAGCGCGTCCTTGATCTGCCCGAGGATCTGGCCCTCGCCGACGACCATCGAGTCAAGCCCGCAGGCCACCGAGAAGAGATGGTGGACGGCCCGGTCCTCGTAGTGCACATAGAGATACGGAGTGAGCTCCTCCAGGCCGACGCCGCTGTGCTGGGCGAGGAGCGTGGACAGCTCGGCGACCCCGGCGTGGAACTTGTCGACGTCGGCGTACAGCTCGATGCGGTTGCAGGTGGCGAGGACCGCGGCCTCGGTCGCGGGCTCCGCGGCGAGCGAGTCCTGCAACAGCTTGATCTGTGTGTCGGTGGCAAGGGAGGCCCGCTCCAGCACACTCACGGGTGCGCTGCGGTGGCTCACTCCGACGACCAGGAGACTCATGCCGGCATCACCGCGGGAACGTCCCCGTCGGGTCCCTTCCGGCTCGCGGCGGCGCTGTCCGCCTCCGGAGCGTCCGCATCCACATCCGTGGCGTTCACCTCTGCGGCGTCCACCGCGCTCCCGCGCTCGGCGGCCGGCGCCGCTTCCGCGGCGGCCCCCTCACCAGCCTTGCGCTGCTCGTGG
Source organism: Streptomyces sp. NPDC102274 (assembly GCF_044766385.1). Classification (NCBI taxonomy): domain Bacteria; kingdom Bacillati; phylum Actinomycetota; class Actinomycetes; order Kitasatosporales; family Streptomycetaceae; genus Streptomyces; species Streptomyces sp. NPDC102274. The sequence goes on along the minus strand of NZ_JBIWLW010000004.1, from coordinate 12,537 downwards.
AAGGCGAGGATCTGGAGCTCGATGGAGAGGTCGACCTTGCGTACGTCCACACCGTCCGGCACGGAGAGCACGGTCGGCGCGAAGTTGAGGATCGAGGTCACACCGGCGGCGACCAGCCGCTCGCAGACCTGCTGGGCGGCGCCTGCGGGGGTCGCGATGACTCCGATCGAGACGCCGTTGTCGGTGATGATCCTCTCCAGCTCGTCCGCGTGCTGGACCGGCATCCCGGCGACCGGCTTGCCGGCCATCGCGGGGTCGGCGTCTATCAGCGCGGCCACCCGGAACCCACGGGAGGCGAACCCGCCGTAGTTGGCGAGCGCGGCGCCGAGGTTACCGATACCGACGATGACGACCGGCCAGTCCTGCGTCAGCCCCAGCTCGCGGGAGATCTGGTAGACGAGGTACTCGACGTCGTAGCCCACACCCCGGGTCCCGTAGGAGCCGAGATAGGAGAAGTCCTTCCGCAACTTGGCGGAGTTGACCCCGGCCGCGGTCGCGAGCTCTTCGGAGGAGACCGTGGGTACGGAACGCTCGGACAGAGCGGTCAGCGCCCGCAGATACAGCGGAAGCCTGGCGACGGTGGCCTCGGGGATTCCTCGGCTACGGGTCGCCGGTCGGTGAGTTCGGCCAGTTGCCACGGTGCTCCTGCGGGATGAGCGAGGCTGCAGGCGGCCGTATGTTCCTGGACCGCCCCGTCGAATGCAGGTTATGTCTTTGTGAACGCGTGCACAAAGATTGTGTCCGCTTTGTCCGAGCAAAGTGACCGGGGTCACGCGCGCCGATCCCGCGACAGTGGAACCGAAGACCACGTCCACCCGTTGCACACACATAGGGGGCAAAATCGCACACACTCCTTACGAATACGCCCCCGAGTCCGCTCCCCCTGTCCTCCCGGGACCGATCCCCGGACGCCCGGTGGCACCTCGGGACCGCCCTCGCGGCCCGGTCCATGATCACCAGGGAAAACCCTGCAAAGCGCCCACGATGGTAACCGCCTTTCCCTTCAGCCCCCCAGTTCGCGACGGAGTCGATCGGCATCGACCCGCCAGAATGTGTGCTGCTCCCCGTCCACCAGGACCACTGGAATCTGCTCCCAGTACGCGCGATGCAGCATCTCGTCCTGGGTAATATCCTTTTCCTCCCATGATGCTCCGGTTTCCGCGCACACCGTTTCGATCACGGAGCGAGCATCGTCACAGAGATGACATCCTGGCTTCGAGACGAGCGTCACCATCCGCTCGCCCGCCTTCTTCTTTGTCGTACGTCGCAGCAGAGGACTCATGCGGCCATTCTCCGCCCACCACGCCCGCGGCGGTGCGGGTCATCCACAGCTGGGACGGGATCACACGATCAGCGGATTAACGCACCGGCCGTGGAGAGTTCACTCCACGGCATCCCCACACGTCAGGAAGTACCGAACAGACTGGCTATGCTCACGATATGGCCGCACTGGGATGGCTCACCCCCCGTAGGCGCTCCGCCACCGCACGGAGCGTGCTCGCAGGCGAGGCCGCAGCCGAGGCAGGACTCAGGTCCACACAGGAGTCACAGGCGGCGTCGGAGGCCGAGGCCGCCGCCAAGGCCGAGAAGGTGCCCGACTTCCCCGTCTTCGGCGACAACCGCGCCGCCGCCTTCTTCGATCTCGACAACACCGTGATGCAGGGCGCCGCGATCTTCCATCTGGGCCGCGGCCTGTACAAGCGGAAGTTCTTCCAGCGCCGCGAACTCGCCCGGTTCGCCTGGCAGCAGGCGTGGTTCCGGCTGGCCGGGGTCGAGGACCCCGAGCACATGCAGGACGCCCGCGACAGCGCGCTGTCCATCGTCAAGGGCCACCGGGTCTCCGAGCTGATGTCCATCGGCGAGGAGGTCTACGACGAGTACATGGCCGACCGGATCTGGCCCGGCACCCGCGCCCTCGCCCAGGCCCACCTGGACGCGGGCCAGCAGGTCTGGCTGGTGACCGCGGCGCCCGTCGAGACCGCGACGATCATCGCCCGGCGGCTCGGCCTGACCGGCGCCCTCGGCACGGTCGCCGAATCGATCGACGGCGTCTACACCGGCAAGCTCGTCGGCGAACCGCTGCACGGCCCCGCGAAAGCCGAGGCCGTCCGCGCCCTGGCCGCCGCCGAGGGCTTCGACCTGGACCGCTGCGCGGCGTACAGCGACTCGCACAACGACATCCCGATGCTCTCGCTGGTCGGACATCCGTACGCCATCAACCCGGACACCAAGCTCCGCAAGCACGCGCGCCGGCTGGACTGGCGGCTGCGCGACTACCGGACCGGCCGCAAGGCGGCCAAGCTCGGCATCCCGGCGGCGGCCGGAGTGGGCGCCCTCGCGGGCGGCACGGCGGCCGCGGTCGCCCTGCACCGCCGCCGCCGCTGACTCTCACCGCCGCCGACCCGCCGACCCGCCGTCGCCGACTCCGCCTCGCCGACGGACGGCCGCTGACTCTGTGTCGCCGGCCCGGCCGCAACGAGGGACACGCCGTGGAGACACGCCGCCGGGAGACAAATCGACACGTACGGCCCTGCGGAAGTCCCCGCAGGGCCGTACGTACATCTGTCACTCAGGCACAACCCATCACGAGAGCAGGCAGATCGTGACGCAATCCGATCAATAAATGGTCACGATGTGCGACTAGATACGCCGCATAGGCGTCATGGAAGCGACGTAATCGATGATTTGAGCAACCGGGTGTAGCACTGCCTGTACGAAGCGTTATTCTCCTCAGACGCATACCGGACCCCACACGTCGCCACGACGAGTGAATGGTCCCGCACTGCACGTGATGGAAGCTCTGCCTCTGGGAGTCCCGTGTACCCACACGTCGGGGTTGACGCCTCGGGCCTGGCTACGCTGCGCGCAACGGTCCTCGACCACTTGCGCGGCTTCGTCCCCACCGCGTACGCCGTCCCCGCCTTCGCCGCACCGGCCCCTGCCGTGAGCGGCCCTATCGGTCCTTGTTATGCCCTGGCGAGCGGTGGTGCGGCGGTCGGCAGACGGGGGAGCCGAAGCAGCACCGCCGCCTCGACCACCGCCCGTCGGCCCACCGCCGACAGCGACAGCGCCCGCATGATGGAACTCGTCGAGCGCGCCCAGGCCGGTGAGGCCGAGGCCTTCGGCCGGCTGTACGACCAGTACAGCGACACCGTCTACCGTTATATCTACTACCGCGTGGGCGGGAAGGCGACCGCGGAGGATCTCACCAGCGAGACGTTCCTGCGCGCCCTGCGCCGGATCTCCACTTTCACCTGGCAGGGGCGCGACTTCGGCGCCTGGCTGGTCACGATCGCCCGGAACCTGGTCGCGGACCATTTCAAATCGAGCCGTTTCCGACTCGAAGTCACCACGGGCGAAATGCTCGACGCCAACGAGGTGGAGCGCAGCCCGGAGGACTCCGTCCTGGAGTCCCTCTCGAACGCGGCACTGCTCGAAGCCGTACGCAAACTCAACCCGCAGCAGCAGGAGTGCGTCACACTGCGCTTCCTGCAAGGTCTCTCGGTCGCCGAGACGGCCCGCGTCATGGGCAAGAACGAAGGAGCGATCAAAACTTTGCAGTACCGAGCCGTACGAACACTGGCCCGGCTCCTGCCCGAAGACGCCCGCTGACCGCCGCTGTCCCCCCACTCACCCCCACCTTCCACCAGTCGGCCGTTCACCCCCCGCCGGCCCCCACCTCGGACCCAACTCACCGTCGGTGACGCCTCGATGACGCGCTGGTCCGATCATCCTTCGCGCGTAACCCATGTGCCGCGCCGCTCGTTGTGCGGGATGCAGGCTCCCTGCGGTCACGCCATGCCCGCAGCCACTCACTCAATCGTGTGGATGTGCTCAAGGCGTGCAACCTTCCGGACCCCCAGGGGAGTCGATCGTCATGACGAGAGGAGGTGCCGCCAGTGATCGCGAACGTTTCGGCACACCGGCGGGCGAACGCCTTCGCCCAGGCCCTGGAAGACCAGACGGTCCAGGGCGCGGCGGCCGAACAGCCCGCCGAGTCGGCCGAACCGGCCGAACAGGGGCGGCTGTTGGCCCTGGCGAGTGGTCTCGGCGAACTGCCGAAACCAACGCTGGACCCCGAGGTCAAAATGGTGCAACGGGCCCAGCTCGTGGCAGCCATGGAGGCCATGCTGCTGGAGGGCACAGCTGCCGGGGGGGCGACTCCGGGCCCTACGGTGCCGGAGCAGCGCAAGACCGGACGGGGCGCCCACCGGGCCTCCCGCCTCCGGAGATTGCGCCCCAAATCCCGCTGGTCCAAAGGCCTTGCGGCGGGCGGGCTCACGGTCGGAGTGGCGGCGGGCGCCTTCGGCGGTGTCGCCGCCGCCAGCTCCGACGCGCTGCCCGGTGACTCGCTGTACGGACTGAAACGAGGAATGGAGGACTTCAAGCTCAATCTGGCGGACGACGAGTCCGACCGCGGCGAGCTGTATCTGGACCACGCCTCGACCCGGCTCAGCGAGACCCGCCGGCTGATGGAGCGAGGCCGCTCCGGCCGGCTCGACCATGAATCCATGGCCGAGATCCGGCGCACGCTGAGCGGGATGAAGCACGACGCCACCGAGGGCCACCGCCTGCTCCATCAGGCATACGAACGGGACGGCTCACTCGGCCCGATCGCCACCCTCTCGTCGTTCTCCGCCTCGCACCGCCAGGCCTGGAACGGGCTGCGCGAACGGCTGCCCGCCCAGCTGACGGACGTCGGCAACGAAGTCAGTTCGGTCTTCGACGCCATAGACCAAGAGGTCGCTCCGCTGCAGTCACTGCTGCCACGCCCGCCGGAGAAACACGCGGGAACCATCCGCCCCGGCTCCACGCCCCACCCCACCGGCCCCGGCCATCAGAGCGTTCCCTCGCCCTCCGCACCGAGCGAGGGCGGCGGAAGCGGCTCGCACGCCAGTGACCGGCCCGACCCGTCGGGACCGGACCCGGACAGCGCGTCCGAGGAGGGCCTGCTCGGCGGCAGCACGGGCGGCCTGCTCGACCCGCCGCAGAGCAGCGTCACCCCGTCGCCGTCCGAGAACCAGGACAGCTCCGACCGTCCCGGACCGGATGTCACGATCCCGCCGCTGCTGCCGGATCTGCTGCCCGGACTCGGCTTCAAGGCCGAGGACGCGGATCAGTAACCGCGGATCAGTAACCGCGGATCAGATACCGCGGGTCGGCTACCGCGGATCAGTTACGCGTGAGGGGTGGTGCTCCATCGGAGCACCACCCCTCGTGCGTGCACACGCACAGGACGCTCGGCAGGAAGCTCAGAAGAACACCGACCGCCGCTGCACCAGCAATTTGTAGAGCGAGTGCTGGATCTGCTCGCGGACCTGATCCGTCAGATTGAACATCAGCATCGGATCCTCCGCCGCCTCCGGCGGATAGCCGTCCGTCGGGATCGGCTCACCGAACTGGATCGTCCATTTCGTCGGCAGCGGCAGCATGCCCAGCGGCCCCAGCCACGGGAACGTCGGCGTGATCGGGAAGTACGGCACACCCAGCAGCCGCGCCAGCGTCCGCGAGTTGCCGATCATCGGATAGATCTCCTCGGCGCCCACGATCGAGCACGGCACGATCGGCGCCCCCGCACGCAGCGCCGTCGACACGAACCCGCCCCGGCCGAACCGCTGCAGCCTGTACCGGTCGCCGAACGGCTTGCCGAGCCCCTTGAAGCCCTCCGGCATCACCCCGACGACCTCGCCGCGCTGAAGCAGTATCTCGGCGTCCTCCGCGCATGCCAGGGTGTGCCCGGCCTTCCGCGCCAACTCGTTGACCACGGGCAGCATAAAGACCAGATCGGCCGCCAGCAGCCGCAGATGCCGGTCCGCCGGATGGTTGTCGCGGACGGCGACCTGCATCATCAGCCCGTCCAGCGGCAGCGTCCCCGAGTGATTGGCCACCACGAGCGCCCCGCCGTCCGACGGGATGTTCTCGATACCCTTCACCTCGACCCGGAAGTAGTTCTCGTACAGCGGCCGGATCAACGACATCAGGACCTGGTCGGTGAGCTCCTTGTCGTACCCGAACTCGTCGATGTCGTACTCGCCGGTGACCCGTCGGCGCAGAAACGCCAGCCCGCCCGCGAGCCGCCGCTCCCAGCCGCTCGCGGGGACCGGTTCCGGCTGCGGTTCCGGTACGGGTGCCAGCGGTCCCGGCGTACGTACCGGGCCCGACCCCGCCCCCGGCCCCTGCGAGCGCTTCGGGGCACCGTCCTTGGCGTGCTGCCGCCGGCCGCCGGCGGATCCACGCCTCGACCTCGGTTCATCACCGAAGGGGATGACCTTGGCATCAGCCATGTCAGATGCGCTCCTTGCTGACGAGAGTGGAGAGCCGGTCGACGGTACGGGCCACCGCCTCGGGCGGCAGCAGCCCGGCGCCCTGGCCGCGCGCGAAGTCCGCGAAGGCCTCCGCGGTCGTGTACCGGGGCACAAAGCCCAGTGTCTCGCTCAGTTGGTCCGTGCTGACCACCCGGCCGTGGGTCAACAGCCTGATCTGTTCCGGCGCGAAGTCCGTCATCCCGACCGTACGCAGCGCCGTACCGACCCAGGTCACGGCGGGCAGCGGAACGGGCACCGTGGGCCGCCCCAGTCGGCGTGAGCACTGCGAGAGCAGCAGCACACCCTCGCCGGCGACATTGAAGGTCCCGCTGTTGAGCGTCCCGCGCCGCGGCTCGCCGGAGGCGATCAGCAGGACGTCGTCCACGTCGTCCTCGTGGACGAACTGGAGCCGCGGGTCATAACCGAAGACCGTCGGCAGCACGGGCAGCGACAGATATTCGGCGAGCGGTGTGTCCGCCGCGGGCCCCAGGATATTCGCGAAGCGCAGCACACAGACCGCCACATCGGGTCTGCGGCGCGCGAAACCGCGCACGTATCCCTCGACCTCCACCGCGTCCTTGGCGAAGCCGCCGCTCGGCAGCGATTTGGGCGGCGTGCTCTCCGTGAAGATCGCCGGATCGCGGGGCGCGGAACCGTACACACTCGTACTGGACTTGACCACCAGCCGCTTCACCGTCGGCGATTTCTGGCAGGCGCCGAGCAACTGCATCGTGCCGATGACGTTGGTCTCCTTGACGGCGGTACGCCCGCCGGAGCCCAGTGGAGTGCCCGTCACATCCAGATGGACGACGGTGTCGACTCCGTGCTCGGCCAGGATCCGCGCGATAACCGGCTGCCGGATATCCGCGCGGACGAATTCCGCCCCGTCCAACTGATGCGCGGGCGGGACCGCGTCCACGGCGATGACCCGGTCCACCTCGGAATCGCGCTGAACGCGCCGTACGAAACGGCCTCCGAGCTGACGGGCCGCTCCTGTCACGAGCACGACCTTGCCCAAGATCAGCGCCTTCCCCTGAAAGTCTCCGTGGGCGCCACCGTATCGGCTCGGTATTGCGCCGTGGTGACCCTACGGCGCGCCGCACCATTTCTTTGACCGGCAAAGACCGCGGCCCTCCCACCGTGTCGGTGGAAGGGCCGCGAATACACGAACAGCTGCCGCTACTTCTTGTTGCGACGCTGAACGCGGGTGCGCTTGAGCAGCTTGCGGTGCTTCTTCTTGGCCATCCGCTTACGCCGCTTCTTGATAACAGAGCCCACGACTACCCTCGCTCACTTCTCTTCACTCGGTGCGGGGCGTCTGGGCCCACACGACCTACGTCGGCCTAGCCTACCCGCCGCCGAGTGAGGGACGTAATCCGAGGGACACCCGAGGTGATTCTCCCGGCGCCACGCACCCCGCCGCGACGTCCGCCGCGACGGGGAACGAGCCGTACCGGTCTCGGCATCACGCAGACTCGACCCCCACAAATGACTCGCGGAGGTACTCGTGAACCGCTTGCTCCGGAACCCGGAATGACCTGCCCACCCGGATCGCCGGCAGATGACCGCTGTGCACCAAGCGGTACACGGTCATCTTCGACACTCGCATCACTGAGGCGACTTCCGCCACGGTAAGGAACTTGACCTCGTTGAGAGGCCTCTCGCTGCCAGCAGCCATGACCCACCTGTACCTTCCGCACGCGACGGCCACCGGCTTCCCCTCCGGTAACTCTTCGTCGCTGTGCGCTCACTCACCAGACTAGGGGCGGGTGATGCGAGTGGGGAAGAGGAGCAGCCTTCGGCCGCCTACTGTGACAGACATGCTCGATTGAGTACATAGCGCGTAAGCGGCCGGTAGTAATCAGACCGCACGGCGTCATCAAGAGGAACGACCACGGACACCCGCCCCTCCGCCTCCCCGACGAACAGCGCGGGGTCGTCCGTATCGGCGAGACCGATGGCCTCAATGCCCAGCTGACCTGCCCCGCAGACCCATCCGTGGTCCCCCACGACGAGCTCGGGCAGCGGCCCCCCGGAGTCCGCCACACCTTCCAGAGCCACCCGGACCGGCAGGGGTGAATGGGTGTGCGCGCCGGTCTCACGCCCCGCGCATCCCACGCCTGGCTCCCGCATCAGCGCGACTCCCCGTACGTAGTCAAGGTTGTACGTACGTACCCCGAACCGGGTCGTTATGTCGACACATCGCCCCTGCGCGGGAGTGAGGACGAGACATCCCGCCGCCGACAAAGCGTCTGCCAGCTCTGCGTAGAAACCGAGCAGCCGATGCGGATGCCCCGTCCCGAACAGCACCGGAGCCCGCCGCTCCGCCACGGCGCCCAGCCGACCGGCGAACGCGTCCAGCGCGGTCAGCGTCCGCTCGGGATCGATGACATCCGGGCCCCACACATGATCGGAATCGCCGGAAACTCCACACGTGTCGGCCATGAGCCTGAGCAAGTCCTGCTCATTCCATGCCCATTCCGGATCGAGTCCGAGCATCACGCGTGGATCGCGTGCGGCGAAGAGACGGTAGCTGCGCAGGCTCGCCTCACGCGAGGTGGCCACGGGTCCGGCCAGCCTGGCCGCCAGCAGATGCGCCCGCAGCGCTCCAGTGGTCAACACGCGGACGATCCTGCCGCTTACGGCACTCCCGCGGGCTGGAACCCCGGATTCACCGCACAGTTGGCGTAACAGCGGACCGACGGACCAACGGACCGAAGAACCGACGCACCAGCGGAACAGCGGGCCGACACACCGGCGAACCGGGACGGCGAGCCAGGTCCGGGCCGCCGGCCGCTACGCCAGCAGCCCCCGCAGCGGGAACACCGCCTTGCGCGTCGCCAGCACCGCCTGGTCCAGCCGGTCCGCCGGATCGTATCCGGCCTCCCACGGCTGCCAGGCCGGCGTCCGCCCGTCCGTCATCCGCCCCGGACCCAGCTGCCGCGTCCGCGCGTACACCTCGTCCCGCCAGGACTCCGGCACCTCCGACAGCGGATCGATCGGCGCGTGCGCGGCGATCCCCACCAGATGGGTCCAGGACCGCGGCACCACATCGACGACCGCGTACCCGCCGCCGCCCAGCGCGACCCACCGCCCGCCGTCCACATACTCGTGCACCAGGTCATGGCAGGACGCCTGCACCGCACGCTGCGCGTCGAGGGACACCGCGAGATGCGCCAGCGGATCCTCGAAATGCGTATCCGCGCCGTGCTGTGTCACCAGCACCTGCGGCCGGAAGTCCGCCAGCAGCTCGGGCACCACCGAGTGGAACGCCCGCAGCCAGCCCTCGTCCCCCGTCCCGGCCGGCAGCGCCACATTCACCGCGCTGCCCTCGCCCGCGCCCCCGCCGGTCTCCTCCGCCCAGCCGGTCTGCGGGAAGAGCGTCCGAGGGTGCTCGTGCAGCGACACCGTCAGCACCCGGGGGTCCTCCCAGAACGCCGTCTGGACACCGTCTCCGTGATGCACGTCCACATCGATGTACGCGACCCGCTCCGCGCCCAGCTCCAGGAGCCGCGCGATCGCCAGAGACGCGTCGTTGTAAATACAGAACCCGGACGCCGCCCCGGGCATCGCGTGGTGCAGCCCGCCCGCGAAGTTCACGGCGTGCGCGGTCTCCCCGCGCCACACCGCCTCGGCCGCACCGACCGACTGCCCGGCGATCAACGCCGACGCCTCGTGCATCCCGGCGAAGGCCGGATCGTCCGGCGTGCCGAGACCGTACGAACCGTCGGCGGCCCGCGGATCCAGCGACACCCGCCGTACCGCGTCCACATACTCCTGCGCGTGGACAAGGCGCAGCGTCGAGTCCCCGGCGACCGGCGCGGCCACCACGTCCGCCGCCCGGTCCAGCCCGTACGCCCGCACCAACCCCATGGTCAGCACGAGCCGTACGGGATCCATCGGATGGCTGGGCCCGAAGTCGTATCCCGTTACTGCGTCATCCCACATCAACCGTGCGCGGCCGCTCATGCCCGCCACCGTATCGGTCCTGCGCCGTCCCGAACGAGCGGGCGTACAGAAGCGTCACCAAAACCATCACCATCGGTACGAGCATCGCGCCCCGGTAGCTCCACAGGTCCCCGACCGCCCCCACCAGCGGCGATCCAATCAGGAAGCCCACGTAGTTGAAGATATTGAGCCGGGCCACGGCCATGTCACTTGAGGCGGGAAACAGTCGTCCGGCCGCCGCGAAAGTCTGCGGAACGATCACACACAGCCCGAGTCCAAGCATCGTGAACCCGAGAATCCCCATCCAGGCGCCGGACGCCGGCGCCACCACCGCGAACCCGGCCCCCGCGAGCAGCGACCCGCACCGCACGACGGCCACCGGACCGAACCGCCGCACGCCGAGATCCCCGACCGCACGCCCCAGCAGCGTCGTGACCATATAGGCGTTGTATGGAACGGTCGCCAGCTCCTCCGAGCCGCCGAGGACGTCCTGGAGGTACTTGGCGCTCCAGTTCGACACGGTGGAGTCACCGATGTACGCGAAGGCCATGACGAGGCAGAGGGGCAGGAGCAGCTTGAACGCGACCGGCCTGCTCGCGGCCCCCGCCGCTCGCTCCGTGTCCGCTCGCTCCGTGTCCGTACGGTCGGCGCCGGCGTCCGCATCCGCGTCCGCGTACCAACGGCTGCCGATCAGCGCGGCCGGCAACAGCACGGCCACCACCGGGAGATACGACATCAGCAGCGACAGATCCCAGTGCGCGCCTGCCCAGGCGAGCGAGGCCCCGACGATTCCACCGAGGCTGTACGCGGCGTGGAAGCCGAGCATGATGCTCCGGCCGTACGCCCGTTGAAGACTCACCCCGAGCATGTTCATCGACGCGTCCAGCGCACCCACCGACAGCCCGAACGCCGCCAGCGCGATGCCGAGCTGCCACATCTCGCCACCGGCCCCGGCGCCGAGAAGCGCCAGCAGTACGACGGGCTGTGCCCAGCGCAACACCACCCCGGGCCGTACCCGCACGACCAGCTTCTCGGTGACGACACTGCCGACGCCGGCGAGGACCGGCACGGCGGCGAGGAAGGCGGGGAGGAGCGCGTCGGATACCCCGTACCGGTCCTGGATGGCGGGGATACGCGTCACGAGCAGGGCGAAGGTCACCCCCTGGACGAAGAAACTCAGCGCCAGGGAGAGCCGACCGTGCCGCAACCGCGCGTCCGTCATGGCCGGACAGCGTAGGACGCTCGTCTACCCATGGGTAGATAGATCACACGGCGGATCGGATCTGGGAACGGATCAGGCGAGCAGCTCCGGTAGTTCCGCCATCCTGCTGAAGTACCCGGTGGCGCCAGGGAGCTGGGCGGCGGGTGTCATGGCCGTGAACGCGAACACATCCATGCCCGCGGCCCTGGCTGCCCGGACCCCGAGGGGGCTGTCCTCCACGACCGCACAGCGGCCGGGCGCCACGCCCATGCGCTCGGCGGCATGAAGGAAGAGGTCGGGCGCCGGCTTGCCGCGCCCGACGTCCTGCGCGCTGAAGATGACGCTGTCGTCGAACCACCGGTTCAGCCCGGTCTTCCGGTGCCCGACGCGGATGCGCTCATGGCTCCCGGAGGAGGCGACACAGTAGGGCACCCCGTCACCGGCCAGCTTTTCCAACACCTCGGTCACGCCGTCGACGGGCTCCAACTCCCGCTCGAAGGCGGCGAAGACACGGGCGTGCAGGGTGTCGTCGAAGTCGGCGGGCAGGAGCTCACCGGTCCGCTCCTTCACCAGGTCATGGACGCGGTGAACAGCGGCTCCCATGTAGTCCCGAAGGGAGTCCTCGTAGGAGGTGGGATGGCCCAGTTCGGTGAGATAGGCGGCCAGGATGGTGTTGGAGAGGGGCTCGCTGTCGACAAGGACACCGTCGTTGTCGAAGATGATCAGTTCGTAGCGCATGTACTGAGCCTAATCCGGACCCGGAACGCAGAAATGCCCTGCACCAGAAGGTGCAGGGCATTCCCACAACAATTGTTCGGCAGCGTCCTACTCTCCCACAGGGTCCCCCCTGCAGTACCATCGGCGCTATGAGGCTTAGCTTCCGGGTTCGGAATGTAACCGGGCGTTTCCCTCACGCAATGACCACCGAAACACTATGAAGATATCGAACCGCCGGATAACAACACAGCCGTTCGTTGCTTCAGAACTAACACAGTGGACGCGAGCAACTGAGGACAAGCCCTCGGCCTATTAGTACCGGTCAACTCCACCAGTCACCTGGCTTCCATATCCGGCCTATCAACC